>CAZYPY010000099.1:0-12237 GCA_964649545.1 uncultured Microthrixaceae bacterium | reverse complement strand
CTAGTGCATCGAAGCGGCTCTGAAGGAATCGTGCCTCCACCTCTCGTCGAGCCTCCAACACCTCTTGGGCGGCTTGGAGCCTCGTCGGCCGAGTGATGCCCGTTCCGATCACATCGACGGGGCACTGACCCGCTCTTCAGGGCCTCGACGACGAGTGCCGGCGGCTTGAGAAAGTGCGCGGCAGTCCCAAGGCCACGTTGCGGGTGTCAGCTGGTCTGATTGGCGCCGGCGCACACGCAGAACTCGTTGCCTTCGGGGTCCGTCATGAGAATCCAGCTGGTGCCGTGCTCGTGCATCTGCTCGTCGGCGACCCGGTGCGCGCCGAGGGCTTCGAGTCGTGCGGCTTCGGCTTCGATGTCGGCGGCGTCGATGTCGAGGTGCATGCGGTTCTTGGTGGTCTTGGGTTCGGGGACGTGCTGGAGAAGGAGCTTCGGCCCGGGCCGGCCGTCGGGGAACAGCACGACGTAGGCGCCGGCCTGGCCGACCGAGACGTAGCGGAGCGCAGCCGTCCAGAACTCGGCGCGGCGCGCTGGTTGCCGGCAGTCGAGGACGAGTCCGATGGTCGGGCCGGTATCGCTCATGGGTGGTTCCTCCGGTCGTGGGTGTCAATCGTCAGGACGTTGAACGCCCCCCGCTCCTGGTGCGACGAGGCGGCCGACGTGATCGAGCACGGGCCCCCAGATGTTGATGAACGGCAGGGCCCGGGGCGGGTACAGAGCGGCGTCGAGGTGCACGGTGCCGTGCGGCTCTCCGAGTCGGTGCAGGTCGCCGGGGGAAAGGAACCGGGCGGAATCCCAAGGAGGCTGGCCGAACTGGTGGCGGTTGACGATTCCCCATGGGCTGTCGCGGTTGAGGGCGCCGACAACGACACGTCCTCCTGGTCGCGTGATTCGTGCCAGTTCGGTGACGACTGCTGCGGGGTCGGTGGCGAACTCGCAGACGGTGACGGCAATGGCGAGGTCGAAGCGGTGGTCGGCGAACGGGAGTCGGTGCCCGTCGCCGAGGACCAGCGGGGCCTGGGTTCGTCTCGAAGCGATGACGAGCATCGAAGGGTCGGGATCCAGTCCGATGACGTGGCCGGCGTCGCGCTCGAGGTGGGTCGTGAACCGCCCGGTCCCACAGCCGATGTCGGCGACGCGTTTGCCGGTGAGGCTTCCGGCGGCGTGGAGGACCACCTGTCGCTCGGTGGTGAAGGCGTAGGAACCCCAGGAAGACCCGAACCAGTGGTCGTACTGCTCGGCGTCGGCGGCCCATGTCGAGCCGGCGTGCGTGGCGGTCGGGTGCGCGCTCATCGTCGGCGTCGGCGTCGGCGTGGACGGGTTCGGGCTGGTCGAATCAGAGCCGACGTCATGTCCCAGCATCCGTGGTGGCGCTCCGGTGGGCCCGCGCAAGGATGTCGACGGCCTCGACGATGTCAGCGGCGGTGTTGTCGTGGCCCAGTGACAGCCTCACTGCGCCCAGGGCCACGTGGGGTGGCACGCCCATGGCGACCAGTGTTTCTCCGGGAGTGTCCCGCCCGGCATGGCACGCTGACCCCGTGGAGGCCGCGAGCCGAGGGGCCCGGCTGAGGAGGTCGCGGCCCAGAGCGGCCGGGAACGACACCATCAGTGTGTTGGGCAGGGTGTCGGCTGCCGGGGTGTGTCGCTCGAGTCCGGGGATCCGGACCGACAGTTCGAGCCAGAGCTGGTCGCGCAGGGTTCGCAGCCGAGCCGCCTCGGCCTCCATCCGACCCTGCGCGAGGTGGCAGGCGGCTCCCAGCCCGACGATGTGGGCGACGTTCTCGGTGCCGGGACGTAGCCCGCGTTCCTGACCTGCACCGACGAGCACGGGGTCCAGCGGTGTTCCGTCTCGGACGTATAGCGCACCGACGCCTTTGGGTGCGTAGCACTTGTGGCCGGCGATCGAGAGCAGGTCGACACCGAGCGACCCGACGTTGACCTCGATCTTGCCGATCGCCTGGGCGGCATCGGTGTGCGTGACGATCCCCAGTTGACGCGCTGCTCGAGCCGCTCCGGCCACCGGCATGATCGCCCCGGTCTCGTTCTGCGCCAGCATCACCGTCAGGAGCGCGACGTCGGCGTCGAGTGCGTCGACGATCGTGTCGAGCGCGACCGTTCCGGTGTCGGTGACGGGCACACGCGAGATGGCCCATCCCTGCGCTTCGAGGAGCTCGCACGGCCGGGCCGTGGCCGGATGTTCGATCTGGGAGGTGACGATGCGTCGCCGGTCAGGTTCTGCGGTCGCGGCCGTGCCACGGATGGCGATGTTGTTGGACTCGGTCCCGCCGGACGTGAACACGATCTCGTCGGGCTCCGCGCCGATGAGCGCCGCGACCTGTGCGCGTGCGTCGTCGATCGCCTCGTGGGCTCGGCGGCCGAGGGTGTGGTCGCTGGAAGGGTTGCCGTACTCGCCCTTCAGGTAGGGCAGCATGGCATCGAGCACCTCCGGTGCGACCGGGGTGGTGGCGTTGTGGTCGAGGTAGATGAGGTCGTCTGGCGCCGAGGAGGTCACGGCCGCGCCCTCAGAACGTGACGGTCTTGTCGGCCCACAGCACCCAGTCGGCGAGGTCCTCCAGCGTGGCTCGATGGGCCGGGGCGGTGAGCTGGTCGTCGGTGATGGCCCTGGCGTCGAGGCAGGTGGCACAGCACCCGATCTCGGTGTCGTGGTGGCCCGCCGCGGTGATCATGCGGTCGAGGTGGTAGTAGCCGTCGGGCACCTTCTGGCCGGCGACCGCGCACGTGACGCCGTCCCCGATGAGGAACACCTTCACATCGGTGCCGTCACGCTTGGCGAGCGCACCGGGGAGGCGTAGCCCGTTGTAGGAGCGTTCGTCGCCGTAGGCGGGGCCTTGGCAGATCACGAGGACGTTCATGCGGTGCGCTCCCTGGCCTGGGTCTCGGTGGGGTGGTCGGTTCGTTCCCATTCGGGGTAGCCGCTGTCGAGGCGACGGGCGGTGAACCCGCGGGCGCGCAGGAGGCGAACGGCGTCGTCCGCGTAGACGCAGTAGGGGCCACGGCAGTAGGCGATGATCTCGCGGCTACGGGGGAGCGCGTCGAGGGCGTCGTCGAGCTCGTCGATGGGGATCGACCGGGCGCCGGGGATGTGGCCGGCGTCGTACTCGAGGGTGGGTCGCACGTCGATGACGACGGCACGGCCCCGGTCGAGGCGGTCGGCGAGCTCGTCGATGGTGACCTCTTCGATCTGGTCGCGGGCGCCGAGGTAGGCGTCGATGAGGACGTCGATGTCGGCGACGTGGGTAGCGGCGACGTCGCGCAGCGCGGCCCACAGGTCTGCCACGCGGTCGCTGGTGAGCCGGTAGATGATCCGCTGGCCGTCGCGCCGGGACTGCAGGAGCCCGGCGGTGGCCAACGAGCGGAGGTGGTGGGAGGTGTTGGCCACGCTCTGGCCGATCTCGATGGCGACCTCTTCGACCGATCGCTCGCCTTGGGCGAGGAGGTCGACGATCTCGGCTCGCCGTCCGCTCCCGAGGGCCTTGGCCACCGACGCGAACGCGTCGTAGAGGTCGTCCTTCGCTGCTCGAGCCCGAGTCGGCCGCACGTATTCAAACTATCACTTGAGGATCTGTTGGCGCACCCCTATGCTCAAAGAAACGTTTGAACGCCGGGCCGGAGGTTCGTGGTGGTATCGCAGATCGCAAGCTTCGTGAACGAGGGCCTCGGTCACTCGTCGTATCTGGTGGATCTCGGCGATGGCACCGCCTTGGTGATCGACCCGGCCCGCATCCCGACCGCACAGGTTGCCTGCGCCGCCGAGCGGGGGCTGCGCATCGCGTATACGGCGGACACGCACACGCATGCCGACTACGTCTCGGGCAGTCCCGACCTGGCCGCCCCCGGCGCCACGTTCCTCGCTCCTGCTGCCGCGAGACTCAACCGTGACTACGTGGGCCTCGTCGACGGGGAGGTGGTGGAGGTCGGCCGCTATCGACTCGGGGCCATCGCCACCCCCGGCCACACCCCAGACCACCTGTCGTACCTGTTGTCCGATGACGGAGGCCCGGTGGCGCTGTTCTCGGGCGGATCGCTCATGGTGGGCACGGTCGGACGGACCGACCTCCTCGGCGACGAGCACCGCGAGGAACTGGCGCACGAGATGTACCGTGCGGTCACCCAGCAGATCCTCACGCTCCCCGATGACCTGCCCGTCTACCCGACCCACGGGGCAGGTTCGTTCTGCTCGGCGCCCGGGGGTGGTGATCGAACCACCACGATCGGCCACGAACGGGCCACCGACCCTCTCCTGTCGATGGGCGAGGACGGACTTCGTCACCCATCTTCTCGCCGGGCTCGGGTCGTTCCCCGGCTACTTCCGTCGCCTGCCGTCGATCAACCAGGACGGCCGACCGCTGTACGACGACGTCCCTCACCTCGCCCAGCTGACCCTCGGTGAGGTCGACCGTCTCGTCTCCGATGGGGCGGCGATCGTCGATGCCCGCAAGATCGCGGCCTTCTCCGCTGGTCACATCCCGGGGTCGCTGTCGATCGAGCTGCGCCCGGTCTTCGCGTCGTGGCTCGGCTGGCTCACCGACCTCGACCAGCCCGTCGTGTTCGTCCTCGACGACGATCAGGACGAGCCCGACCTCGTACGGCAGGCCCTCACCGTCGGCCACGACTCCCTCACCGTCGGCCACGACTCCCTCGCCGGCCGCCTGTCCGGGGGCGTCGACGCGTGGGTCGGCGCCGGCCGCCCCGTCTCGAGCATCCCGCTCGTCGCCGCCGACGCTCTCGAGGGCCCGGTGCTCGACATCCGACAGGACAACGAGTGGGCTGCCGGCCACATCCCCGGGGCATTCCACGTCGAGCTTGGCAAGGTCAGCGACCTGAGCCCCGCTGACGTTCCCGACGGCCCGCTCACCGTCATGTGCGGCCACGGGGAGCGGGCCATGACCGCAGCCAGCATCCTCCAATCTGCTGGCCGCGAGGTGTCGGTCCTCGCGGGCGGCCCTGGTGACTGGGTCGCGATCACCGGCACGCCGCTGACAACCACATGAGCACCGCCACGAGCACAACGGGCCGGCCGAGGACCATCCGGCTCGGGCTGCGCGAGAACCTAAGCCAGTTCCTCCTCCTGGTCGGGATCAACGCGCTCGTCGGCGGGATGCTCGGCCAAGAGCGCACCGTCCTCCCCTTGCTGGCCGAGCAGGAGTTCGGGCTCACCGCCTTCTCCTCGACACTCACCTTCATCGCCGCCTTCGGCATCGTGAAGGCCGCCACCAACTTCTTCGCCGGAACCCTGTCGGACCGTTTCGGCCGCAAACCCGTCCTGGTCGCCGGCTGGCTGATCGCCATCCCCATCCCGCTGCTGTTGATCTGGGCGCCCAGCTGGGGATGGGTCATCTTCGCGAACGTCTTGTTGGGCGTGAACCAGGGGCTCACCTGGTCCACGACGGTGATCATGAAGATCGACCTCGTGGGGCCGGCCAAGCGGGGGTTGGCCATGGGGTTCAACGAGGCCGCCGGCTACGTCGCCGTCGCGCTCACCGCGCTCGCGACCGGGTTCATCGCATCGAGCCACGGGCTGCGCCCCGAGCCGTTCTACCTCGGCATCGCCTACGCCGCGCTCGGCCTCGGACTGTCCACCCTCTTCGTGCGCGAGACCCGTGGCCACGCCCTCCACGAAGCCGCCAGCCACGTCACCACGGCCGATCACCTCCACGGGGACCTCACGACCGGGGAGATCTTCCGGCTCACGTCCTTCCGGGAAAAGGCGCTGTCCTCCTGCTCGCAGGCCGGGCTCGTCAACAACCTCAACGACGGACTCGCCTGGGGCCTCCTCCCGCTGTACTTCGCCGCCGCCGGGCTGTCGGTGGCCCGCATCGGCATCCTCGCCGCGCTCTATCCGGCGGTGTGGGGCCTCGGGCAGCTGGTCACCGGTGGCCTGTCCGATCGCATCGGCCGCAAGCCGCTGATCGTGGGCGGCATGCTCCTGCAGGCGGGCGCACTCGGGGTGTTCGCTGCGACTGAGGGTTTCGCCGTCTGGGCGGCCGCCGCGGTGCTCCTCGGCGCCGGCACCGCAATGGTCTACCCGACGCTGCTCGCCGCGATCGGCGACGTCGCCCACCCGACCTGGCGGGCCCGCTCGGTCGGGATCTACCGGCTTTGGCGCGACGGCGGCTTCGCGGTCGGCGCACTCCTCGCCGGCGTGCTCGCCGACGCCTTCGACATCAGCCTCGCCATCTGGGCGATCGGCGCGCTCACCGCTGCGTCGGGCATCGTGGTCCTCGTGCGCATGTACGAGACCCACCCCCGCCACGAACGCACCCCGGTCCCCGACGACGCCGACCTCGAGAGCTGACCGACCAGTGGACGACGACAGCAGTCCGTTGCTGCGCGCCAAAGCGTACGACCAGCCGTCGGTGTTCGAGCCCGCCAACCTGTTGCGCGAGGGACGCCGCCAGCGCGGCCGGCCTTACATCGCCGTGCCAGAGGTGTGCCTGCTCGATCCCGACGGCGACATCGTTCGCCACCTCACCGCCACCGGCCGGGCCACCGAGCACCTGGGCTGGGCCTGCTACCACACCACCTTGTGGACCTTCGACCTCGCTGGCACCGAGATCGGGGTCATCGGCTGCGCCGTCGGCGCATCGTTCGCCGTGCTCCTCGCCGAACAGCTCGCGGTGTCGGGCTGCGAGCTGCTCGTCAGCGTCACCTCGTCCGGTTCGATCACCCGGGTCGCGGAGCCGCCGTACTTCGTGATCATCGACCGGGCGCTGCGCGACGAAGGCACCAGCCACCACTACCTGCCGCCGGGCAGGTGGTCAGACGCGCCGTCCCACCTCGTGGGCCGCCTCGACGGGCAGCTCAGCGGGCTCGCTCAGCCTGTGGTGACCGGGGCGACATGGACCACCGACGCCCCCTACCGCGAGACTCCCGACGCGATCGTCTACGCGGAATCGTTGGGAATCGTCGCGGTCGAGATGGAAGCCGCTGCGCTCTACGCCTTCGCCCAGGTCCGAGGCTTCGACGTGGTCTGCGTCGCGCACGTCACTAACACCATGGCCACCGACGGTGACGACTTCGAGAAGGGGGAGGCCGACGGCGCCCACGATGCGCTCGAGGTGGTCGCTGCCATCCTCGAACGCCTACGAGGCGATCAGGCCCGGGCGGTGACCAACCAGGCCGCCCCGCCGAGCAGCACGCCCCCAGCCGACTCGTAGGGAACCATCGCCGCGGTTGCCCGAGCGACCGCCTCCTGCTCCAGGTCCGGAGGTGCGCCGTCGAACACGGCGCGACCGAGGCCGGTGGTTCGCAGGAACCGGGCCGCTTCGATCGCGTCGTCGCCCATCCACAGCTCAGCTGTGGTCGGCGACGCCGAGGGATCGTGGAAACCGGCGTCTGCGAGGACGCCGGTGATTCGCGCGGCATCGGCGAACGCGAAGGCCCCCGGTGCGGATGGGTCCTCGCCCTCGGGAAGCGGAAGCAGCTCGGCCACCGCCGCCCCAGGCACCATCATCCAGTCGTTGGCGAAGAGCTCCTGCCAGCACGCGAACGCGAGGCGGCCGCCGGGTGCCATCAGCGTGCGGATGTGCGCGAACGCCTCGATCGGGTCGTCGAAGAACATCACCCCGAATCGGCTCACGATGACGTCGAATCCGGCGACGTCGGGCCGGAAGGTCGCCGCGTCGGCGGCCTCGAAGGTCACGTTTTCGAGGCCTTCCGTTGTGGCGCGGCTGGCCGCCACGGCGAGCATGGCGGGGGAGAGGTCGACTCCGTGCACCGATCCTTCCGGGCCGACCGCTCGCGTCGCGGTGAGCGTGAGGTCGCCGTTGCCGCAGCCGACGTCGAGCACGCGCTCGCCAGGCCGGTACGACGCCGCGGCGGTGACGATGTCACCGAAACCGACGAGCATCCGGGTGTAGCGGTCGGCGTTGGCCGCCCAGTGCTCGCCCTCGGTGGATTCCCACTCGCTCATCGCTCGGCTCCCTTCGTGGTCCGGGTCGGTCGGGGGTTGCTGCCGATTCGGATGCCTGCCACCAGGTCGACCAGTTCGGGACGGGTGCCCGACTGATCGAGGAGGTGATGGCCCACCCGGTCGATGGTGTGGGTCGCGACAGAGCGGGCCAGCAGCACCCGCCCGCGACGCACCAGCGCCTCGACATCCGCCCCGTTGTCGACACCTGCTGCGACCACCCCCGCAGCGGTGCGGCCGGCATCGTCGGCTGCGTCCGTTACCGCGGCGGCGAGATCGAGCGCCGCGGACGGCGACACGCCGGCGGCGAGGGCGTCGGCGACGAGTTGCACCAACGCAGGGCTTCGGGCCAGGTACTCATCCCCATGGGCGACCAGCAACCGGACCTTGCAGGCCCGGGCCAGGAGCCGGTCCGACTCGGCGATCGGCGCGATGAGCTCGGTGAGTCGGTCCCGGGTGATCGCGATCGGGGCTTCGTCGGCCGGAAGGCCGATGGCGTCGTCGACTCCGAGCACGTCACGCAGACCGGCGCCCTGCTCCCAGGCGTCGAACAGGTCACGGATCGCGGCGATCGAGTAGCCGCGCTCCTGGAGTCGGGCGATCCCTTCGAGCCGGCGGACGTGGGACTCGTCGTAGAAGCCCCTGCGGCCGACCCGCGTTGGCGGGTGGAGGATCTGCCACGTCTGGTACTCGCGGATCGTGCGCACCGGGGCTCCGGTCCGGGCGGACAGTTCCTCTACTGCCATGCCCGCCGATGCCTCGTTGATCGTCTCATCTCGAGCCATGCCCGAGACAATAGCGGTCAATACCGTTACGGTAAACACCGTGACAGATGTGAATTCGCTGGACAGCCCGACGACGACGCTCCTGCTCGACACGCTGCGCGACGCGACCGGCCGGGCCGACCTCGAGTTCACCGCGCCGACCACCCCGTTGGCGGGTGGGTTCTACGCCGAGATGCTCCGCTTCCGCCTCGCCGACCCCCCGGCCCCTCTCGATCGCGACCTCGTCGCCCGCATCGTCCCCAACCCCGTCGCCGGTGTCTGGGAGGCCACCATCCAGCGCGCCGTCGCCGAGCAGGGCTTTCCCACACCCCTGGTCCGGCTCACCGCCGACGAGACCGGCCCGCTCGGCCGGTTCCTCATCGTCATGGACGCCGTCGACGGACGACCGCCGATGGCCGGACTCGGCCTTGGCACCATTGCCGGCCAGATCCCCAACCTCGTCCGCCACCTGCCAGATCAACTGGCCCGCATCGCGGCGGACCTCCACGCCCTCGACGCTGGACCCCTCGCCGACGAACTGGAAGCGCTCGATCGCCCGTTCCCGACGACGACCACCGGGTTCATCGAGGAACAAGCGGGCTACGCCGAGGCCCTCGGCCGCCCCGACATCGCCGCAGCGGCTGCCCGACTCGTCGCCGCCGAACCGCGCTCAACAGTTCGAGTCATCACCCATGGGGACCTTCACCCGTTCAACCTGCTCGTCACCCCGGCGGGCGCCTCCCTCATCGACTGGACCGTCGCCCGGGTCGCGCATCCCGGCTTCACCCTCGGGTTCACCGACCTCATGCTCGCGAACCCGCCCATCCCGCTGCCCAGGGCCGGCGCCGCGCTGCTCCGCCTCGTCGGCCGCAACATCGCCCGACGGTTCTTGTCCACCTACCGCACGCTCACCGACGGAACGGCTGCCGCCGTCGACGACGAGAACCTCGAGTGGCACCGCAAGGTCCACGCTCTGCGCATCCTCGTCGAGCTCGCCGGCTGGGACGCCAACGGCACACGCCCTACAAGAGGACACCCCTGGCTCATCCTCGAGCCCGTCGCCCAGCAGTTGCTCGGAGTGTCCACCGGGGGGTGACAACGGTCGGACAGCGCAGGCCCGATGGCCCACGTGGCCTCGGCCCCACGTTCGGTACTCGGCGGCTGCAGCGCGCTGTGGTCGTCGCCGCATGCATTGGTACAGCAGCAGGTGTACCGTGCTGCTCATGGGAGTGACCGTGATCGACCTGGATGCGCTGGGCCGGATCGGCCACGCCCTGGCCGACGACACCCGGCGGCGCCTGCTGGTGGAGCTCCTGGCCGGGCCGAAGTACCCGGGTGACCTGGTCGAAGGGCTCGGGACGACGAAAGCGAACGTGTCCAACCACCTGACGTGCCTGCGCGGTTGCGGCCTGGTCGTGGCAGAGCCCGAGGGCCGCCGTGTCCGCTACGAGCTCGCCGACCCGCGCTTCGCAGACGCCCTCCGGCAGCTGACCGACCTCGCCCTTCCGCCGGCGCGGGGATGTGAGCACGACCGGAGAGGAACTCGATGAGCCGCACGATCCCACCGCCGCTCGCCGAACGGCTGAAGCACGATTTTCACGAGGCTGGGCTGGCCGTTTCGGCAGGCGACGTCGACCGCGCGTGGTCGCTGCTCGAGGAGGCGCACGTGCTGTCCCAGCCGTGGGCATGGCCGCACGTCAGGGTCCATGGGGCGATGCTCGGGCTCGGGTGGCGCACCCGTGACCGCCGCGAGGTCCTAGGTCAGGTCCTGCGCCTCGTCGTGGCCGGACCCGGCTCGCTCACGGGCCGCTACCCCGAAGGCAACACGGGACGAGCATCGGTGCCCGCCACGCGTCCGATGCCCGTCGCAGCCGAACTGCGAGCCCTGCTCGAGGCGAGCGATGGCTGAGATCCGGCTCAGCCTCCCAGCCCTGACCGCCGACCGGACCCGATGGCGCCGCAGCGCGCTGGTGCTGGCGTGGGCGACCATCGCCTGGAACAGCCTCGAGGCGCTCGTTGCACTCGCATCGGGCGCCGAAGCCGGCTCCATCGCCCTGGTCGGGTTCGGTCTGAACTCGATCGTCGAGGTCGGCTCCGCGCTGGTGGTGGTCTGGCAGTTCTCCGGGGCCGATGCCGAACGCGAGCAGCGGGCACTGAAGCTCATCGCCGGGAGCTTCTTCGTCTTCGCCGCCTACGTGACCGGGCAGGCGGGATGGGACCTCGTCGCCCGATCGGAGCCGTCCGAGTCGGTGCCGGGCATCATCCTGGCCACCCTGTCCTTGGTGGTCATGCCGGTCCTGGCCGTGTCGAAGCGCCGCCTCGGGCGCCGCATGTCGAGCCGCACCGTCGTGGCTGACGGCGGCCAGACGATGCTGTGCAGCTACCTGTCGGCCGTCCTGCTCGTGGGCCTGGTCGCCAACGCGACCCTCGGCTGGTGGTGGGCCGACCCGATCGCCGCCCTCGTGATCGCCGCGCTCGCGGTGCGTGAAGGGCGTGAGGCCTGGCACGGCGACGTCTGCTGCGACGCCTGCTGATCGGATGACGAGCACCGCCTCCTCGCTTCCACGCCGCGGCGTCGCGCGCTGCCTGGCCGCCGCTGTGCTCTTCGGCGCCTCGGCGCCGGCGGCGTCGGTGCTGGCGGGGGACATGCCCACCCTGGTGCTCGCCGGCTTGCTCTACCTCGGTGCCGCACTGGCCGTGTTGCCCGCCGTCGCCCGCCACCGTCCGTCCACGACCGCGCTCCGCGCCGGCGGGCGGCCGCTCGCCCTCGCCGTGTTGTTCGGCGGCGCGATCGGGCCGGTGCTGCTCGTGGCGGGGCTCGAGCGCATACCGGCTGCCTCGGCGTCGCTGCTGTTGAACTTCGAGCTCGTCGCCACCATCGCCCTCGCGGCCCTCGTGTTCCGCGAGCACCTCGGCCGCCGCCTCCTGGCTGCGGTGGCGCTGCTCGCCCTCGCCGGGGTGCTCCTCGTGTGGGAACCGGGCGCCGCGATCGACCTCGGTGGGCTGCTCGTCATCGGTGCCTGCATCGCGTGGGGGATCGACAACAGCGTCACCGCCCGCATCGACCAGCTCCGCCCCGAACAGATCACGTTCGCCAAGGGCGCGGTCGCCGGCACCGCCAACCTCCTCCTCGGCATCGCGGTGGCCGCCGCCTGGCAGGTCGAGGCCCGCCAGATCGCGGCGGCGCTGCTCATCGGCGCACTCGGCTACGGCCTCTCCATCACCCTGTGGGTGAAGGGCGCCCGGGATCTCGGTGCGGCGCGCGGTCAGGTCATCTTCGCCACCGCTCCCTTCTTGGGGCGCTCCTGTCCTGGACCCTGCTGGGCGAGAGCATCACCGTCCTCCAAGCCGTCGCCGTCCCGCTCGCCGCCGGCGGCGTCGCGCTGTCGCTGCGCACGAGCCACGAACACCCCCACCGCCACGAACCCGTCGAGCACGAGCACGAGCACCGCCACGACGATCACCACCAACACGCCCATCCCGAAGGGTCGAGCGAGCGCCACACCCACCGGCACCGCCACGAGTACGTCGAGCACTCCCACCC
>CAZYPY010000098.1:0-12241 GCA_964649545.1 uncultured Microthrixaceae bacterium | reverse complement strand
CGAGGTCGGGGTGTAGTACTTGTCGCAGTCCTCGCAGAACGGCACGGGGCGAGCCTCTCAGACCGGGGGGACGCCGTGGCGGCGGTCGCTGAAGTGTCGGTCCTTGGTGCGGGCCCGGTCCAGCCGGCGCACGACCTCCGCCCGCAGGTCACCGAACTCGACCACGGCGTCGACCACGAGCTCGGAGGCGAGGCGCAGGATGTCGACGTCGGCTTCGTAGCGCTCGCGCTCCCGGGCCACGAAGGCCTCCCGCTCGGCGTCGTCGTCGATCTCGGCGATCTTGTTGGCGTAGACCGCGTTCACCGCCGCCTCGGGGCCCATCACCGCGATCTTGGCGGTCGGCAGGGCGATGGTGGCCTCCGGCTCGAAGGCCGGGCCCGACATCGCGTACAGGCCGGCGCCGTAGGACTTCCGGACGATCACCGACACCTTGGGCACCGTCGCCTCGGAGATGGCGGTGACCATCTTGGCGCCGTGGCGGATGATCCCCTGGCGCTCGACCTCGGTGCCGACCATGAAGCCGGGCACGTCGGAGAGGAACACGAGCGGGATGTTGAAGGCGTCACAGCACCAGACGAACCGCGCGGCCTTGTCGGCCGAGTCGACGAACAGCACGCCGCCTTTCTGCAGCGGGTTGTTGGCGACGACGCCGACGGGCTTGCCGTCGAGCAGCCCGAGGCCGCAGATCAGCTCGGGGGCGAACAGCGGCTTGATCTCGAAGAAGCTCTCCTCGTCGACCAGTGCGTCGATGACGTGGTGCATGTCGTAGGCCTGGCGCTCCTCGTCGGGGACGAGGTCCGCGGTGAGCTCACGGGCCGGGGGCACTGCCTGGTACACCGGCGGCGCGTCCCGCCAGCGGTCGGGGAAGTACGAGAACCAGGCCTTGGCCTGTTCGAGGGCGTCGGCGTCGTCGACGGCCAGGTTGTCGCCACAGCCCGAGACGGTGGCGTGCATCCGGGCGCCGCCCATCTCTTCGAGGGTGGTGCGCTCGCCGATCACCATCTCGGCCATGCGGGGCGAGCCCAGGTACATCGAGGCGTTGCCCTCGACCATGACGATGATGTCGCAGAAGGACGGGATGTAGGCCCCGCCGGCCGCCGACGGGCCGAACAGGCAGCAGATCTGGGGCACGCGGCCCGAGAGCTTGACCTGGTTGTAGAAGATGCGCCCGGCGCCCCGGCGGCCCGGGAACAGCTCGACCTGGTCGGTGATGCGCGCGCCGGCGGAGTCGATCAGCCAGAAGATGGGCAGCTCGTACTGCAGCGCCAGCTCGGTCGCACGCACCATCTTCTCCACGGTGCGGGCGCCCCAGGAGCCCGCCTTCACCGTCGGGTCGTTGGCCACCACGACGACGGTGCGGCCGTCGATCTCGCCGGTGCCGGTCACCACGCCGTCGGCGGGGAGGTCCTCGGCCGAGGTGTTGGCCAGGAGAGCATCCTCCACGAACGTGCCCTCGTCGAGCAGGATCGCCAGCCGGTCGCGCACGAACAACTTGTTCTGGCGGGCGAGCTTGTCGCCCACCTTGGCCACGTTGCCGGCGAGGGCCCGCTGGGCGGCCGACGCCAGCAGCGCCCGGTGGTCCTCGGCGTCGTTCCCGGGCTCGCTCACGACGGGAATGGTGGTCGCTCCGACCCTCCCGTCGCTACTTCCCGACCGCGGGGGCGCACGGCGGCGACCGGAGCCGGCTCGCCGGCTACGCCCGGCGGATGGCGAGGATGGCGACGTCGTCGGTGAGGGTGCCGCTCGAGAAGTCCCTGGCCGCCTCGAGCAGCGACTTGCACAGCACGTCCGGGGCCACGCCCGGGTCCCGGCGCAAGGTGTTGGCGATGCGGTCCTCGCCGAACTGGGTGTCGCCGTCGCGGGCCTCGGCCAGCCCGTCGGTGTAGAGCAGGCACAGGTCCCCCGGGTCGAGGGGGATCTCCCGGGAGTGATAGGTGCCGGCGGGGTCGAGCATGAGCAACGGCCCGGTGGATCGCAGCGGCCGCACCTCGCGGTCGTGCCAGAGCCACGCGGCGGGGTGCCCGGCCGAGGCGAACCGGAGGGTGCCCGCCTCGGTGTCGAACACGACGACGCAGGCCGAGATGAGCTCTTCGGGACGCTCCATCGCCGACATCTGGGCGTTGAGCTCCTCGAGCGCCTGGGCGGGATCGCGGTACTGCCGCAGGAACACCCGCAGCAGGTACTTGGCCTGGAACGCGGTGATGGACGGCTCGATGCCGTGGCCGGCGACGTCGCCGATCACGGCGGCGATGCGGGTCGGCGCGACCGGGAACACGTCGTAGAAGTCGCCGGCCATGAGACCCGTGCCCGCCTGGTAGACGCGGCCGAGCTCGAAGCCGGGGGCCTCGGGAAGGTCGTCGGGTGCCAGCCGGGCGGCCCAGCGCCGGGGGGCGAGCTCCTCCTGGCTGAGGACCTCCTGGGCGCGCCGTTCGAGCTCGCTGCGGCTCTGCACCAGCCGGGCGTCCCGCACGAAGTTGCGCCCGAAGGCGAACGTGAACACCACGGTGACCAACACCGCGCCGAACAGCACGACCGGCAGCACGCGCTGCGGCGGCCGGGCGGCGGTCGCAGCGCACGCCACCGCCAGCAGGAGGTACAGGACGGTGGTGTGCAGGTCCTTGCGGTAGTCGCCGAGCGCGATGGTGGCGGCGTCGGCGTCCCCGGACGTGGCCGCCACCCGCCGCCAGACCTTGTGGCGGTGACGGGCCGACCGCCCCCAGACGAGGGCGGCGACGAGACAACCGAGGGCGGCAACCGCCAGCAGCGTGGTCGTCATGAAGCCAACGAGCGTAGCCCTGGCCCTCCCCAGGCGAATGAAGAAGCCGTTACAGCTCCGCGTCGACTCCCCGGGCCACCACGGGGTGCGAGGCGCGGCCGATCGGAGGTCACTCCGAGCGCTTGCGCACCCGCAGCTTGATGGGCGTGGCCCCCATGTCGAACGCCTCGCGCAGGCTGCGCTCGAGGTAGCGCAGGTAGGTCGGGGGCAGGGCCTTGTTGGCGAAGAGGGTGAAGGTGGGCGGATCGACC
The DNA here is from genome assembly GCA_964649545.1 of uncultured Microthrixaceae bacterium. Lineage (GTDB taxonomy): Bacteria > Actinomycetota > Acidimicrobiia > Acidimicrobiales > DATDAH01 > JAEUJM01. Next base: position 9,214 of record CAZYPY010000098.1, on the reverse strand, counting down.
GCGCCCTGGGTGGCGTAGAGCACCCGGCCGCCGTGGGGCGCCGGCTGGGCCGCCTGCGCCGCCCGGATGGCGTTGTTCACCTGCCGGGTGGGGATGCGGCGGTGGTAGTCCTCGATGGCCTCGGAGAGCGCCGGTAGCAGCTTGTGCACGCCCTTGCCGCTGAGGGCCGAGATCTTGAGCACGGTGGCCTCACCGAGGAAGTGCAGGCGCCGCTCCATCTGGGCCGACACCTGGGCCCGCTGCTCGGCGTCGAGGGTCTCCCACTTGTTCAGCAGCACCACCACCGGGCACCCCGCGGCGTCGACCCGCTCGGCCAGGCGCTGGTCCTGGTGGGTGACGCCCTCGGTGGCGTCGATGACGAGCAGGGCCACGTCGGCGGTGTCGACCGACTGCAGCGCCCGCACCATCGAGAAGTACTCGGTGCCCTCGTCGATCCGGCTCTTGCGCCGCATCCCCGCAGTGTCGATGAAGCGGACCGGGCCGTCGCCGGTGTCGACGACGGTGTCGATCGAGTCCCGGGTGGTACCCGGCATGTCGTGCACGACGGCACGGTCCTCGCCGATCAGGCGGTTGAACAGCGTCGACTTGCCCACGTTGGGCCGGCCCACGATGGCCACGCCGAACACCCGCGGGCCGCCGTCCTCCTCACGCACGGGCGACGTCTCCTCGGTTGCCTCCTCGGCCGGGGGCAGCACCGCGACCAGGGCGTCGAGCAGGTCACCGGTGCCCCGACCGTGCAGGGCACTGACCGGGTAGGGGTCGCCCAGGCCGAGGCGGACGAACTCCCAGATGCCCGGCTCGCGACCGCCGTCGTCGACCTTGTTGGCCACGACCAGCACGGGGGCCTCCGACCGTCGCAGGATCTCGGCGACCCTGGCGTCCTCCTCGACGATGCCCAGGGCGGCGTCGACCACCAAGAGGACGGCGTCGGCGTGCTCGATGGCCCGCTCGCTCTGGCGGCTCACCTTCGCGTCGAGGTCGGTGCCGCCGGGGAGCCAGCCGCCGGTGTCGACCAGCACGAAGTCGCGCCCCTGCCACTCGGCCACGACCTCCTTGCGGTCTCGGGTGACGCCGGGCTTCTCCTCGACGATGGCCTCGCGACGGCCCACGATGCGGTTGAGCAAGGTCGACTTGCCCACGTTGGGGCGGCCCACGACCGCCACGACCGGAAGGGGCACGTTCAACGCTCCAGGGCGGCTCGCAGCGCGAGCCCGTCGGTGGGGACGATCTCGACCGCACGGGGGAGGTCGGCCGGGGTGGTGCCGTCGAGGAACAGGCCGCGGGTCAGGCACACGTCGGGCAGCAGGTAGCGGTGGCCGGCGGGCTCGCCCTCGAGCACCCGCTCGAGGTCGGCACCCACGAGCAGGCCGGTGACGCCGATGTTGCCGCCGAAGTACTCGTTGGCCACGGGGATCACGCGCACGTCCTCGCGGCCCAGGCCGGCGATCAGGGGGTCGAGCACGGCGGCGCCGAGCGGCCCGGTGAGGATGCCCACGGGGGCGTCGCGGCGGGGCCCGATGGCCAGGCCGCCCGATCCGCCGCCGGCGACGGAAGCGGCCGGGACGGTGCGGGGCGCCCGGTAGCCGTCGGCGGGGGCGCCGTCGACGTCGGCGAAGAAACCCGCCTGGGGGCCGGTGGCCTCGTCGACGAGGCCGAGGAACTCGAGCTCGAAGGTGCGGGCCATGCCCACGCCGTCCTCGTGCATGGGGAAGCCCTCGTAGGCGTCGGCCTCCGGGAAGGGTCGGCCCGCGAGCAGGTAGTACTCGTCGGCGGCGAACACGAGGCGCCGGCCGAGCACCGTGAGGAAGACCTCCTGCCAGTCGTGGACGGTGTCGACCACCGCGGTGGCCTCCGCCACGGTGTGCGGGCGCATGCGCCCCTCGGGGGCGAAGCGGCTGAAGCCGAGCGGCACCACGCAGAGGCTGGCCAGCTCGGGGTAGCGGTCGAGCACGCCGGCGAGGGTGTCGTCGAGCACCGCGCCGTCGTTGACCCCCGGCAGGACCACGACCTGGCCGTGGACCGTGACCCCGTGGTCGAGCAGCGCCCGCAGCCAGCGCAGGCTCGTCGCCCCCCGCCGGTTGCGCAGCAGGTCGGCCCGCACCTCGGGGTCGGTGGCGTGGATGCTGACGTGCAGCGGTGACAGGCCCTCGGTGACCACCCGCTCGAGGTCGGCCTCGGTGAAGCGGGTCAGGGTCGTGAAGTTGCCGTAGAGGAACGACAGCCGGTAATCGTCGTCCTTCAGGTAGAGGCTCTTCCGCAGGCCGGGCGGCAATTGGTAGATGAAGCAGAACTCGCAGTGGTTGTCGCAGGTGCGCACCTGGTCGAACAGCGCCGAGCTGACCTCGGCCCCCAGGGGCCGGCCCTCGGGCTTGGCCACCTCGAGCTCCAGGGTGAGCCCGCCGCGCACGACCTCGAGGTGGACCTCGGGCTCGTCGGTGAGCACCCGGTAGCGGATGACGTCGCGCGGCGCCTCGCCGTTGAGGGCCACGATCTCGTCGCCGGGCAGCAGTCCGGCGGCTTCCGCCGGCGATCCGGGCGCGACGGCCTGCACCCGAGCTCCCGACATGGGTCCAGCCTAGGGGGGCCGGCCGCCGCCTCCGGGGGTCGGCCGCGCCCCGCGGCCTCGGCCCTACGCTGAGGCCATGGCCGTCGACCGGGTCCTCCTGTGTGCCCCGCGGGGCTTCTGCGCCGGCGTGGAGATGGCCATCAAGGCCTTGGCGTGGATGGTCCGTGCCTTCGAGCCGCCGGTGTACTGCTACCACGAGATCGTCCACAACCAGAAGGTGGTCAGCCGCTTCGAGGACATGGGCGTGGTGTTCGTCGACGACGTGGCCGAGGTGCCGCCCGGCTCACCGTTGATGCTCAGCGCCCACGGCTCGGCCCCCGAGGTCGTCCAGGCCGCCCGCGCCAACGGCGGCTACGTCGTCGACGCCGTGTGCCCGCTCGTCACCAAGGTCCACCACGAGGTCAAGGTGCGGGCCGGCAAGGGCTACCAGATCGTCTACGTCGGCCACGAGGGCCACGAGGAGGCGATCGGCACCATGGCGGTGGCACCCGACGCCATCCACCTCGTCGAGACCGAGGAGCAGGTCGCCGCCCTCCCCGAGTTCGACCAGCCCGTCGCCCTGCTGGCCCAGACCACCCTCAGCCACCGCGACTGGGACGGCGTGAAGGAAGCCACCCGGACCCGCTTCCCCGACACCTGGATGCCCGGCCGCAGCGACCTCTGCTTCGCCACCACCAACCGCCAGTCCGCCCTCGGCCAGATCGCCGACCGATGCGACTCCACCATCGTGATCGGGTCGGCCAACTCGTCGAACACCCGGGCGCTCGAGAAGCTCGCCCGCGACGCCGGCTGCCCGCGCGTGCTGCGGGTGAACGGGGTCGACGAGGTGCCCGACGACCTCGCCGGCACGGTCGGCGTCACCGCCGGCGCCTCCGCCCCCGAGGAGCTGGTCGAGGCCATCATCGCCCACCTGGCGCCCACCGAGGGGGTGGAGGAGGTGCGCTACACCGACGAGGACGAGTACTTCCCGCCGCCCCGCAGCCTCCGCGACCTCATCGACGCGGTCGACCTCGTCGCCACCCTCACCCTCGGCGGCCCCGTGGCCGACCGGCCGGGGCTGAACGACCGTCAGACCAAGGCGAGCGACGTGCTGGCCGCCCTCCCCGCTTCGCGCTGAACCGGCCCCAGCGGCCATCCTGTCGGGCGTGCTCCCCGTCGACGCCACCTCGATCCGGCTCTTCCTGCACGTCCTCGCCGCCGCGGTGTGGGTGGGCGGTCAGATCACCCTCGCCGGCCTCGTGCCCACCCTGCGGGGCCTGGGTGACGACGCTCCCCGCGCCGTCGCCCGCCGGTTCAACCGCCTCGCCTGGCCCGCGTTCGCGGTGCTGGTGCTCACCGGCGTCTGGAGCGTGGTCGCGGTGGACGTGGCCGACACCAGCGTCGAGTACCAGATCACCCTGTTCCTCAAGCTGGTCGTGGTGGCGGCCTCGGGCATCAGCGCCGCCGCCCACGTCGGCGCCGCGAGCAAGGGGGCACTCGCCTTCTGGGGCGCCCTCAGCGGCCTGAGCGCCATCGCCGCGGTCTTCCTCGGCATCCTCCTCAACGCCGGCTGAACCCGGGTGCCGGGCGGCGAGGCCGAGCGTCGCTGTGGGACGATGGGCGCCATGGCTGCCACCTTCACCCGCATGGACGAGTCGACCGCCGAGGAGTGGGCGACCATCGGCGCGGAGACCGCCAAGAACCAGACCCGGGTCGCGGAGACCGTGCTGTCGCTGCTGCGCTCGCTGGCCGACGTCACCGACGGCTTCGCCACCGACCAACTGACCCACGGTCTCCAGACCGCCACCCTGGCCGAGAAGGCCGGGGCCGACCAGGAGGTCGTCGTCGCCTCGCTCTGCCACGACATCGGCAAGGCCATCAGCGTCCCGAACCACCCCGAGATCGCCGCCGCCATCCTCAAGCCCTACGTGCGCACCGAGGTCTACGACATGATCCGGGTCCACCAGGACTTCCAGGGCCGGCACTACTACCACCACTTCGGCGGCGACCCCGACGCGCGCGAGAAGCACCGCGACACCCTCAGCCCGGAGACCTTCGCCCTGGCCGAGCGCTTCGCCGACGAGTGGGACCAGGTCGCCTTCGACCCCGACGGCGAGACCGAGCCCCTCGAGCACTTCGAGCCGATGGTCCGCGAGGTCTTCGCCCAGGCCAAGCTCTTCTAGCGGCGCTGCCGTCAGGCGAAAGCGAACCAGAGGCTGGCGCCCGTCGCCGCCAGCGCCACACCCAGCGAGCCCCACACGAGCGGGCGGCTGACGCGACCGTCCTCATCGGCGGGGAGGCGTCGGCGGACCCGCTCGAGGGTGCGCTCGGCCCACGGCACGTCCTGGGCCAGCAGACCCAGGCCCAGGGCGACGGTGAGCCAGCCCGGGCCCGGGAGGGCCAGCATGGCGAGGCCGGCCAGCAACAGGATCGAGCCGGCGGTCATGCGCACGAGGCGGATCGCGATGTGGGCCCGGGCCTTCTGCTCGGTCTCCTCGCGCCGGCCGGTGGCGTACTCGGCCTCGATGGCCGCCTCACGCCAGCGCTCGCGCTTCGGGTGCTCGGGCGTGGCCTCGGGACGCTCCCCCATGCCCGCAGCCTAGGGACGCGCGTTGGGCTTGCCCACCCGCTCCTGGGAGCGGTCGAACAACACCTGGATCTCGCCGCGGAGCTGCTCGGTGAGGTCGCGGACGGCCTTGCGGGAGACCCGACCGGTGGTCGACTCGGGCGGGTACACGGGGGCGCCGATGTCGATGGCCAGCTTCACCGGCCGGATGCCCTTGGCCCCCTTGGGCATGGCGTCCTCGGACCCACCGATGCCCACGGGCACGATGGGGATGCCCGCCTTGCAGGCGACGTAGGCGGGACCGTCGTGCATGTCCTCCGGGAGCAGCACCGGGCCGGTGCGCCGTGTCCCCTCGGGGAACATCACGATGGGCTCGGTGCCGGAGGCGATCTCGAGTGAGAGGCGCATGGCCTCGCGGTCGGCCACGTCACGGCGGACCGGGATGCCGCCCATGGCCGAGAAGAACCACGCCGACCACCGGTACTTCCACATGGTGTCCTTGCCCATGTAGCGCATGCGCCGGCGGGTGCACGTGCACACGACCACCGTGTCGATGTTGGAGCGGTGGATCGGCGCGAGGATGAACGAGCCCGTCGCCGGCACGTTCTCGCGGCCGTGGACCTCGAGGCGCCAGAACAGGTAGGAGAACCCCGCCAGCACCGCCCGCACGAAGGCGTACATGGCCAGCGCGGCCCGGGTCGGGGGCGCGCTGTGGCGACGGGCCCCGTACTTCTCGCTGCGGCGACGCTCGTCCTCCGCCGCGGCCGCGGCTGCGGCCGCCGCCGCGGGCGTCGACTCAGGGGTTACCGCGCCGCCAGGGTCGGTGTCGCTCACGACGGCACCTCGCCGCCCGCCGCGGCCAGGAGCGACAACAGCTCGTCCACGATCTCGGCGACGCCGCGGTCGCTGGTGTCGACGAGCACCGCCGCGTCGTCCTGGGTGAGCGGGCTGTCCTCACGGCCCTGGTCGAGCGCATCGCGGCGGGCGATGTCGCGGGCGACGGTCTCGTAGTCCAGGTCGGCGACCTCCTTGGAGCGCCGGGCCGCCCGCACCTCGGGCGAAGCGGTCAGGTACACCTTGAGGCGGGCGTCGGGGAACACGACCGTGCCGATGTCGCGGCCCTCGATGACGCCGCCGCCCCGGCGCTCGGCCCACTCCCGCTGGCGGCTGCGGAGCTCCGCTCGCACCGCGGGGTTGGCGGCGACGACGCTCACCGCGCGGGTGACCTCGGGCCCGCGGATCTCGATGGTGGCGTCGACCCCGTCGACCATGAGGGACCGGTCCCCCACCTCCAGCTCGAGGTGCTCCATGAGGTGGGCGACGGGCTCGGCGTCGGCCGGGTCGATGCCCCGGCGCAACGCGGCGAAGGCCACACCCCGGTACATGGCCCCCGTGTCGAGGTACTCGAGGCCCAGGCGCTCGGCCAGGGCGCGACCCACGGTGGACTTGCCCGAGCCGGCGGGCCCGTCGATGGCGATCACCTGCACGTCCGTACCTCCCTTGCCGCCACCACGACGGTCACGATCTTGTCAGCGATTCGAGGTCGGCCTCGAACCCCGGGTAGCTGGTCGCCACGACTTCCCACCCCTCCACTACGGTCTCACCCCTGGCGGCCAGCCCGGCGATCGCGCCGGCCATCGCGATGCGGTGGTCGCCGTGCGACGTGACCCGCCCCGGCTGGAGGCGTGCACCCCCGGCCACCACCAGCTCGTCGGGCAGGGCCTCGACCTGCGCCCCGAGCGCACCGAGCTCGGAGGCCACGGTGGCCAACCGGTCGGACTCCTTCACCCGCAGCTCCCCTGCACCCAGGAACCGCGTCGGGCCGTCCGCGACCGCGGCGGCGACCGCCAGGATCGGCACCTCGTCGACGAGGCCCGGGATCTCCTCCGCCGTGATGTCTGTGCCTCGGAGCTCGCGGTGACGGGCCCGCACGTCGCCCGTGGCCCCGTCGATGTCGATGTCGGCGCCCATGCGGGCGAGCACCTCGAGGAAGCCGCCGCGGGCGGGTCCCAGGTAGACCCCCTCGACGCGGACGTCGCTACCGGGGACCAGGCAGGCGGCGACGATCCAGAAGGCGGCCTGGCTGGGGTCGCCGGGGACGATCACGTCGGTGGCGGTGAGCCGACCGGGGCGGATCCGGACCGACGACGTGGTGCCCTCCCCCTGCTCGACGCGGATGTCCGCGCCGAACGCGGCCAGCATCTCCTCGGTGTGGGCGCGGGTCTCGAGGCGCTCGCGCACCACCGTCTCGCCCTCGGCGCGCAGTCCGGCGAGCAGCACCGCCCCCTTGACCTGGGCACTGGCCATGGGCAGCTCGTAGTCGATGCCCGTCAGCGGCCCCCCGGTCACGGCGAGGGGTGCCGTGCAGCGGTCTCCCGTGCCGTCGATCCGCGCGCCCATGCGCCGCAGCGGCACCGCCACGCGGTCCATCGGGCGCCGGCGGATGGAGTCGTCGCCGTCGAATCGGGTGGTGCCGTCGAGACCGGCGGTCACGCCCATCAGCAGCCGCAGGCCCGTGCCCGAGTTCCCGACGTCGACCGCCGCCTGCGGCGCCCGCAGCCCCCCGCCGGTGACCCGAACGGTGCCGTCGTCGGCGTCGGCCACGTCGGCGCCGAGGGCGGTGACGGCGGCGCGGGTGTGGGCCACGTCCTGGCCCGACGAGAGGCCGGTGACGGTGGAGGTGCCCTCGGCCGACGCGGCGAGCAGCAGCGCCCGGTGCGAGATCGACTTGTCACCCGGCACGCGCACCCGCCCCCGCACGGCGGCCGGCCCGGCCACGGCCAGCGTGGTCACGGGTCTTCCAGGGGGCGCAGGGCGACCACGTACTTGCGGCGTTGGAGCGCGTCGGCCAGGCGGGCCGCCTCGGCCGACTCCACGAGCAGCAGCATGACGCCCTGGTCGCCCTCCGCCGAGTGGGCCAGTTCGAGGTCGGCGATGTTGACGTCCAGCTCGGTGGCCAGGGTCGTGACCTCGGCGAGCGAGCCGGGCCGGTCGGGCACGGGGATCCGCAGTTCGGTGAGCTGGTCCGGTCGCGAGAAGCGCACGGGCAGGTTCGCCCGGGCCGATCGGGCCGCGGCCAGACGCTCGAGCAGCGCCTCACGGTCGCCCCCGGCCACCACGTCGCGCATCGCACCGAGCTCGCCGATCAGGCGATCGAGGGTCTCGACGATGGCGTCGCGGTTCTCGGCGCAGATGTCCGGCCAGATCCCGGGGTGGCCCGCGGCGACCCGGGTCATGTCCCGGAAGCCACCGGCGGCCAGGCGCAGCAGGGCGCGGTGGTCGGCGGAGCGCTCGTCGGCCAACGCCATCAGCGTGGCCGCGGTCAGATGGGGCACGTGCGACACGATGGCGACGAGGGCGTCGTGGCGGTCCGGCGGGATGGCCACCACCTCGGCGCCGAGGCTCGAGACCGTCGAGCGCACGGCCGTGTACGCGGTCTCGTCGGTGCGGTCGTCGGGCGTCAGCACCCAGACCGCGCCTTCGAAGAGGTCGGGCCGGGCGCCCTCCACGCCCTCCTGCTCGGAGCCGGCCATGGGGTGGCCGCCCACGAAGCGCGGGTCGTCGAGGGCCCGGACGATGGGGCCCTTCACGCTGCCGACGTCGGTGACCACGCCAGTGCCGTCGTCGAGCACCACCCGCGCCAGGTCGGCCACGGCACCGACGGGCGTGGCCACGAAGGTGATCTCCGCCTCGGGGTCCCGGCCGATGGCGTCGAGGGCGCCGAGCTCGAGGGCCCGCTCGACCCGGTCACGGTCGAGGTCGAGCCCGCTGACGTGCCACCCCTGGCGCCGCAGGGCCATCCCGATGGAGCCTCCGATGAGGCCCGTGCCGACCAGCGCGGCGCGTTTGGCCATCGCCGATCAGTCGGGGAGGTCGTCGCGGAGGCTGCGCGCCCCCTCGAGGTACACGTGGTGGAGGTCGGCGCGCGGCGTGTCGCTCTCGAGGTGCATCAGGACCCGCACGCAGAAGGGTGTGCCCCCGTCGATGCTGAGCTCCTGGGCGCAGAGCAGGGGGACGTCGCCGAGGCCGAACTTGCGGGCGGCCTCGGCGGGGAAGGCCGAGTGGATGTCCGCCGTGGCGGTGAAGATCACCGAGACGAGCTG
>CAZYPY010000097.1:0-12307 GCA_964649545.1 uncultured Microthrixaceae bacterium | reverse complement strand
ACGCCGGCCTCGCCCCCGACGTCATCCCCGGCTCGGAGTGCCTGAAGGACGTGGTCGAGCGCATGCTCCCCTACTGGTACGACGCCGTGGTCCCCGACCTGCGGGCCGGCCGGGTCACCCTGCTGGCCGCCCACGGCAACTCGCTGCGGGCCCTGGTGAAGCACCTCGACGGCATCTCCGACGAGGACATCACCGAACTCAACATCCCGACCGGCATGCCCCTCGTGTTCGAGCTCGGTGACGACCTGCGGCCGCTCGAGCAGAAGGCGCTCACCGACCGCTACCTCGATCCCGAGGCCGCTGCGGCCGCCGCAGAGGCGGTGGCCAAGCAGGCCGGCTGAGCTTCGGCCGCCGGCTCGTCCGTCGACACCTGCGGGCGGGACCGACGGAGCGTCAATGGTCGACCACGCCGCCGAGCGGGTCGGCGCCCCGGATCACACGTTCGAACACGGTGAGGTCGACGCGGGGCTGGGCGCCGGTGCCGTCCCACCGCTCGATCTGCTCGGTCGCCCAGGCCGCCCAGTCCTGCACCGCTCGGACGAAGAGCACCTGGTACGCCATGGTGAGAGCGACGATGTGGGTCCGTTCCGCATACGGGGGGTGGCCGTCCACGTAGTCGCGGGAGATCGCCTCGCCGTTGGCCCGGGTCATCGCCGCCCACGCCGCGATGGCCTCGACCGCGGCGAGGACCTCGGCCTTGGTACCGGCATCGGCGAACAGCACGCGGAGCATGGCCTCGAATTGGACCTGGGGCCCGCCACTCGGCGTCGTCATCCAGGCCGCCAGGGCCCGCTCGCCCGCCGGCGTGATCGAGTACACCGTCCGCGAGCGCTTCCCGTTCTGTTGGCTGGCGGCTCTCGCCAGCCCGTGGGCGACCAGGTTCTTGGGCTCGGTGTAGACGACGGATTCGGCCGAGGTCCAGAACACGGCCAGGCGTCGGACCTGACCGGCCAGCTCGTAGGGGGTGTGGGGCCTGAGCCGGAGCAGCCCGAGCACCGTGTAGGAGACCGTGGTGAGCTTCTTGGTGGGCTTGGACATGGATTCTTCCGACGCCAGGTGATCCGTGCTTGCCAGCTACTCCGAATCAGAGTATCAATGCTCCGATTCGGAGTATCCTACCGAAAGGATCCCACCGTGTTCGACATCGCCACCACCCAGTCCGTCGTGCCGCGCGAGCTCGACGCCATCATCGACCGGTCGTCCGACCTGACCGACGAGGACTGGGACCGCACGATCGAATGGCTCCCCGGCTGGCGGGTGACCGAGCTGCTGGACCACGTCGGCCGCGCCGCCCACCAGCAGGCCGAGGCGTTCGAGAACCTGTTCGCCGGGAGTTCGGAGATCCCCACCTACCCCCATCCCGGAACCGCGTCGCGAGGCGAGATCGCCGAGGCGCTGCGCTCCGGGCGGGACCGCTTCGTCACGGCCGTCGACAAGCTCGACGACTCCTTCCTCGACTCGTTCACGCCGCTGCCCTTCGGCCTCGTCCCGACTCCCATCGCCGTCCAGATCGCGGCGCTGGAGTACGGGTACCACCATTGGGATCTCGAGCACGCCCTCGGTTCCGACGCCTACCGGCTCCCGGACGATGTGTCGAGCAACGGCTTCGAGTTCCTCGGGGGGCTGTTGCCGATGCTCGCCGGCGCCGTCGCCGGGCCGGCCGAGCCCCTGGCGTTCGAGCTGCGTTCGCCCGCCGGCGCGCTGGTGCTCGAGCACGGCGGTGAGCGCTGGGAGGCCCTGCCGGCTCCCACCCAGGACCAGGTGTGCGTGATCGAGGGCGACGTCGACCAGCTGGCGCTGGCCGGCATGGGCCGGATCCCGGCCGACCACCCGACCCTGGAGGTGAGCGGCCCGGCGGCGGGCGAAGCATCGCGGTTCAAGGGCTACTTCCCCGGCCCCTGAGCCAGCCCACGCGGGCAGAGGCGAGGCGAGGTCGGCCCACCACACCTGGCCGCGAGGCCGCTGGTGCCGCCGGCGTCAGGCGTCGGCGGGGAGGCGGACGCCCGGGGCCATGCGCACCTGGCGCACGTCGCGGACCTTGCCGAAGCCCTTGATGCGGCGGGTGCCGCGATCGATCACCTCGACCCAGCCGGGGGCCATGAGGGCCACGTCGCCGTCGGCGAGGATCTGGCCGGGGCGGGCCTGGTCGCTCAGGCGGGCGGCCAGGTTGACCGGCCGGCCGATGTAGTCGTCGCCCTCGAACAGCAGGCACTCGCCGGCGGCCACGCCAGCCCGCACCGGTAGGGGGCCGTGTTCGAGGCGGGCCAGCAGCTCGCTGACCGTGGCGACCATCGGGCCGGGGTCGGTGCTCACCAGCATCACGCCGTCACCCAGCCACTTGGCGATGCGCACCCCCCGGCGGGCGGCGAGCTGGCGCACGCAGGTGCGGAACTCGCCGAGCACCTCGACGGCCTGCTTGGCGCCCTCGGCCTCGGTGAAGGCGGTGAAGCCACAGAGGTCGAGGAAGGCGAAGGTGCGCTCGACCGCCTGGGGGCCCGAGGAGTCGGGCAGGAACTCGGGCAGCTCCATCCCCGAGGCGCCCTCGTCGAACGAGCCCGAGCCCGTCGGGGCGGGAGCGTCGCCGCGGGCGGCGGCCGGGAGCGTGGTCGAACGGCTCATCTGCTAACCAAAGCTAGCAGGGCGACGCCTCCCGGCAGCAGCCATTCCGTAAACATTCCGTAACATCCGGCTGACGCGGCCGCGGCGGGGTGCCGGCCGCACTAGACCAGGGAGGTGGCCGATCGGGGACGGCGTCGGATCGAGGTCGTGGTCGTGGCCGCGAGCGTGCTCGTGCTCGCCGCCCTCTTCGCCGTCGACGTGGCGCGGGGCACGGGTCGTTACCAGACCCATGTCGACTTCGCCATGGAGGTCCCGCTCCCCGCCGCGCACTGGGACCCCGAGCTCGATGCGCTGACCCCCACCGAGACCATCGAACGGGCGCGGGCCTTCGCCGCGACCGACCAGGTCCGGGGCGCGATCGAGGCCGAGCTCACCTACGAGCACGGCCTCGTCGTCGAGGTCCTCGACGACGAGACCCTGCGCTTCACGGGCGAGGCGGAGTCGCCGGAGCTGGCGGTCAACACCGCCACCGCGGCCGCGGCGATCTACGGCCAGCAGCGGGTGCGCGCGGCCCAGGAGTCCGCCGAGGCCGCGCTCCCCGAGCTCGAGGAGGCCGTCGCCACATCCACCGGCACCGAGCGCGAGGACGCGCAGCGCCGCCTCAACGCGGCCGAGGACACGATCGAGCTCGGCCCGTCGGGCGGCCCCACCGGCGAGGCCGAGGAACCGTGCTGCCCGATCCGGGAACCGCTCCTCCCGGCCGTGCTGCTCGGCGCCGCGATCGGCCTCGCCGTCGGACTCGTCCTCGTGGGCCTGGGCCGGCTCGACCGCCGGTTCGCCGACCGCTGGCGCCTGGCGACGAGCGCTGCGCCGACCGGCACGAGTCGCTGGGCGGCACCCTGGGTCGGCCCGGCCGTCGTCAGCGCGCTCGTCGGCGCCCGGTCGCTGTACTACGCGGTGCTCGGCCCCCGCCTGATCCTCGACGACTGGCTCCTCACCTACCGGGCCGAGTTCTACGGCATCCTCCGGGCCGTCCCCGAGGCCGCCCGCACCGCTCAGCCCACCAAGTGGGCGTGGCTGACCGCCGTCTTCGGCATCGCCGACGGGCGCCCCCTGGTGCTGTTCGCGCTCGTCACGTTGATCAACCTGGCCGCCGCTCTCGCCCTCTACTACGCGCTGGCCCGCTTCTTCCCCGCCCCGATACCGCTGCTCGTCGCCGGGCTCTGGGTGCTCACCGCCAACCACAGCTCGCTCACCGTCTGGGCCGCGGCCAGCCAGGCCGTGGTCGCCGTCGCCCTCTGCTGCGTCGGGATCACCCTGCTCTCGAAGGGACGCTGGCTCGCGGCGCTGGTCGCCTTCGTGGCGTCGACCCTCGCCTACGAGTTCACCATCCCGATCGCGATGGTGGCGTCCGTCCTCGTGGGCGGGCCGTGGTTGCGCGCCCGCCCGGAGCTGGTGGTGGTGCGCGAGGTCCATCGGTGGCAACGGGCGGTGATGGTGGCCGCGCTGCTCGGGGTCGTGTGGTGGACCGCTCGGCATCCGAAATACCCCGTGGCGTGGCGACCGCCCGACGCGTGGGACACCTGGTCGGCCCACGTGTCGACGGGGCTGCTCGGCACCGAGTCCGCCCCGACGCTGCTGCTCCGCGCCCTCGAGCTGGCCGTGGCGTTCGGCATCGTGTGGTGCGCGGTGGCCTGGTTGCGCGGCTGCCGGAGCCGGGAGAAGGGCCCGGCCCTGACCCTCGCCGGCGCCGCGGTCATGGCCCTCGGCCTCATCACGACCGTCCTGCTCCCCGGCCTCACCATCGGCCTGTCGAACCGCCTCTACGGCGCCTCGTCGGTGGGCACCGCCATGGTGCTGACCGGCCTCGTCCTCACCCTCTGGCACCGGCGTCGCACCGTCGGCATCGCCGTCGGCGCCGCGCTGGTGGCGCTGAGCGTGTTCGGGCAGGTGATCTCGCTGCGGGCGGCGCACCGCGGCGGCGAGGACGTCCTCGCCATGATGCGCTTCCTCCCGACGGCCATGGCCGACCCCGCCGAGGCCCGCTTCCTCATCGCGCCGCGGCCCGAGCACGACGGCTTCTACGCGATCGACAACTTCTTCGGCACGTATCCCTACAAGCTCGCCTACCCCGACGGCGGCGGCAGCCTGCGGTTGGCGGCCGAACAGGCCGAGTACGAGGACCCCCGGCCCGGCGAGGTGCGGATCACCTGGGAGGAGATCCTCGGCGAGCGGCCCTGAGCCGATCGGTGGCCCCGGCCGCACCGTTCGTCACGGATCCGGACATCGTCGCGGGTCCCGACACCGTCCGTGGGCGGGAGCCTCAGAGCTGGTCGTCCTCGGCGAGGTGGTCCACCACGACGTCCTCGCGGTCCCACTGACCATGGCGGTGCGCCGCCCGCCCGACCAGGTGGGCGGCGACCGGTGCGGTGGCGAACTGCAGGACGATCGTGAGCGCCAACAGGGTCACCGCGCCCGCCCCGTTCAGGTGGAACATGGCCCCGACCGCCACGAGCAGCAGGCCGAGGGTGCCGGGCTTGGTGGCGACGTGCATGCGGGTCATCAGATCCGAGAAGCGGACCTGCCCGAAGCCGGAGAGCGCGCCGAAGGCGGCGCCGACGAGGATGAGGACGCTGCCGACCACCTCGCTCATCGCCGGCGCGCCCCTTCCACGAAGCGGGCGAACGCCGACGTCCCGAGGAACGCGACCAGGGCCACCACCACGCCGACCGTGAGGTAGGTGGAGCGGCCGGTGTAGGCGCCCCACGCCGCCATGGCCGTGACCACGATGGTCAGGAGTCCGTCGAGGGACACGACCCGGTCAGCCAGGTTGGGGCCCATCACCAGCTTGGCGAGGAACCCTGCCCCGCCGAGGGCGAGGAGCACGAGGGCGACGACGATCATGGGGCCTCCTCGGCGGACGGCGCGGCGGCGGAGGTCTCGGCCGTGGCGCCGCCACCGGGGTGGGTGCCGCAGATCCGGGCGACCTCGTCGGCGGTCCCGAAGGCCCGCACCACGCGCCGCTCGAGGTCCTCGACGTCGGCGGTCGCGGACTCGACGTCGGTGAACGACAGGACGTGGACGTAGAGCAGGGCGGGCCGGCCCCGGGCGTCGATGGTCAGGGTCCCCGGGGTGAGGGTGATGGCGTTGGCCACGATGGTGGCGAGCCGCCCCGAGCTCGTCCGGAGCCGCACGGCGACGACCGCCGGCCGGATCTGCGAGCGGGACCGCGGCAGGAGGACCTCCTTGGCCACGGCGACGTTCGTGACCAGCAACTGGCCGAGGAACCAGAGGAGGAAGGACGCCGCGGCCCGCGGCCGCACGACGATGGGGTCGTCGTTGGTGGCGCCCGGCGGGAAGACCACGACGAGGGCCGCGGCCACGACGACGCCCGTGAGCACGTTCGCGAGGGTCAGGTCACCCCACAGCAGCACCCACATCACCGTCAGCCAGACCGCGATGACGATGCGGCCCGCGGACCCGCGCCGCGCGCTCACCCCAGCACCGCCGCCCGGTAGGCGGCCGGGTCCAGCAGCTCGGTCGCGGCCCGCTGGCAGAGGTCGTAGACCGGCCCGGCGAAGAGGGCGAGGGCCAGCGAGCCCACGACGAGCGCACCCGTGGCCACCAGCATCGGGGCGGTGCCGCCGAAGCGGGCGGTGACCGCGTCACCGGGCTCGAGCACGACCTCCGGGGTGCCCCAGAACGCGCCGCCCCAGATCTTGGTCATCGAGTAGAGGGTGAGCACGCTGACCGCGAGGCTGGCGCCGACGACCACCCACGCCTGCTCGTCGAAGCCGGCTTCGACCACGGCCAGCTTGGCCACGAACCCCGAGAAGGGCGGGATCCCCGCCAGGCTGAGGGCCGGCAGCAGGAAGAGCCACCCGAGCAGGGGGAAGCGTCGGGCCAGGCCACCGATGTGGGAGAGCTGGGCCGAGCCCGCCGAGTGGTCGACCATGCCGGCGGTGAGCAGCAGCGTGCTCTTGAGCACGATCTGGTTGACCACGAAGAGGATGGCGGCGGCGATGCCCGTCACCGTGAACAGGGCCAGGCCGAGGATCATGTAGCCGATCTGGCTCACGATGTGGAACGACAGGATGCGCTTGATGTCGTCCTGGGCGATGGCGCCGAGGACACCGACCACCATGGTCAGCCCGGCGATCACGAGCAGGAAGCCAGCGGGGCGGTCCGCCGGGGCGACCAGCAGCGTCTCCGTTCGGATGATGCAGTAGACGCCCACCTTGGTGAGCAGGCCGGCGAAGACCGCCGTGACCGCGGTCGGCGCCGTCGGGTAGCTGTCGGGCAGCCAGAAGAACAGCGGGAACACCGCGGCCTTGATGCCGAACACGACGAAGAGCATCAGCGCGAAGGCCAGCCGCAGGTTCGGGGGCAGGTCACCCATGCGCTCCCCGAGCTGCGCCATGTTCACGGTGCCGAGGGCGGCGTAGAGCAGACCGAGCAGCGCCACGAAGAGCGCCGAGGCCACCAGGTTGATGACGACGTAGGTCATGCCGGACCGCACCTGGTCGGCCCGGCCCCCGATGGTGATGAGCACGTAGCTCGCCGTGAGCATCATCTCGAAGGCGACGAACATGTTGAACAGGTCGCCGGTGAGGAACGACAGGCCCACGCCGGCGGCCAGCACCAGGTACACGGGGTGGAACCCCGGTTGCTCGCGCTCGGTGCCGGGTTGGCCGATGGCGAACACCAGCACGGCCACGAGCACCGGTGAGGCCACGACCATCATCAGCGCGGAGAACCGGTCGGCCACCAGGGCGATGCCGACCGGGGCCTCCCACCCGCCCATGAACGCGGCGGCGGGGCCCTCCTGGTCGACGTGCACCAGGATCGCCACCGACGCCGCGGTCGTGACGGACAGCACGAGCAGGCCGATGACGCGCTGGGCCGACCGGTGGCGGGCGACGGCCATGGAGAGGCCGGCGCCGAACAGCGGCAGCACGACCGGCAGGGGCAGGAGGACCCGCACTACGCCTCCTCCCCCTCGGTCTCGCCGCCGGCGTCGGCGCGCACCGTCGAGGCGGACAGCGCTTCCTGGTCCACGACCTCCTCGTCGATCGCGTCGGCGCCCTCCCGGGCGATGCGGCGGTCCTCGACGTCGTCCTCCACCAGGTCGTCGCCGGTGAGCTGCCAGCTGCGGTAGGCGAGGGCGAGCAGAAAGGCGGACACGCCGAACGCGATCACGATGGCGGTCAGGGCCAGGGCCTGGGGCATCGGGTCGGCCGGCCGGGCGTCGCCGATCGAGCCGACGAAAGGGGCGACGCCGCGGCGCTCGCCGGAGAGCAGCAGCAGGAGGTTGGCCCCGTGACCGAGCAGGCCGAGCCCGATGATGATGCGGCTGAGGCTGCGCTGGAGCAGCAACCAGGTGCCGAGGGAGAACAGCGCGGCGGTGCTGACGGCGAGGACGAGGCTCATCGATCCCGGTCCTCACGCAGCAGCCACGGCGCGCCGAACAGCGGCAGGCGCTCGCCGAAGGCGACGAGCAGCATGAGCACCATCCCCACCACGACGAAGGCCACGCCCACGTCGAAGAACAGGGCGGTGTTGACGTGCGCCTCGCCGAGCAGGCCGAGGTGCAGGTCGAACTTGGCGTGGTCCATCAGCTCACGCCCGAACACCAGCGGCACGAGTCCGGTGCTCGTGGCGATGACGAGGCCGGTGCCGAGCAGGGTCCAGGGCCGCACCGGCAGGGTGTCGCGCACCTCGTCGATGCCCCCGGCCACGTAGCGCAACGAGATCGCGGCGCCCGCCACGAGGCCGCCGACGAAGCCGCCACCCGGCCGGTTGTGGCCCGTGAAGAGCAGGAACAGCCCGAGCAGCAGCGCCGAGTGGAAGACCAGGCGGACGACGACGTCGAGGATGAGCGACCGCCTCACGCCGGGGCCTCCCCGGGCTCGCCGGCACCCACGGCGTCGGGGACCCGGCGCCGGCGACCGGGCGTGAAGGAGTGGTCCTCGTGGCGTTCACGGCGGGAGAGCCGGGCGAGGGCGTAGACGCCCATGGCGGCCACGGCGAGCACGGTGATCTCGCCCATGGTGTCGAAGCCGCGGATGTCGACGAGCACCACGTTCACGACGTTGCGGCCGCCGCCCTCGGCGTAGGCCCGCTCGACGAACTCACTCGAGATGCTCGGATCGACCCGGGCATCGCCGGCGACGAGCAGGAAGCCCAGCACGAACACGCCCACGAGGCCGGAGACCACGAGGCGCAGGGTCCGGCCGAACGGGGTCGAGCGCTCGCCGAAGCGGCGGGGCAGGTGGCGTAGCACCAGCACGAAGACGACCGCGCCGATGGTGTCCACGCAGACCTGGGTGAGGGCCAGGTCGGGTGCGCCCTGGAGCACGAAGACGAGGGCCATGCCGTAGCCGACCGCGCCGAGGCACAGCACGGCGGCCATGCGCTCGCGGACGACCGCGGCAGCCACGCCCCCGGCCAGGAGCAGCCCGGCCACGGCCCAGTCGCCGGGCCCCGAGGTGAGCGGGGGCAGGTCCGGGGCCGATCCCGTCAGCAGCGCCCAACCCGGCACGACCGCCGCGGTGGCGAGGATCACCGCGGCGTACACCGGGAGCGAGCCCGACTGCATCAGACCCGTGCTGCGGTCGGCGAGGCGGTTGAGGCCCCGCATGGTGCCCAGGTAGACGAGGTCGCCGTCGACCAGGTGGGGCAGGCGTCGCTGCAACCGGCCGACCACCGGCCCGGCCACGACGACCAAGCTGCCCAGGACCACCGTGAGCGCCGAGAGGGCCAGCACCGGGTTCCACCCGTGCCACACGGCGAGGTGCACGTGGCCGGCCTCCGGCTCGAGGCTGCCCGCCGCGGCCGAGACCAGGTCGGAGGCGAGCCCGGGGACGAGGCCGAGCAGGACGGTGAGGCCGGCGAGCACGCCGGCGGGCAGCCAGAACGCCGTGGTCGGGGCGGGCGGGGCGTCGACGGCCGGGGGCGGGTCGACGAGCGGGCCCTCGGTGGGCACGCCTGGGCGGAAGGCCCCGAGCAGCAGGCGACCGGTGTAGGCGAAGGTCAGCACCGAGCCGGCCACGACGCCGACCAGCACCACCGTGCTGCCGGCGAGCTCGCCGTGGTACCACGCCTCGTAGGCGAGCTCCTTGGCCACGAACCCGAACAGCAGGGGGATGCCGGCCATCGAGGCGCCCAGCAGGACGGCGACGACCCGGGGGGCCGCCCACCCCGGCCCATAGGCGCCGAGGGCGCGGATGTCGCGGGTGTGGGCCTGGTGGTCGACGATGCCGACCACCAGGAACAGGCCGGCCTTGAACAGGGCGTGGGCCAGCAGCAGGGTGACGCCGGCCACGGTCGCTTCGGCGGTGCCGGCACCGAGGAGCACGACCAGGAAGCCGAGCTGGCTCACGGTGCCGTAGGCGAGGATGCGCTTGAGGTCGTACTGGCGCAGGGCCCGCCAGCCCCCGGTGAGCATCGTGAGCAGTCCCACGGTCAGGACCAACGGGCGCCAGATCCCCTGGGCCGCGAAGATCGGCGCCAGGCGGGCGATCAGGTACACGCCGGCCTTCACCATGGTCGCCGAGTGCAGGTACGCGCTCACCGGGGTGGGCGCCACCATCGCCCCCGGCAGCCAGGCCGAGAACGGGAATTGGGCCGACTTGGTGAAGGCGCCGAGCAGCACGAGGACGAGGCCGACCTCGACCATGGTCCCGGTGGGCGGGTCGGCGGCGAGGCGGGTCAGGTCGTAGGTGCCGGCGGCCTGCCCGATGAGCACGAACCCACCGAGCATGGCCAGGCCGCCGGCACCCGTCGTGAGCAGGGCCTGGAGGGCCGAGGCCCGGGCCTTGGGATCGGTGTCGGTCCACCCGATCAGCAGGTAGGACGTCACCGAGGTCAGCTCCCAGGCCACGTAGAGCACGAGCAGGTTGGCCGCGGTGACCACGCCGAGCATCGCGGCACTGAAGAGCAGCAGGAGCCCGGCGAGGCGGTGCAGCCCAGCCCGGTCGGCCCCGAAGTACCGGTGGGCGTAGAGCTGCACCAGCAGGCCGATGCCGGTGATCAGCAGGATCATCAGCAGCGAGAACCCGTCGACCCGCAGGTCGAGGGTCAGCCCCAGCTGGGGCACCCAGCTCCATGACCGGGCGACCACCTCACCGTCCACCACGGCGGCGTAGTGCGCGGCGGCCCACGCCAGGCCGACGGCCGGGGCGATCGCGGCGACGAGGAAGGCCCGACGACCGAGCGACCGGCCACCGCCCACGAGGGCGAGGCCGAGCGCCAGGGGGACGAGCAGGAGGAGGGTCAGCGGGGGCTCCGAGCGAGGAGGCGGAGAGAGGCGAAGGGCCCGCCGGGCAGGGCTCCGGCGTTCCGGGGGCGGAGCGTACGGAGGCTCCGTTTCCGCTCGATTCCCGGAATGCGTCCGGAATGTGACGTCTCTCCACGACCGCGCTCCACGACCGGGCCCGGGGCGCGGAGACGGGGCGGCCGCGTCGCGACCGCCCCGTCTCTCGGGCTCAGGTGGTGGGGGTGGCGCCTAGAGCGCGTCGCTCCCGCGCTCGGAGGTGCGGATCCGCACCACCTCCTCGACCGGCGACACCCAGAGCTTGCCGTCGCCGATCTCGCCGGTGGCGGCGCTGGCCAGCACGGCGTCGACCACCTTGGCCGAGTCCTGGTCGTCGACGACGATCTCGAGCTTCACCTTGGGGACGAAGTCGATCTTGTACTCGGCGCCCCGGTAGGTCTCGGAGTGGCCGCCCTGGCGGCCGAAGCCGCGGACCTCCGAGACGGTGATCCCGACCACGCCGGCGGCCTTCAGGGCCTCCTTCACGTCGTCGAGCTTGTAGGGCTTGATGATGGCGGTGACGAGCTTCATCGGCCACCTTCCTTTCCGAGGCCGGTCGTGGCCTGCCTCATCACACACGCTCCATGGTCTGGCTGCCACCGTGGTAGGCGGTCTCCGAGTGCTCCTCGAGGTCGAGGCCCGTGAGCTCGGTCTTCTCCGAGACCCGGACGCCGATGGTGGCATCGAGCACCTTGAAGATGAGGAACGTGACCACGAACGAGAACACGATCACCACCCCGTTGGCCAGCGCCTGCTCGCCGAGCAGCTCGAGGCCGCCACCATAGAAGAGGCCCTCCTTGAACTCGCCCCCGAAGAACTCGGGATCGGCGAACAGGCCGATGAGCAGGGAGCCGACGAGGCCGCCCACGAAGTGGACGCCCACCACGTCGAGGGCGTCGTCGTACCCGGCCTTGAACTTCACGCCCACGGCGAAGCTGCACACCACGCCGGCGATGAGGCCGATCCAGATCGGCGACATCCCGGCCACGAAGCCGGCGCCGGGGGTGATGGCCACGAGGCCGGCCACGATGCCCGAGGCCACGCCGAGGTTGGTGAAGTGCCCGTCGCGGAGGCGCTCGACCACGGCCCAGGCCAGGCCGGCGGCGGCCGCGGCCAGGAACGTGTTCATGAAGGCCTGGATGGCGGTGCCGTTGGCCGCGAAGGCCGAGCCGGCGTTGAAGCCGAACCAGCCGAACCAGAGGATGCCGGTGCCCAGCATGACCAGCGGCATCGAGTGCGGCGGGTGGCCCTCACCCGGCCAACCCTTGCGCTTGCCGAGCACCAGCACCCCGGCCAGGGCGGCGATGCCGGCGTTCACGTGGATGACCGTGCCGCCGGCGAAGTCGAGCGAGCCCCGCGAGCCCAGCCAGCCGGTGAGGCCCTCACCCCAGACGCCGCCGTAGATCCAGAACGACACCGGGCAGTACACGAGCA
>CAZYPY010000096.1:0-12428 GCA_964649545.1 uncultured Microthrixaceae bacterium | reverse complement strand
CTCGCAACTACGAGTGGGTGTTCGAGGCGGACATCGAGGCGTGCTTCGACCGGATCGACCACATGGCCCTCATGGGCCGAGTGCGCGACCGGATCGGGGACAAGCGTGTCCTGGCGTTGGTGACGGCGTTCTTGCGGGCCGGTCTCCTCTCCGAGGACGGCCTCAACAGGGACACGATCACCGGCACACCCCAAGGTGGGATCCTCTCGCCGCTGCTGCCAACATCGCCCTGTCCGTGCTCGACGAGCACTTCGCCGCGAAGTGGGAAGCGCTCGGACCGGCCTGGACTCGCGCCAAACGTCGCCGCTCCGGTGAACCAGCCATGCGCCTCGTCCGCTACGCGGACGACTTCGTGGTTATGGTCGCCGGCACCGGGACCCCGACCGGGTCGGGACGTAGGTGCAGGGGTCGAACCGGAGCGCCCTGCCGTCTCTCGAGAGCCGGATGCAGTGGAAGCCGCACGTCCGGTTCGGAGGGCGGGCGTGAGACCGGTCCCGGCGCCGCCGGTCCGGTGACGGGTCAGGCCGCGGTCGTGGTCGTCGCCTCGGCCCCGGCCGTGGTGGTCGTGGTGTCGCCGCCCCCCGACGTCGTCGTGGTCGAGTCGCCGGCGGTCGTCGTCGTCGTGCCGCCACCGGAACCGTCGCCACCGGAGCCGTCGCCACCGGCATCGCCACCGGCGTCGCTGCCCCCGCCGGCGGCCTCGTCCTCGACGCCCACGTAGGCGTCCTCCTCGATGGCCTCGTCGGTGTTCTCGAAGGCGTCGGGGACCTGCTCCTCCTCGAGGAAGCCGCGGAGGACGGCCTGGTGGCGCCCCTCAACGCCGCCGATGCCCATGATCGCCTGGCGCAGGGTCGTGGTGGAGAGCCGTCCGGCGGACCAGACGTAGGACTCCGCGGCCAGGGTCTCGAGGCGCAGGGCGAGGGAGATGACGCTGTCCTCGTCGGTCAGCGCCTCGAGGGCCGGGCCGACGACGGTGTCCTGGAGGAACTGGTTCGTCTCCTCGTAGGCGGTCCCCGCGCCGGCGTAGTCCTCGGTCGCCTGCTGGAGGGCGGCACGGTGGTCGTCGTGCTGGTCCCGGAACAGGGTGAAGGCCTCCAGGATGGCGGCCTGGCCGATGAGCCCCGAGTCGATCGCGGTCTGGTAGGTGTCCACCGCCAGGATCTCGAGGGAGGTGGCGGTGCGCAGCAGGTTCGTGTCGAATTCGGTCTCCGACGTGTCGGCCGTCGTGGTGGCCCCCTCGGGCACCCCGCTCTCGACCAGCTCGCCGTCGCTGCTGCACGCGGCCAGCACCGCGGCACCCAGCACCGTGGCGCCGCCGATCTTCAGGAAGCCCCGGCGTGACGGCATGCCCAGCAACTGGGCCTTGGCCTCGGTGGGCACGCCGGCGGTGCCGAAGATGCGCCGCAGCGCCTCCTGCCAGGGACCCATGGTCGCCTCGTGCTCGGCGCGGGTCGCTCGCAGCTGGCGCCGGACCTCGTCTCGGGAGAAGTTCATGTTCGCGTTCCTCTCGTTCGCTCGGGCCGCTAGCCGTTCACCGGGAACTCGGCCGGGCTGATGGCACCGTCCTGGCCCTGGAACGTCGGTACGTACTCCTCGAGCTGCTGGCCGAGGGCCTGGCCGAGCACGACGGCGTGCTGGCCCTCCACCGGCAGGATGGTGGCCGCCGCCAGCGCGGCGTCACGGTCCTGCAGGACGCCGAGGGCATAGAAGTACGTCGCGGCGGCGCTGTTCTCCAGGTCCTGGGCGAGGGTCAGCACCGCCTCCTGGTCGGCGGCGTCCTCGAGCTGCGGGGCCAGGGCGTCGAGCAGCGCCTGGTTGGGCTCGTCGACGGCGTCCTGGCTGGCGATCCCGCCGAGGGCGCCGGCGTGATCGGTGTGGTGGCCCCGGAAGATCTCGGCCACGTCGACGACGGACCCGTCGAGCAGGCCGGTGCCGATGGCCGCGGTGTAGGCCTCCACGGCGGCGAGCTCGACGCTCTGGGCGAAGGCGGCGAGCTCACCCTCGGTCATCGACTCCTCCGCCCAGGCCGCCGGGAGCAGGCGCGACATCGGCAGGAGGCTCGAGCCGACCGACAGCGCCAGGCCGCCGAGACCGGCGTTGCGCAGGAAGCGGCGGCGACTGCCGGCAAGGAGGCGACCGGTCTCACCGCGATGGACCTCGGCCAGGCGGTCGTGGATCGTCGCCATGGCCTCGTGGTGCTGGTCGTCGACGTCAGCGGCGAGCTGGCGCAACTCTCGCGTGGTGATCTCCACGTGTCGGCTCCTCGTGTCGGTGGTGCGTGGTCCGTCCACCCAGGATCTTGTCGGGGCGACGGCCCTCGGCGCCAACGGGGGACGGTCGGACGCGGGTCGCCGGCGGGCGAGGCCCGCCGGCGACCCGTGCGACGTCGTCAGTCCGCGACGGCGACGGTGCCCGTCATCGACGGGTGGATGTTGCAGTGGTAGGCGAACTCGCCGGCCTCGTCGAAGGTCTGCGAGAACGTCGCGCCGCCGTCGAGGTTGCCCGAGTCGAACGAGTCGTCGTCGGCGGTCACGGTGTGGGCGGTGCCGTCGTTGTTGGTCCAGGTGACCTCCTCACCGACCTCGATGGAGATCGGGTCGGGCTCGAAGGTGAAGTTCTCGATCACCGGTGCGGTGGCCTCCGCGGGCGCATCGGAGGGTGCGTCCGCCGCGGTGGTGTCGGTCGAGCCGCTGTCGCCGTAGTCCGTGCCGCCGTCGGCCGACTCGGTCGTGGCGGTGTCGCCCCCGCTCGACTCGTCGTCGGCGTCGCTGCCGCAGGCGGCGAGCCCGAGCGTGAGCAGGCCCGCGGCCGCTAGGGCCAGCCACCGTCGGTGGCCGGATCGTCGTCGTTCCATCGGAGGTCCCCCCGTGATCGGATGTGTCGGTCGCCCAGATCATGCCCCGGAACCGGGGGGCCGCGCCGGGCCATCGGCTCCTCTAGACCAGCGTGCCCACCACGAGGGGGTCGCTCGTGGGCCGATCCGAGCCGCCTTCGGCCTCGTTGGTCACCGCCAGGGCGTCGACGGGGCCCTCGACGTGGAACGGGACGACTCGCGGATCCCGGCCGAGCACCCCGAGCGACACGGCCCGGTCGCCGTCGAGGCCCCAGAGCTGGTAGGTCGCACCGTCTCCGGCGTCGGGCAACGCGCCGCCGAGCAGGTAACCCTGGCCCTCGGTGGTCACCACCGCTCGCAGCACGAGCTCGCCGTCGGGATCGGCCAGCCGCACGAGCGTCGAGCCGGGCGAGGCGAGCGCGTCGGTGGCGGCCCGGTCGTCGCGGGTGCGCTCCACCTCGGCGGCGAGATCGTCGAGTCGCTGGTCCTGGTCACGGATGGTGATCACCCCCGCCGCACCGGCCAGCAGCACCAGCGACGCGGCGACCGCGCCGAGCACCGCGGCGGCGGCTCGACCACGGTGCCGACGCCCGGCGCCGAGCGGGACCACCACCGTGTCCCCCGTGGCATCGGAGGTGGGCGGGACGGCCCGCGGCACCGAGGCACGCGGCGCGGCGGACTCCGGGGTCGACCGCGGCCCGGCGTCGGCGCCGGCGTCCGCCCCGGGCGCGGAGTCGTCGAGGGAGTCGGCGATGCGGGCCCACACCCCGGTCGGCGCGGGGCCACCGGTGTTCGCCAGCAGCGCGGCCACGGAGCGGTGCTCGGCGAGCTCGGCCCGGCACGAGTGGCACGACCGCAGATGCTCCTCCACCTCGGCCGCCTCGTCGGGGTCGACCGCGTCGAGGGCGTAGGCGCCGAGCAGGTCCTGGAGGTCGCGGTGATCGCGGGTCATGTGGGGGCTCCGAGCTCGTCCAGGGTGCCACGGAGGCGGGAGAGGCCCGATCGGATGCGGCTCTTCACCGTGCCCTCGGGCTCCCCCAGGATGGCCGCCGCCTCCTTGTAGGTGTAGCCGCCGAAGTACGCCAGCACGATCGGCGAGCGTTGCTCCTCGGGCAGGTCGCCGAGGGCCTGCCGCACCTTCTCCGAGACCGTGAGGTCCCAGACCTCTCGCTCGAGGTCGTAGCCCGACTCGACGGTGCGCTCGGCGTCACGCTCCTCGCGTCGCCGGCGGGACTCCTCGGACCGGATCACGTCGATGGACCGTCCGTGCGCCTGGGCGAGGAGGAACGAGCGCAGGGACCCCCGGTCCGGGTCGAAGCGATCCGGCTGGCGCCACAGCCGAAGGAAGACCTCCTGCGCCACCTCCTCGGCCCGGGCGTCGTCGCCGAGCAGGCGTCGCGCCAGGCCGTGCACCGCCCCGCCGTGGCGCCGGAAGACCTCGGCCAGCGCGGCCTGCTCGTAGCGGGCCACGGCGAAGACCAGGGTCGCGTCACCGGCTCCGGCGAGGTCGTGGGCGTCCATCGACGGGTCTTCGGAGCCGCCCGC
Organism: uncultured Microthrixaceae bacterium; assembly: GCA_964649545.1. Classification (GTDB taxonomy): domain Bacteria; phylum Actinomycetota; class Acidimicrobiia; order Acidimicrobiales; family DATDAH01; genus JAEUJM01. The sequence goes on along the minus strand of CAZYPY010000096.1, from coordinate 8,050 downwards.
CACTCCGGATGGGCCCATCCGGGGTTCTTTCCCGATCAGTGGTGCAGTGAGTACCCGCCCTCGCTCCGGCGCACCACGAGGCCCTCGGCGACGAGATCGGCCGCCACCCGCTGCGCTCGGGCGGGGTCGTCGCTCCAGCCCATGGTGCGGGCGAGCTCGGCGTCGGCCACGGGTCCCGAGCGCAGGGCGTCGACGAGCCGGCCACGGCCCTGGCGGTCCGACCCCTCGAAGCGTGACTGGCGCCCGCTGACGCCCGCCGAACCGGTCGCGGGATCGGGACCGGGTCGACCCGCCTCGCGCCAGGCGCAGCCGTCGGCCACGGGGCAGCGCTCGCAGCTCGGCCGACGGGGCCCGCACACGCCGGCGCCGAGGTCGAGCAGACCCTGGTTCCAGGCCCACGCCTCCCCCGCCGGCAACCAGGCGTCGGCCGCGGCCTGCACCTCCCGGGGGGTGAGGCGCCGCCCGGCGCGACGGGCCAGCACCCGTCCCACGTTGGTGTCGACGACCGCGGCGTCGGTCTCGAAGGCGAAGGCGAGCACCGCGCGAGCGGTGTACGGGCCCACGCCGGGCAGAGCGAGGAGAGCCTCGAGGTCGGCGGGCACGATCCCGTCGTGACGCTCCACTACCGTCGTCGCCGCCTTGTGGAGCTGCACCGCCCGGCGGTTGTAGCCGAGGCCCGCCCACAGGGTCAGGACATCCCCCGGAGGAGCGGCGGCGCAGGCCGTCGGTGTCGGGAAGCGACCGAGGAACGCGTGGTAGCGGGGCACCACCCGGGCGACCTGGGTCTGTTGGAGCATGGCCTCGCTCACGAGCACGGCCCAGGGGTCGCGGGTCCGCCGCCAGGGCAGGTCGCGGTGGGATTCGGCCGCCCACCGCAACAGCGCGGCCTGGTCCGGCGCTAGTCCGTCGAGTGGCACCAGTAGACGACGGTCTGGTGAGGGAACCCGAAGGTGGCGCGACCGGCCAGGTCGGGATGGGTGGCGGCGAGGTGCCGGACGTCCGCCAGCGCCGCGGCCCGGGCCTCGTCGGGCAGGGCGGAGACGAAGCTGGTGGAGGCGGCACGGCGGACCAGCAGGTCCGCGTCCACCGGCTGCTCCCAGGCGATGACCCGGCGACGGACCGGGGTGAACCCTCCGGCGTCGGCCACCACCGCCGCCCAGTCGATGCCCTCCTCGTAGGGCTTGCCCGTCTCCCGGAACTCGGCGCTGGAGGGATCGCCGGCCGCGGCCTGCACCAGCAGCTCACCGAAACGGCGCACCCAGTCCACCGACTCGTCCCGGACGTTCCAGACGAGGGCGAGGCCGCCGCCGGGGCGCAGCGCCCGGCGCAGCTCGCGGAGCGCCGCCTCGGCCTCGAACCAGTGGAACGCCTGGGCCGCCACTGCGGCGTCGACCGATGCATCCGCAAGCGGGAGGTGCTCGGCGGTGCCTTCGAGGGCCTCGATCCCCGGCACCCGGGCCACGAGCTCGGCCCGCATGGCCGCCACCGGCTCCACCGCGACCAGGTCGGCGCCCGTCGGCGCCAGCAGACGGGTGAGCTTGCCGGTGCCGGCCGCGAGGTCGAGCACGCGCCGCCCACGGCGGAGGCCCAGCTCGGCCTCGAGCAGGCCGACGGCCTCGGGCGGATAGCCGGGACGAGCCGCCTCGTAGTCGCCGGCGCCCCGCTCGAAGCCCCGTGCGGCGGCGTCGTGGACGGTCACCGCGACGCCTCGTCGGCGCCATGGTCGGACCTCGTCGCGTCGACGACCGCCGCCGCCCAGCGGGCGTAGCCGCGGTCGTTCGGGTGGTAGTCGTCCGCCGCGAAGAGCCGTCCCGGATCCCGGCGGAACGCCGGGCCGGTCTCCCCCGCGATGTCGACGTAGGTGCGCCCGGGTGCGTCGGCGAGGTCGGCGATCACGGCATCGAGCGTGCCACCCCGCACACCCGCGAGGAAGCGCAGCGGCTGGGCGAACCGCGGCGTCGACCCCAGGTCGGGCACGCCGAGCAGCACCACGCGGTCCACGCCGGCCGGCAGGGCCCGGAGCACGGCCTCGTACCGGCGGCGGAAGTCGGCGGCCCCGGTGAGGTGGACGGCGTCGTTGGCACCCACGCTCACGTAGACGGTGTTGGTGCCGTCGGGCACCGCCGCCACCTGCTCGTCGAGCACGTCCGCCACGCGGTCGCCCGACACGGCCAGCACGGTCAGCTGGACGGGGCCCGCGGCGGCACGGGCGACCTGGCGGGGCAGGGCGGTGGCGCGACCCGAGGCACCCACGCCCGCAGCCGTCGAGTCGCCCAGCCAGACGACGCCCTCGACGGGCCCGGGGCGACCGGCTCCGACCAGGCCGTCGAGTTCGAGCGGCCCGCCGTCGGTGAGGTCGGGGCCCCGCCGGGCCAGCTCGACCTCGACGAGCAGCACGAGCGCGACGAGCGCGGCGACCGCGGCGACCGCGGCCAGCGCCCCCAGCAGGCGCTGCAGGCGCCGGCCCACCCGGCGGGCGGGGCCCGGACGGGTGAGCCGGTCCCGGCTCAGGACTCGGACCAGATGCTCTCGTCGTAGGGGCGCTGTCGGGTCGGGGCGCCCTCGCGCTTCCAGACCATCACCTTGCGGCGGAAGTAGCAGACCTCCTCGCCGCGCTGGTTGATGCCCTTGGTCTCGACCGTGACCACCCCCCGATCGTGCTTGGAGCTCGACTCACGCTTGTCGAGGACCTTGGTCTCGGCGTAGATGGTGTCGCCGTGGAAGGTCGGGCGCTTGTGGGTCAGCGACTCCACCTCGAGGTTGGCGATGGCCGACCCGCTCACGTCCGGGACGCTCATCCCGAGCACCAGCGAGTAGACGAGGTTGCCGACCACGAGGTTCTTGCCGTGGACGCTCTCGTTCTCGGCGAACCACGCGTTCGTGTGCACCGGGTGGTGGTTCATGGTGATCATGCAGAAGAGGTGGTCGTCGTACTCGGTGATGGTCTTGCCGGGCCAGTGCTTGTAGATGTCACCGACCTCGAAGTCCTCGAAGTAGCGGCCGAAGGGGCGGTCGTAGGTGGTCACGGAGGGCCTTTCTCGAAGTCCGCGGAGTGCCCTCGTTGTAGCCGCGCGCGCCTTGCCCGGGCGAGGCGACGCGCGGCGGGCGACGGGTCAGCGCGTGCCGGTCACGGCCCGGATCCGGCGGTGCTGCTCGTCGAACACCGGGGCGTTGCGGGTCAGCTGCGGCCGCACGTCGGCGGCCAGACGGTCGAAGGTGCGCAGCACCGGCGTCGGATCGTCCATGGCCTCGATGCTGCACTGCGCCGGCACCTCCACCCGGGAGACGTGGACGTCGACGTCGAGGCGGTCACCGAGCAGGAGGAGCTCGCCGAACTCCTCGTGGTTCTGCGGCATGAGGCAGTGGTAGATCTCGACCCGGGTCCCCACCTCGCGCGCGTAGGCGATGAAGCGGTCCAGGTTGCGCATCACCGCGGCGTGGTCGGCGCCCACCCGCACGCGCTCGTAGGTGGCGGCGGACACGCCGTCGAGGGAGACGTTGAGGTTGAACCGCAGCCGCCCCAGGGCCCGCTCGACCCGGGCGTTCCATTGCGTCGCGTTGGTGGTCAGGTAGAGGCGCACGTCGGGGTTGTGGTCGGCGAGCACGTCCCAGATCCTCGGGTACTCGGGGACGAGGAAGGGCTCGCCCCCCGTGAACTGCACCTCCTCCACCCGGAGTAGGAAGGCCTCGAGATCGTCGAAGAACTGCGCGTCGTACACCTTCGGCAGCGGGGCCCGACCCTCGTGCACCCGGATGGCCGACGAGTAGTCGCCGTTGCACATTACGCAGCGCAGGTTGCAGGCGTTCGAGAGGTTCAGCTCGAGCTTGCGGGGGCGCTCCGGCACGAGGGTCTCGGGCGCGAGGTGCTCGTAGTGGATCGCGACCGAGCGCATGCCGACCTCGAGGCGGCGCTCGCACACCTGGCAGCCGAGCGAGAGGTCGTGACGGCGCATCGCCTCACGCACGGCTGCGAGGCGCGCCCCGTTCCAGATCTCCGGGAGCCGCTGCCGGCCGACGTTGCCGAGGGGTTCGCCCGACGCCACGCAGCACGTGAACACGTTGCCGAGCGGATCGAGGAACAGGTTGCCGAACGGGGCCTGGCAGGCCCAACCGGCCGTCGGCGCCGGGGCGGCGACGGGCCGAGACCGACGACCGGGTCGCCGGCGCAACAGCACGCGCACTCGGCTCACGCCCGGCACGCTAGCCAGCGGTCTCGGACCTGCGGGGCCGTGGCACCGGGCCGGTGACCACGAGCCGCGTCGAGCGGTCGCGGGTGACGCGGTGACGGCGGGCGACGGCGGAGGCTGCGGTGGCTCCCGGGAGGGACCCCGCCCGGATGGTCGCCGGAGGCTACTGGTCGGTAACTTCGCGGCATGACCGATGTGACCGCCCCCGACCTCGACGCCGCCGCGTCGGCTGTCGACCTCGCACGCGGCGTCGTGGCCGCCGCCACCACCCGCCTCGCCGAGCTGGGCCTCGACGACCACCAGGCCCTCGCCTACGACCTCGCCCACGCCGCCTCGGCGGTCGAGATGGGCAGCGGCCTGCTGGCCTACGGGGCCAAGGGCGACGTCGAGGGCCGCATCGCCTGCGCCTTCGTCGCCGACGCCGTCGCCGACCTGGCCGCCAAGACCTTCGGGCGCGAGGACGACTGGGGCATCGAGCCCGGTGCCCTGGACGGCGTCCGGGACTTCCTCGCGACGTACCGCGACCCGGCCTTCCTGGCGGCGATGGCCGACGAGGCCGGCCCCCGCCACCTCGACGCCGACTTCGAGCTCGTGCAGGACACCTTCCGCCGCTTCGCGGAGGACAAGATCCGGCCCGTCGCCGAGCACGTGCACCGCACGAACGCCGACGTGCCCGAGGACATCATCTCGGGCCTCGCCGAGATGGGCGGGTTCGGCCTGTCGGTGCCCGAGGAGTACGGCGGCTTCGCCGGCGGCGGCGAGAGCGACTACCTCGGGATGGTCGTGGCCACCGAGGAGCTCTCACGGGGCTCGCTCGGCATCGGCGGCTCGCTGATCACCCGCCCGGAGATCCTGACCCGGGCGCTGGTCAAGGGCGGCACCGAGGAGCAGAAGCAGGAGTGGCTGCCCAAGCTGGCCACCGCCGAGGTCATGGCCGCGGTCGCCGTCACCGAGCCCGACTACGGCTCGGACGTGGCCGGCATCAAGGTCACCGCCACCCCCACCGAGGGCGGCTGGCTCATCAACGGCGTGAAGACGTGGTGCACCTTCGGCGCCCGCGCCGACGCGCTGATGCTGCTCGCCCGCACCGACCCCGACCGCTCGAAGACCCACCGGGGCCTGTCGATGTTCGTGGTGCCCAAGCCCCGCGGCGAGGGCCACGGCTTCGCGTTCACCCAGGAGGCCGGCGCCGACGGCGGCGCCCCCGGCGGCGGGAAGATGGAGGGCCGGGCCATCGACACCATCGGCTACCGGGGCATGCACTCCTACGAGGTCGCCCTCGAGGACTGGTTCGTCTCCTCGGCCAACCAGGTCGGCGGCGAGGAAGGGCTCGGCAAGGGCTTCTACTACCAGATGGAGGGCTTCGAGAACGGCCGCCTGCAGACCGCGGCGCGGGCCGTGGGCGTCATGCAGGCCGCCTACGAGGAGGCCCGCCAGTACGCCCTCGACCGCGTGGTCTTCGGCCACCCCATCGCCGACTACCAGCTCACCAAGGTGAAGCTGGCCCGCATGGCCGTGATCATCCAGGCCAGCCGCCAGTACTCCTACGAGGTGGCCCGCATGATGGCCGCCGGCGAGGGCGCCCTGGAGGCCTCGATGGTCAAGGCGTACGTCTGCCGGGCCGCCGAGTGGGTCACCCGCGAGGCCATGCAGATCCACGGCGGCATGGGCTACGCCGAGGAGTTCCCGGTGAGCCGCTACTTCGTCGACGCCCGAGTGCTGTCGATCTTCGAGGGCGCCGACGAGACCCTCTGCCTCAAGGTCATCGCGAGGCGCCTCCTCGACCGCCAGAAGACCGCCGCCTAGGTCGCTCCCTCCCGGGACCCGGCACGGGTTCGTGAGGCTGCGCTGCGGAGCAGTGCAGCGCCGCCTCGCGAACCGGATGCCGAAGGCGCTCCGAGGGACGAGGAGCCAGGGTCAGCTGCGGGTGAAGCCGGCGCGCTCGCCGCGGGCGACGACCTTGAGGGCGACCTTGCGGCTGGCCTCGTCGATCATCTCGTCGCCCATCATCACGGCGCCCTTGCGCTCACCCGTGGTGGTGGCCTCCTCGTAGGCGTCGAGGACGGCCCACGCGTGGTCGAACTGCTCCTGGTTCGGGCCGAAGACCTCGTTGAGGATGGTCACCTGGTCGGGGTGCAGCGCCCACTTGCCGTCGTAGCCGAGGATCTGGGTGCGGGTGCAGTAGTCCCGGAAGCCCTCGGGGTCGCGGACCTTCACGTAGGGGCCGTCGATGACCTGCAGGCCGTTGGCCCGGCCCGCCATCAAGATCTTCATGAACGGGTAGTGGAAGTAGTCGCCGGGGTACTCGGGGATCTGGAGGCCACCCTGCAGCGAGGGCATCTCCATCGAGGCCGAGAAGTCGACCGGGCCGAGGATGATGGTCTCGGTGCGGGGCGAGGCGGCGCAGATCTCCTCCACGTTGATGAGGCCCTGGGCGGTCTCGATCTGGGCCTCGATCCCGATGTGGCCGACGGGCAGGCCCGCCTTCTTCTCGACCTGGGTGAGGAGCAGGTCCATGGCCACGACCTCGGCCGCGGTCTGGACCTTGGGGAGCATGATCTCCTCGAGGCGCTCGCCGGCGTTGCCGACGACCTCGATCACGTCGTAGGCGGTCCACTCGGTGTCCCAGGCGTTGACCCGGACGCACAGGACCTTGTCGCCCCAGTCCTGGGTCTTGATGGCCTCGACCACCTTGGCCCGGGAGGCCTCCTTCTCGAGCGGCGAGACCGAGTCCTCGAGGTCGAGGAAGATCATGTCGGCGGGGATGTTCGGGCCCTTGCCGAGCATCTTCTCGCTGGAGCCGGGGATCGACAGGCAGGAGCGGCGCGGCAGGTTGCGGGTGCGTTCGGACATGGCGCCGATGGTAGGTCCGGCCCTGTTCAGGGCACCAAGCTGGTCAGGCGGCGCGGAGCTGCGCCGGCGTGAGCGGCTCCGAGAGGAGACGCTCGAAGCGGGCGGGGTCGCCGCCGACCCAGCCCCGGCAGAGCGGGAGGCCCTCCACGTAGCAGCTGATGTAGGACCGCCACGTCGGGTCCATCAGGAACGACACGGCCTTCTCGGCCCGGGCCCTGGGCAGCAGCGACCAGCGCGAGAGGTAGGCGACGGCGTCGTCGGGGTCGGCGCCGTCCTCGTGCAGCAGCAGCGCGGCGTTGCCGCGCACCTTGTCGAGCGACTGCGCCGCCTCGGCCACCCGGGCCACGATCTGGGCGTCGTAGGGGATGCCCAGGGGACGTAGGTGCTCGGCCACCACGGGCTCGGGGCGCTCCCCCACCAGCACCTCGAGGCCGAGGTCCGCGAGGCCCTCGGCGAGCAGGCACTGCGGTGTGCCGACCAGGAAGATCGTCTCCTCCAGGTGACCGCGCCGGCGCACGAGGCCGACCTCCTTGCGGCTGTGCTCGGTGTGGTGGCCGGGGTAGGCCTCGTGGGCGACGAGGTGGGCCAGCGTGGGGCTGAGCACCGGCAGGTCGACGTTGATCGCGACCCGGCTGCGCAGGCCGCCCTCGTAGTAGTTGAAGCCCGACCAGGGCTGGTCCCGGACGAGCTCGAAGGCGACGTGCTCGCCCTCGGGCAGGCCGAACATCGCGTCGGTGCGGGACCGGAAGTCCTCGGCCAGCGAGGCGATGGCGTCGCCGAGGCGCTCGGGCGGCACCGCCTGCGCCTCCCGCCACGTGCCGTAGCGCTCGGCCAGCGGGCCGGTCCCCGGCAGCACCTCGTCGAGCGCCGCGTGGGCGGCGGCGAAGCGCTCCTCGGGCACCCGCTCGGGGCGCACGCCGTAGCAAGACTCGACCTCGTCCGAGTAGCCGATGGTGTCGCCCCGCAGCTTTGACGCGGTGGTCACGAGGCCGGCGCACTGCGCCCGCAAC
>CAZYPY010000095.1:0-12472 GCA_964649545.1 uncultured Microthrixaceae bacterium | reverse complement strand
CAGCGCATGCCGGTCGCCGACGAGCCCTTCCACCCGGTGTCGCAGTCGTGGCCCATCCTCGACCGCATCGGCCTGTGGACGGCCATCGCCGGCGTGTTCAGCCTCGTGGTCTACGGCGAGATCTTCTTCCACTACCTGCCGCTCGAGGCCGTGCCCGGCGGCTTCATCCTCTGGTAGCCGGCCCCGTCACCAGCACCACGACGACCTCGGCCCGCCCGGAACCCCCCGTCCGGGCGGGCCGAGATCGTTCACGGCCCGTTCACCGAGCCAGCCGGTAGCGTCGCCCCGTGCCGACCTCGACTCCCCGCCCCGGCGATCGCGACGTCCAGGCCGCCGTCGCGGCCCTCGCCGAGCGCCTGCCCGAACCCCTCCGGCCCCTCGCCGCGGTGGCGTACAACTACCGCTGGGCGTGGGCCGACGACGGGCCGTCGGTGTTCGCGTCCCTCGACGCCGAGCGCTGGGCCCGGGTGGGTGGCAACCCCGTCCGCCTCCTGTCGGAGGCGCCGACCCGCAGCCTGGAGGAGGCGGCGGCACAGCCCGAGGTCGTGGACCGGGTGGCGGCGCTGTCCGCCCTGGTGGAGGCGGACCTCGAGCGCCCGGTGGCGGGCCCGTTGCCGGCGGAACGCCCCGTGGCCTTCCTGTGCGCGGAGTTCGCGGTCCACGCCTCCCTGCCCATCTACTCCGGTGGGCTCGGGGTCCTCGCCGGCGACATCCTGAAAGAGGCGAGCGACCTCGCACTGCCCGTCGTCGCCGTCGGCCTCATGTACCGGACGGGCTACTTCCACCAGCGCCTCGACCCCACCGGCTACCAACACGAGTTCTGGCTCGACTCCGATCCGGAAAGGCTTCCGTGTGTGCTGCTCACCGACGACACCGGCGGGCCGCTGAAGGTCGCCGTCCCCGTCGACGACGAGGACGTCGTCGCCCAGGTGTGGCGGGCCGACGTCGGCCGGGTGCCGCTGTACCTGCTCGACACGGACTGCCCCGAGAACTCGACCGTCGGTCGGTGGATCACCTCGCGGCTCTACGAGGGCATCGCCTCGGTGCGCCTCGCCCAGTACGCGGTGCTGGGCTTCGGCGGGGCCATGGTGCTCGAACGGCTCGGCCTCGACCCGTCGGTGTTCCACATCAACGAGGGTCACCCGGCGCTCGCCCTCGCCCAGCTCATGGGTCGGGCGCGGCTCGCGGGCCAGGGGTACGACGAGGCGTGGCGGGGCGCGCGCGAGCGCCTGGTGTTCACCACCCACACGCCCGTCCCCGCGGGCAACGAGACCTACGACGACGCCGAGGCACGGGACATGCTCCAGCGGGTGGCCGCGGTCAGTGGCGACGCCGACCGCTTCCTCGGCACGGGTCGGCTCGATCCCGCCGACCCCGCGGGACGCGTCGGGATGACCCCGCTGGCCCTCCGCGGTGCCCGCTCGACCAACGGCGTCAGCCGCCGCCACGGCGAGGTGGCGCGCGAGATGTGGCAGCCGCTGTTCGGCGGACCGGTCGAGGACGTCCCCATCACCCACGTCACCAACGGGGTGCACGTCCCCACCTGGCTCGGGCCCGCCATGAAGGAGCTCTTCGACCAGCACTTCGGCGAGGGCTGGCTCACCCGTGCCGACGACCCCGCCACCTGGGCCGCGGTCGACGACATCCCCGACGAGGCGCTGTGGGAGGCCCGCACCGAGAGCCGCGCCCGCCTCGTGGCCTTCATCCGCGAGCGCTCCGCCAGCGACCGACTCCGACGGGGTGAGCCGCTCGCCTACGCCGAGGCCGCCCAGGTCGGCTTCGACCCGGGCCGGCTCACCATCGGCTTCGCCCGGCGCCTGGCCGCGTACAAGCGCCTCAACCTGCTCACCCTCGCCCCCGAGCGGGGCCTCGAGCTGCTCACGGGCGAGCCTGGCGTGCAGTTCCTGTTCGCGGGCAAGGCCCACCCGCTCGACGAAGGGGCCAAGCAGATCCTGGCCCACACCTTCGAGCTGAAGGGCGCTCCCCGGGTGGCCGACCACGTCGCCTTCCTCGAGGACTACGACCTGTCGTTCGCCCCGCAGCTCATGGCCGGCTGCGACCTGTGGATCAACGTGCCCCGTCCGCCCGAGGAGGCCAGCGGGACGAGCGGCATGAAGGCCGCGCTCAACGGCGCGCTCAACCTGTCGGTGCTCGACGGGTGGTGGGCCGAGGGCTACGACGGCGGCAATGGCTGGGCGATCGACGGCGACACCGACCCGGACCACGAGGCCCAGGATCGCCGCCACGCCCACGCGCTCTACGACCTGCTCGAGCGTGAGGTCGTCCCGCTCTTCGCCGAGCGCGACGACCGGGGGATCCCCCAGGGCTGGTTGGCCATGGTGCGCCAGAGCCTCAAGACCAACGGCCCCCGCTTCTCGGCCACCCGCATGGTGCGCGAGTACGCCGATCGCCTCTACCCGGCGCCCGGTGGCGCGCCCGGCCCGGACGCGTGAGCGCGGCGCGGTCGCGCCGGGGCGAGCCCGGTCGCGTGGTGGTCGAGCACGTCGCGCCGGTCGTGGACTGCGGGCGGTTCCCCGTGAAGCGGGTGTCCGGCGAGCACGTCGTGGTCTCCGCCGACGTGTTCACCGACGGCAAGGACACGGTCGCGGCCCGGCTCCTGCACCGGCCGCCGGGGGGCCGGTGGACGGCGGTCCCGCTCGAGCCGCTGGGCAACGACCGGTGGTCCGCGTCGTTCCCGGTCGAGCGCCTCGGCATCCACCGGTTCACCGTGGAGGCGTGGGTCGACCCGTTCCGCTCCTGGCTGGTGGGAGCCCTCGCCAAGATCGACGCCGGCCAGGACGTGGCCGTCGACCTCCAGATCGGCGCCCACCTCGTGCAGGAGGCCGCCGACCGGGCCTCGAGCCGGGCCGCCGAGCGCCTGCGGGCCACGGCCGCCCCACTGCTCGACGGCGACGCGGCCGCCTTCGCCGAGGCGGCCGGGACCATCGCCCGGCTGATGGACGGCCTCGCCGACCGGGCCGACGCCACCATCCACCCCGAGCGCACCGTCCTCGTCGAGCGCGAGCGTGCCCGCTTCAGCACCTGGTACGAGCTCTTCCCCCGCTCGGCCTCGCCCGAGCCGGGCCGTCACGGCACCTTCGCCGACGTGGCCCGGCGCGTGCCCGAGCTCGCGGCGCTGGGGTTCGACGTCCTCTACCTCCCGCCCATCCACCCCATCGGCGTCACCGGGCGCAAGGGACGGGACAACGCGCTCACCGCTCGGGCCGGCGACCCCGGCAGCCCCTGGGCCATCGGCGCGGCCGAGGGCGGTCACACCGCGATCCACCCCGAGCTCGGCACGCCCGCCGACTTCCGCGCCCTCGTGGCCGAGGCCGCCCGTCACGGCATCGAGATCGCCCTCGACCTCGCCTACCAGTGCTCGCCGGACCACCCCTGGGTGACCGAGCACCCGCAGTGGTTCCGGCACCGCCCCGACGGCAGCATCCAGTTCGCGGAGAACCCGCCCAAGCGCTACGAGGACATCTACCCGATCGACTTCGATACCGGCGACCGGGAGGCCCTCTGGGCCGCGCTCAAAGAGGTCGTCGACCACTGGGTCGGCGAGGGCGTGCGCATCTTCCGCGTCGACAACCCCCACACGAAGCCCTTCGCCTTCTGGGAGTGGTTGCTGGCCGAGGTGCGCGCCGAGCACCCCGACGTGCTCTTCCTCGCCGAGGCCTTCACCCGCCCCCGGGTGCTCGAGCAGCTCGCCAAGCTCGGGTTCAGCCAGTCGTACAACTACTTCGCCTGGCGCAACGCGGCGTGGGAGCTGCGGGAGTACTTCACCGAGCTGACCACGACCGAGGTGGCGGAGTACCTCCGACCCAACGTCTGGCCCAACACGCCCGACATCCTCACCGAGCTCCTCCAGCACGGTGGCCGGGGCGCGTTCTCGGCCCGTGCCGTGCTCGCCGCCACCCTGGCCGCCAGCTACGGCGTGTACGGTCCCGCCTTCGAACTGGGCGAGCACGAGCCCCGCCACTCCGGCAGCGAGGAGTACCTCCACTCGGAGAAGTACGAGATCCGCGACTGGGACCTCGACCGGCCCGACTCGCTGGCGCCGCTGCTCGGCCGCCTCAACGCCATCCGCCGCGCCCATCCGGCGCTGCAGACCAACCGAACCATGCGCTTCCACGACGTGGACGGCGACGAGCTGCTCTGCTTCTCGAAGCGCACCGACGACCGGGGAGACGTGGTGCTCGTCGTGGTCAACACCGACCCGTTCCAGACCCGAGAGGGCATCGTGCACCTCGACCTCGCCGAGCTCGGGGTCGACGGCCACCCCTTCGAGGTCCACGACCTGTTGAGCGACGCCCGCTACCGCTGGGAGGGCCCCGACAACTACGTCGCCCTCGATCCCGCCACCATGCCGGCCCACGTGTTCACCCTCGAGGCCCGCGGGACCGTGGCGTGAGCCCGAGGAACGAGGGCGTGGCCCCGGCCTGCGTGGCCGGAACGCAGAAGGCGGCGGCCCGTGAGCGAAGCGAACAGGAGCGGGAAGCGTGAGCCCCTACAGCTCCTATCCGCGAGGGCCGGCGCCGCTGGCCCCGCTGCCCGTGCGGTCGGACGCACCCGACTGGTACCGCGACGCCATCATCTACGAGCTCCACATCCGCGCCTTCCAGGACAGCGACGGCGACGGGATCGGTGACTTCGACGGCCTCACCCGGCGCCTCGACTACCTGCGCGACCTCGGCGTCAACGCCATCTGGCTGCTGCCGTTCTACCCGTCGCCGTTGCGCGACGACGGCTACGACATCGCCGAGTACCGGGCCATCAACCCGTCCTACGGCACCCTCGCCTCGTTCAAGCGCATGTTGCGCGAGGCCCACCGCCGAGAGCTGCGGGTGATCACCGAGCTCGTGATCAACCACACGTCCGACCAGCACGCCTGGTTCCAGCGCGCCCGGCGGGCCGCCCCGGGCAGCCGCTGGCGGGACTGGTACGTCTGGAGCGACGACCCCGACCGCTGGTCGGACGCCCGCGTCATCTTCCACGACACCGAGTCCTCCAACTGGACCTGGGACCCGGTCGCCAACGCCTACTTCTGGCACCGCTTCTACTCGCACCAGCCCGACCTCAACTTCGACAACCCCGAGGTCCACCGGGCGGTGTTCGACGCCCTCGACTTCTGGCTCGACCTCGGCGTCGACGGCCTGCGCCTCGACGCGGTGCCCTACCTCTACGAGCGCGACGGCACCAACTGCGAGAACCTGCCCGAGACCCACGCGTTCCTCCGTGAGCTGCGCCGCCACGTCGACGAGCACTACCCCGACCGGATGCTCCTCGCCGAGGCCAACCAGTGGCCCGAGGACGCGGTCGAGTACTTCGGTGACGACGACGGGCCCGAGTGCCACATGTCGTTCCACTTTCCCCTCATGCCCCGCCTGTTCATGTCGGTGCAGATGGAGGACCGGTTCCCCGTCGTCGACATCCTCGACCAGACCCCGGGCCTACCCGGGGGCGCCCAGTGGGCCATCTTCCTGCGCAACCACGACGAGTTGACCCTCGAGATGGTGAGCGAGGAGGAGCGGGACTACATGTACCGCGTCTACGCCCACGACCCGCAGATGCGCATCAACGCCGGCATCCGCCGCCGCCTCGCCCCGCTGCTCGGCAACGACCGGCGCAAGATCGAGCTGCTGAACGGGCTGCTGCTCGCCCTGCCGGGCACGCCGGTCATCTACTACGGCGACGAGATCGGCATGGGCGACAACGTGTACCTGGGCGACCGGGACGCGGTGCGCACCCCGATGCAGTGGTCGCCGGACCGCAACGCCGGCTTCTCCACCGCGAACCCCCAGAAGCTGTACCTGCCGACCATCATCGACCCCGAGTTCCACTACGAGATGGTCAACGTCGAGGTCCAGCAGGCCCACGAGAACTCGCTGTACCGGTGGATGCGCCAGATCCTGCACGTGCGCGCCCGCCACCCCGAGTTCGGCCGGGGGACGCTGCGGATGCTGCTGCCGGACAATCCCCGCATCGTCGCCTTCGTGCGCTCGTTCGAGGACGAGCACGTCCTGGTGGTCGCCAACCTCGCCGGTTCCGCGCAGTACGCCGAGCTCGACCTCGCCGAGCACGCCGGGGCCCGGCCGGTCGAGCTGTTCGGCCGCACCGAGTTCCCCCCGGTCGGCGAGCTGCCGTACCTCGTCACCCTCGGCCCCTACGCGTTCCACTGGTTCTCGCTGACCCGTCAGGAGACCGATGCCCCGGTGCAGGGGGCGGCCAGCGGCGCGCCGGTCCCGACCATCGATCTCGCCGGTTCGTGGCCGTCGGTCTTCGAGGGGGCGAACCGCGGCGCCCTCGAGCGGGTCCTGCCGGCGCAGCTGGCCCAGCGGCGCTGGTTCCCGGGGAAGGGTCGGGCGGTCGCCGCGGTGCGGATCGCCGACGTGGTTCCCCTGACGACCCGCGGCTCGACGGTGCCGTCGTTCCTGGTGCTCGTGCGGGTGCAGTTCCGCGAGGGTGAGCCCGCGACCTTCGCCATGCCTCTCGCCATCGTGGGCGGGGAACGGGCCGACGTGCTGCGGGCCGAGCTGAGCCACGGCGTCGTCGCCGAACTGCGCCGCCCCGACGGCGAGACCCGGGTGCTCAGCGAGGCCATGTGGGAGCCGCCCGCCGCCCGGGCCCTGCTCGACCGCTGCCGCAGTCGACGCCCCCGGCCGGGCGAGTCCGGCCGGCTGCTCGGGTCGCCGACCCCTGCGCTGCGCCGGCGGGCCGACGAGCTCGCCGACCTCGACATCACCACCCTGCGGGTCGAGCAGAGCAACACCTCGGTGGTCGTCGGCGACCAGGCCATCCTCAAGGTCTTCCGCCGCATCGAGCCGGGGACGAACCCCGACCTGGAGGTGTCCCGCTTCCTCACCGACCAGGGCTTCCCCCACGTGCCGCCGCTGCTCGGCGCGGTCGAGTACGAGTGGGGCGGGCGCGAGCCCGCGACGATCGCCGTCCTGCACGGGTACGTGCCCAACGAGGGTGACCTGTGGCAGCACAGCATCGACGCCCTCAGCCGCTTCTACCGCGAGGCCTTCGACGAGCAGCCCCCCGCCGACCTGCCGACCGGCCACCCGCTCGACGTGCCACCGGGCGACCTGCCCGACGTCGCCGCCAGCGCGACGGGCGCCCACCTCGAGGTCTGCGAGCTGCTCGGTACCCGCACCGCCCAGCTCCACCGGGCCCTCGCCGCCCCGACCGGCGACGCGGCCTTCGGGGTCGAGGACCTGTCCCTGCTCGACCAGCGCTCGCTGCACCAGGCCATGCGCAGCCACGCGGCCCGCACCCTCGGGGTGCTGCGCAAGCGTCTCGGCGAGCTCAGCGACGAGGTGGCGGCCCAGGCCACGAGCCTGCTCGGCCTGGAGGCGGAGCTGCTCGACCGCTTCAAGCCGCTCCGCGAGGCCCGCCTCGGAGGTCGACGCATCCGCACCCACGGAGACCTGCACCTCGGCCAGGTGCTGTTCACCGGGCGCGACGTGGTCTTCCTCGACTTCGAGGGCGAGCCCCTCCAGTCCATCTCCGAGCGCCGCCTGCGCCGGGCCCCGTTGCGCGACGTCGCGGGGATGTTGCGCTCGTTCCACTACGCGACCCTCGTCGCCCTCGAGCGTGAGGAGGAGCGCGGGCTGCTGGCCGGGGGCACCGAGGCCGCCACCCGGGCCGCCACCTGGGGGCGGGCGTGGTACCGCTGGGCCGCCTCGCGGTTCCTGCATGCGTACCTGCGCGAGCTGGGCGACGCCGACCTCGTGCCCGCCGACCCGACCGCGTTGCGGACGCTCCTCGACGCCTTCGTCCTCGAGAAGGCCGTCTACGAGCTCTCCTACGAGCTCGGCAACCGTCCCGACTGGAGCTGGATCCCGCTCGCGGGCCTGCTCGACACCCTGGCCGCGGGCGACGGCGGCCGGTGACCGGGATCGGCCGGTGAGCGAGGCCGCGCCCGCCGCGCCGGACGGCCTGCGCGAGTTGGCGTGGGGGGCGGGGATCGCCACCGGCTACCACGACATCGCCGGCGTGTGGCGCGAGCCCGACCCCGACGTCCTGCGGGGCGTGCTCGGCGCGCTCGGGCTGCCGTCGGGCGATGCCGCGGCCATCGCGGCGTCGCACCGTGAGCTGCACCGACGGGCGTGGGCCACGCCGGTGGAGGCGACCACGGTCTGTTGGGACGGTCGGGCGCCGGCGGTCGAGATCCGGCGGCCCGCCGCCCGCGCGGAGTCGCCGGTCGAGGCCGAGGTCACCTTCGAGGACGGCACGGTCGACCGGCGGGTGGTGGCCGCGGACCACCTCGTCGAGGTCGCCCGCGCCGACCTGGACGGCGTTCCCCACGTGGCCCAACGCGTCCCCCTCGGCGACGAGGTGCCCCTCGGCGCCCACCGGGTGAAGGTGGCCGCGCCGGCGGCCGGTGGCACCGACGCCGTGGGCCACCTGCTCGCCGCGCCGATGCTCGCCCCGGCCCCGCGCCGGGGTTGGGGCGTGTTCGCCCCCGTCTACGCCCTGCGGCGCGACGGCGCGCCGAGGGTCGGCCACCTCGGTGATCTCGCCGCGCTGGGCGACTGGCTCCACGACCTCGGGGGCGACCTCGTGGGCACCCTGCCCCTGCTGGCCACCTTCGACGGCGAGGCCAGTCCCTACGCGCCGGTGTCCCGGGTGGCGTGGAACGAGCGACACCTCGACCTGGCCGCGTTGCCGGAGGCCGAAGGCGGGCCGGGTGAGCCCACCATCGGGGGGGTGCCGGTCGTCGGCGGCACCGATCGTCTGATCGACTGGGCTGCGGAGGTGGCCCGGGTGCGGGCGGGGCTGGCCACGCTGGTCGGCCGGCTCTCGGACGCCCGCCGGGCCGAGCTCGACGCCTTCTGCGCCGCCCGTCCCCACGTCGACGAACTGGCCCGCTGGCGGGTCGAGGTCGAGGCCCACGGCCCGCCGGCGCCCGGGCAGCCGCTCACCGCGGCCGGGGCCCGCGGTGCGGGCGACCCCGACGGCGTCCTCCGTCACCGGTACGCCCAGTGGGCCATGGAGACCCAACTCGCCGACCTGCACGCCCATCTGGCCGGGCAGGGCCAGTCGCTCTACCTCGACCTCCCCCTCGGGGTGCACGCCGACGGCTTCGACGTCTGGCGGGCCCCCGGGTTGTTCGCCCGCACGATCGAGGTCGGGGCGCCCCCGGACGAGTTCAACCCGGCCGGACAGGGGTGGGGCTTCCCGCCGCTGCTCCCGCCGGCGTCGCGTGCCGACGGCCACGCGTACCTGCGCGCGGGCCTGGCCCACCAGCTCCGCCACGCGGGCGTGGTCCGCATCGATCACGTCATGGCGCTGCACCGCCTCTGGTGGATCCCGGACGGAGGCTCCGCCGCCGCCGGGGCCTACGTCCACTACCCGGCCGAGGAGCTCGCCGCCGTGGTCACGCTGGAGGCCTGGCGGGCGGGCGCCGTGGTGGTGGGCGAGAACCTGGGCACCGTGCCGCCCGAGGTGGACGAGCTCCTCGGTCGGCATCGCCTGCTCGGCATGTACGCCACCCAGTTCGAGCTCGACGCCGCCCCCCACGCCCGCTGGGCCCCGCCCACCTCGGTGGCGGTGGTCAACACCCACGACATGGCGCCGTTCGCCGCGTTCTGGGCCGGTCTCGACGACGACCGCCGCGCCCGCATCCTCGAGCAGCTCACCGGGGACGGCGCCGCGCCCGAGGGCACGGGTACGGAGGACGTGCTGGCCGCACTGCTGGGCTGGCTCGGCCGCACCGATGCCGCGTCGGTCGTGGTGAGCCTGGAGGACCTCTGGGGCGAGACCCTGCCTCAGAACGTGCCCGGCACGGGACCCGAAGTGCCGAACTGGCGCCGCCAGATGGCCCGCACCCTCGACGAGGTGGACGCCGACCCTGAGGTGGCGGACCGGCTCGCCGCGCTGCGGGTCGCCCGCGGCAGCGCAACCGACGATCGGGTAGGAGCGATGAGATGAGCGACGCCACGACCGACCTGGGGCTCGGCCCCGACGACCTCTGGCAGTTCAACGAGGGCACCCACGCCCGGCTGTTCGACCACCTCGGCAACCACCCCGCGGCCGGGGGCGGCACCCGGTTCGCGGTGTGGGCGCCGAGCGCCGAGGGCGTCGCCGTGGTCGGCGACTTCGACGGATGGGGCGGCGGCGGCCACGAGTTGGCGCCGTGCGGGTCCTCGGGCATCTGGGCCGGCGTCGTGGACGCGGCCGCGGACGGCCACCGCTACAAGTACCGGATCCGCCACCACGGCTCGGTCCTGGAGAAGGCCGACCCCATGGCCCAGCGGACCGAGGAGCCGCCGGCCACGGCGTCGGTGATCGGTGCCGGCGGCCACGAGTGGGGTGACCGGGCCTGGATGGCCTCGCGTCACGATCGCCACGCCCTCGATGCCCCGGTCTCGGTCTACGAGGTCCACCTCGGCTCGTGGCGGCGCCCCGACGGGCGGCTGCCGTCCTACCGCGAGATCGCCGAGCCTCTGGCCCGGCACGTCCTCGATCTGGGGTTCACCCACGTCGAGTTCCTGCCCCTCATGGAGCACCCGTTCTACGGCTCGTGGGGCTACCAGACCACTGGGTACTTCGCGCCGACGGCGCGGTACGGCACGCCGTCGGACCTGATGTTCCTGGTCGACCACCTGCACCAGCGCGGCATTGGGGTGATCTTCGACTGGGTGCCGTCCCACTTCCCCGAGGACGCCTTCGCCCTCGGCCGCTTCGACGGCACCCACCTCTACGAGCACGCCGACCCCCGTCAGGGCTTCCATCCCGACTGGAAGAGCCTGATCTTCAACTACGGCCGCAACGAGGTGCGCAGCTTCCTCATCTCGAGCGCCGTCTACTGGCTCGACCACTTCCACGGCGACGGGCTGCGGGTCGACGGCGTGGCCTCCATGCTCTACCTCGACTACTCGCGTGAGGCAGGGGAGTGGGTGCCGAACGAGCACGGCGGCCGGGAGAACCTCGGCGCCATCGCGTTCCTGCGCCAACTCAACGAGACCGTCTACCGCGAGTGCCCCGGGGTCCAGACCATCGCCGAGGAGTCGACCGCCTGGCCGATGGTGTCGCGGCCGACCTATCTCGGCGGCCTCGGCTTCGGCTTCAAGTGGGACATGGGGTGGATGCACGACACCCTCGCCTACTTCCAGCGCGACCCGATCCACCGGCGGTGGCACCAGCACGACCTCACCTTCCGGATGGTCTACGCCTTCACCGAGAACTTCGAACTGCCCCTGTCCCACGACGAGGTCGTGCACGGCAAGGGCTCGCTGCTCGGCCGCATGCCCGGCGACGACTGGCAGCGCTTCGCGAACCTGCGCCTGCTGCTCGGCACGATGTTCGGCCAGCCCGGCAAGAAGCTGCTCTTCATGGGCACCGAGCTGGCCCAGCAGCGCGAGTGGGACCACGACAGTGAGCTCGACTGGTGGCTGCTCGACCAGCCTGCCCACGCCGGGGTCCAGCGCCTCGTCGCCGACCTGAACGCGCTCTACCGGGACACGCCGGCGTTGCACGAGCGGGACTGCGACCCCGACGGCTTCCAGTGGCTCGTCGCCGACGCCGCCGAGGACTCGGTGCTGGCCTACCTGCGGCGGGGCGCCCCGGCCGAGGACGGGTCGGCCGACCGGGTGCTGGTCGTGGCCAACCACACCCCGTCGCCCCGGACGAACTACCGCATCGGCGTGCCCTGCGCGGGTCGTTGGGAGGAGGTCCTGAACAGCGACGCGGAGACGTACGGCGGCAGCGGCTGGGGGAATTTCGGCGGCGTCGATGCCACCCCGGTCCCCGCCCACGGCCAGCCGCACTCGGTGAACCTCACCCTCCCCCCGCTGTCGGTCACGTTCTTCCGTTTCGCCGGCTGACGGGCACCGCCTGCGGCGGCGCCGAGTTGGGTAGGGGCCGTGGTCGTGGACCTACTCCGACGCTCGAGCGAGGTGGCGTGGCGTGGGCTGGTCGTCGCGGTGGCGGTACTGGGCGTGGGCGCCGTGCTCTGGCGACTGCGCATCGTGGCGCCCATGCTCGTCGCCGGCGACGACGACGAGCCGGGCGTCGATCGTCGCGGCGGCGGACGTCACGTCCTCGGCGATCTGCTGGGCGTTGCGCGTCCACGAGTCCTCGGCCCGTTGCTGCATCCGTCGGTGGCTCCAGCCGCCGGCCCGCACCTTGTTGATGACGTCGTGATCGCCCGTCACGGTGTCGACCCGTGACACCTACCCCGTGGGGTCGGTGCCCGAGTCCCGGTGGTGGCGACCGGCGCCGGGGTCGATCGTCGCGTCCGCGTGCGGGAGGGCTCAGGCCGCAGTGCGGCGCAGGATCAGGGTGGTGCGGCCCTCGACCCCGAGGGTGTCGCCGGGCTTGACCACCGGGAGTTCCCGGTCGGGGTCCCAGGTGTCGATCTCGACGGCCCAGCGGCCCTCCTGGAGGGCCGTGGGTAGACGCACGTCGAGGCGGTCGTCGTGGGCGTTGAAGATGCAGAAGAAGTCGTCGTCGGTGATCTTCT
>CAZYPY010000094.1:0-12655 GCA_964649545.1 uncultured Microthrixaceae bacterium | reverse complement strand
TTCTCGGGTGGGCCGTACAGGACTTGAACCTGTGACCCCCTGCGCGTCATGCAGGTGCGCTACCAGACTGCGCCAACGGCCCCGGAGCGGGAGACTCTAGCCGAGGTCGGCGTCGACCGGCACACCAGGGCGGTGGGCCCGGTGGTCGGCGACGGCGCCGGCCATGAGCAGGGCGACCGAGCCGACCACGACGAGCCACATGCCGATCTGGAAGTTGATGGTGACGTTGCCCACGGACTGGACCTCGGTCTGGCGTTCGAGGATGTCGCTGATGGCGAAGAACGTGACGCCGAGGCTCAAGGCGCCGACGGCGGCGATCCCGACCCGCACGAGCAGCGACGCCACCCGGGCGAGGAGCAGGCCGGCGAGCGCCGCGGCGGCGAGCGCGAGCACAGCCAGCACCGGGCCGGTCTGGGGATCGTCGTCGAACCAGTCCCAGCCGCTCACCGAACGGGACCGCTCCTCCACCAGGAACAGCGTGACCTGCGCCCACGCCAGGAAGGTCGAGACGCCGAGCACGAGCGCACCGACGAGGCCGAGCACGCCCGCGTAGGTGTTGCGCTCGGCGAACGGCTCGGGGTCCGCCACGGGCAGGGCGTCCGGGCCGCTGAGGTAGACGAGGTGGCCCGGGGTGTCCGGCGGGCGCTCGACCGGGAAGGGCGGATGGGCCGGCAGCTCGCTCGGCCATGCCTTGGGGCCCGACAGGGGCGCCGATGCGGCCGGTGAGGCGGCGCCGCACTCGGCGCAGAAAGCGGCGTCCTCGACCAGGGGCGTGCCGCAGTTCGTGCAGTTGCCGGCCACGCGCACCTCCTTCGGTCGACGGCGGGTGCCTCCGGCTCTGAGTCTGGCAGCCCCGGGCGCCGTTGACGCAGGTGGAAGCTGCCAGACTGCGCCCATGGACTACCGCCAGCTCGTGCGCAGCCTGGCCTGTGGCCGGGTGGCCGTGGGTGTCGCCCTCGTGCTCGTCCCCTCGCTCGCGGCCCGCGGCTGGGCCGGCCCCGAGGCGTCCCGTCCCGCGACCAAGGTGTTCCTGCGGGCGCTCGGCATACGCGACCTGGCTCTCGGCCTCGGCACGCTCCGGGCGCTGAACCGCGGCGAGGACCCGGTCGTCTGGGCGCGCTACGGCGCCGCCGCCGACGGCGTGGACGCGGCCGCCACCGTGCTCGGCTACCGAGCGCTGGCCCCCAGGGGCCGCTTCGCGGTGCTGCTGCTCGCCGCCTCGGCCGCGGTCACCGGCGGCGTCGCCGCCGAGCAGCTCGCAGCCGCGAACCAGGACGTCTGACGGGGCAACCGGCGGCGGCGTCGACCTCGCGAGGCCGATCAACGGCGCACAGACCACGACCTGCTCCCGGTTCGACTCGGCGCATCGAACCGGACGTTGTGCGGCGCTCTGCTCCGGATTGAACCCAGCGCAGTGGTGGTCGACCTGTGCCGTTCGGGGCGTCACCTGAACGCCCCGACCGCATCGCCGTGCCGGGGGCGCTCCGCGGAGCACCGACGCCGCCTGTCCGTCGTCCGCCGCGGCCCACGCCAGGACCACGAGGACATGCTCCACGGCGACACGGCGACACGGCGGGACGGCCCCGCCGCGCCCGCCGACGGGACCGGGATCAGGCGAAGGTGCGGACCAGCGCCAGCACGTCGGCGGCGTCGGGGCCCTCGGCGGTGAGGTCGGTGTCGGTGGCGTCGGCGCGCTGACCGGCGACCTCGCAGAGCGACACCGCGCTCCCCCGCACCACCGTGGCCGGCGTCACGGATCCGTCGTCGGCATCGAGCCCGAAGGCCCACGGCGAGCCGTCGGGCGCCTCCAGCTCGAACGCGACGGGGCCGTGCAGGCTCCGGCCCGCCCGTTCGAAGGCGTAAGGAACGGTCCGCCAGGCGAGCCGGGCGACGTGCCACAGACGATCGGTCGGCGGCGGCACGACCCCGAACGCCGACGCCACGTCGACGGTGTGGATCCACGTCTCCGACAGGCGGGTCGACGCCAACGACCGGGCCGCCAGCTCGCCCGACACCCACCGAACCCGGGCACTCGGGTCGCACCCCCGGAACGCGTCGGCCTGCGCCTGCGCGCTCACCCACCACCGGTCCCGGATGGCGGTCGGCGCCGCCTCCCGCTCGGCGGCCACGGCGAGATCCGCGAGCTCGTCGACGTCGGCGGCGCCCTCGCCACCCACCCCGCCGAGGCGGAAGTCCTCGAGCCGGCCGGCCACGCTCGCCACCGCGGCCCCGTTGGTCTGGGCCAGGTGCAACAGCACGTCGGCGGCCGACCACCCCTCGCAGCGGGTCGGGCGGCGAAGCGCCTCGTCGTCACGCCCGGCGACCAGCGCCCGCAGCTCCTCCTGCTGGGCGACGAGCGCCTCGACGACGTCGCCGCCACTCGCCGCACCGGCTCTCATCGACCCGCTCCGTTACCGCTGATCAGCCGCCGAACCCGCGCGCGCGTCCCCTGCGGGCGCACCACCGCGACGCCACGATCGTGCTCGGCCACGGTCGGCTCAGCCCGCGTTCGCCTGGTGCAGCTCGACCAGGTTGCCCGCCGGGTCGTGGAGGAAGGCCTGGAGCCCGGTGCCGACGGGCGACGGGTCGCTGATCTCGACCCCGCCGTCGCGCAGCTCGCCGACGCAGGCGGCCAGGTCGTCGACCTCGAGGGCCAGGTGTTGGCCCAGATCGGCGGCGGGGGCCGCCTCGATCAGGTGGATCTGCTGGCCACCGATGTCGAGCCACGCCCCGCCGAAGCCGAAGTCCGGCCGGTCGCTCCGTACGGTGCAGCCGAGGGTGTCGACGTAGAAGGCGACCGCGGCGGGCACGTCGTCGACGTTGAGGGACACGTGGTGGACGCCCAAGGCTCGCATCCCGCCAGTGTCGCATCCCGGCCGCGCCCGTCGCGCCGGCCGCCTGCCGACGGTCAGGCCGGGTCGATGAGCGGCACGCCCTCGCGCTCGTCGGCCGCGACCGGCGCCCTGCTGGCGCGCACGGCGTCGACGCCGAGCAGCACCAGGGCGATCCACACCAGGACGAACCCGGCGAGACGCGCGGGGGGCAGCGGCTCGCCGAGGATGGCCACGCCGCAGACGAGTTGCAGCGTCGGCGTGAGGTACTGCAGCAGGCCGAGCATCGACAGCGGGATGCGCGACGCCGCGGTCCCGAACAGGAGCAGCGGGACGGCGGTGACCACGCCGAGGCTCACGAGCAGCACGTTCTCCCGCAGGCTGGTGTGCAGGAAGGCGGCGTCGCCGTTCACCTCGAGCACCACCATGGCCACGAGGGCGAAGGGCAACAGGGCGGCGGTCTCGACCGCCAGCGCGGTGGCGGCCGGCGCGGACACCGCCTTTTTCAGGAAGCCGTAGCCCGCGAACGACGCCGCCAGCACGAGCGCGATCCACGGCAGGCGTCCGTAGGCCAGCGTCAGGACGGTGACCGCGGCCACGCCGAACCCGAGGGCGAACACCTGGAGCCGGCGCAGGTGCTCGCCGAGCACGAAGATGCCGAGGGCCACCGTGATGAGCGGGTTGATGTAGTAGCCGAGGGCGGCCTCCACCACGTGGTCGTGGTTCACCGCCCAGATGTAGACGAGCCAGTTGACGGCCACGAGGCCGCCAGCGGCCACCAGGCGGGGCGCTGCCCCCGGCTGCGAGCGCAGGAAGCGCAGCGCCCCCTGCTGGTGGTGACGGCGGACGGCCAGGATGATCGCCACCACCACGAACGACCACACGATGCGGTGGAGCAGGATCTCGCCGGCCCCGACGCCCTCGAGTTGGTGGAAGACCAGCGGGAACACGCCCCACAACGAGTACGCGGCGATGCCGGCGAGGGTGCCCACCCGGCGCTCGTGGACGGCGTCTCGCCTCCCGCCCGGGGCGCCCGGGGCCGGCGCATCGCCGGTCGTCGGTTCCCCGGTGCTCACCACTCCCGGGACGCTACCGGCGCGCGGGGGTGGTGCAGGGCGGCAATCGCGGTCGCGGTGCCGGCACGGCCACGCGCGCAGCCGGCACCCGCCGGCTCAGGTCGACCAGACCACCGACTTGAGCTCGCTGTAGGCATGGAGGCCGAACGAGCCGCCGTCGCGACCCACGCCGCTCATCTTGAACCCACCGAAGGGCGCCTCGTGGTTGCGCTGGGCGGTGTTGACCCCGACGTTGCCGCTGCGCAGCTCGCCGGCGACCCGGTAGGCCCGGGCGGCGTCGCCGGCCCACACGTAGTCGTAGAGGCCGAACGACGTGCCGTTGGCCAGGGCGATGCCCTCCTCCTCGTCGTCGAAGGGCACGGCCACGATCACCGGGCCGAACACCTCCTCCTGGAAGATGGGCATCTTTGCGGTGCCATCGGCCAGCAGCGTCGGGGGCACGTACCACCCCGTGTCGGGCAGGGCGGTCTCACCGCCGGCGACCAAGCGGGCACCGGACTCCACGCCGCCCGCGATGTGGGCCCGCACGCGGTCGCGGTGGGCCTGGGTGATCAGCGGCCCGACCACGGTGTCGCGCTCGAGCGGGTCGCCCACCTTCAGGTAGCCGGCGTACTTGGCCAGGCGCTCGACGACCTCGTCGTAGACGCCTCGCTGGACGATCACCCGGGTCGGGGCGGTGCAGATCTGGCCCGAGTGGAAGGCCCAGGTCGACCCGGTGCCCGCCACCGCGGCGTCGAGGTCGGCGTCATCGAAGACGAGGCTCGCGCCCTTGCCGCCCAGCTCGAGGAGCAGGCGGGTCATGGTGGCGGCGCCCACCTCGGTGATGCGCACCCCCACCCCGGTGCTGCCCGTGAACGACACCATGTCGACGTCGGGGGACGCGACGAGGGCCTCGGCGGGCGCCGGCGAGGACGACGTGATCAGGTTCACGACACCCGGCGGGAACCCCGCCTCGTCCAGGATCTCGACGAGCTTCGCCACCGCCAGCGGGTCCTGTGGGGCGGGCTTGACCACGACGGTGTTGCCCATGGCCAGCGCCGGGCAGATCTTCCCGGCCATGTTGGTGAGCGGGAAGTTGAAGGAGGTGATCGCGGTGACCACGCCGACCGGCTCGCGCCGCGCCTCGGCGCTGATCAGGCCGCCGGGGGCTAGGGCCGTCGCCCGAGACTCACCCGCGGGGATGAGCACCTCGCGGGGCTCGAGGGCACCCTGCGCGTAGCGGCGGAAGCGCACCACCGGCTGGGGCACCTGCATCGTCTTGGTGACCCGCATGGTGGCGCCGGTCTCGGCCTGCACCACGGGGACGAGCTCGTCCCGCCGCTCCTCCAGCAGGTCGGCGACCCGGTTCAAGAGCGCGGCCCGGTGCTCGGGCGTGGTGCGGGACCAGGCCGGGAACGCCTCGGCGGCGGCGGCCGCTGCCGCACGGGCGTCGTCCTCCGACGCGTCGGCGGCGCACCCGACGACCTCCTCGGTCGACGGGTTCACCACCGGGTAGGTGCCGGCCGAGCCGTCGACCCAGGCACCGCCGATGAACAGGCGTGTGGGCTCCTCGAGCAGCATCCGCCCTCCTCCCTCAGGCCGCGAAGACCGGCGTGAACCGGGCGGGCAGGTTCTGCAGGGCGATCACCAGGCCCGACTCGCCCCGCACCCGCTCGGCGCCCTCGGGCACGTGGATGTCGGGGAGGCGCCGGAAGAGCTCCTGGAAGACGATCTTGACCTCGAGGCGGGCCAGGTTCGCCCCCAGGCAGAAGTGCGGCCCGATCCCGAAGGCCAGATGGGGGTTGGGGTCGCGGTCGAGCACGAGCTGATCGGCACGGTCGAACATCCGCTCGTCCCGGTTGGCCGACTGGTAGAGCATCAGCACCTCGTCACCGGCCTTCAGCGTCACGCCTCGGCGCTCGTGGTCCTCGGTCACCGTGCGGGTGAAGCCGATGACCGGGCTCACCCAGCGGATCAGCTCGTCCACGGCCA
This sequence comes from uncultured Microthrixaceae bacterium, assembly GCA_964649545.1. Classification (GTDB taxonomy): domain Bacteria; phylum Actinomycetota; class Acidimicrobiia; order Acidimicrobiales; family DATDAH01; genus JAEUJM01. Next base: position 6,777 of record CAZYPY010000094.1, on the reverse strand, counting down.
GGTCGACGAAGTGGTCGTCGTCAAGGTGGTCGATGAGCCGCTGGCGCTCCTCGGGGAACCGGCTGAGCCCGAGCATGCCGCCGGTGATGGCGTTGCGGGTGGTCTCGTTGCCCGCGATCAGCAGCACCGTCAGGAACAGGTTCAGCTCGTCGTCGCCGAGCGGGTCGCCGGCGATGGGCTCGCCGGCCAGGTTGCGGAACTCCTCGTGGCCGAGCTCGCCCTCGTCGAACTTCGACACGAGGATCGAGATGAGGTCGTCCTGGGGAGACCGGCGCCGCTCGGCGATCAGGTCGGCGCACATGAGGTTGTACTCGATGAAGGCCTCGGTGGCGCCGAGCAGGACCGGGTCGTCGGGATCGGTGTGACCGTCGCCGGCCATCATCTGGTCGGACCAGCGGTACATCTTGAGGCGGGTCTCGGGGTCGAGGCCCATCAGCTCGCAGATCACGATGAGCGGCACGTGGATGGCGAAGTCCTCGACGAAGTCGATCTCGCCCTTGGCCTGCACGTCGTCGATGATCTGGTTGCTGAGGTCTCGGATGTGGGGCATGAGCTCACGCACCCGGGCCGGGGTGAAGCCCCGGTTGATCATGCGCCGCTGCCGCGTGTGCTCGGGGTCGTCCTCGCACAGCAGCGACAGCGGGGCCTTCAGCTTGGGCCGCACCCCGTTGCTCGTGATGTAGCGCTGCGGGTCACGGGAGATCTCGAAGACGTCGTCGTAGCGGGCCGCGATCCACAGCCCGTTGGTCTCGTCCCGGTAGAGCGTCTCCTGGTCCCGGAGCCACCGGTAGGAGTTCCACGGGTCGTCGTAGAGGGCCGTGTCGCAGAAGTCGAGGTGCATGGGTCCTTCTGGGGGTCTCGGGGGTGAGTGTGGATCAGGGGCCGGCCGCGCCGGGGACGGCCACGGTCTCGGTGTCACGACCCGAACGCAGCAGCGCGCCCGACAGGGCGTCGGTGGCCTCGCCGTCGACGACCGCGGTCCGGCCGTTGACGAAGACCCGGACGACGCCGTCCGAGCCGGCGTAGAGGCGCTCGCTGTCGGCAGGCAGATCGGCCACCTTCCGCACCCGGCGGGCGCCCACCGTGGCCGGGTCGAACAGGACCAGGTCGGCGTGCCAGCCCTCCTGGACGCGGCCGCGCTCACGCAGGCCGAAGAGCCGGGCCGGGACCTCGGTCATCGAGCGGATGGCCCGCTCCATCGACAGGAGCTGCCGGCCCCGCAGGCAGTCGGCGAGGAAGGTGGTCGGGTAGGTCGAGCCGAGCATGCGGTCGAGGTGAGCGCCGGCGTCGGAGCCGCCGACCATGGCGCGGTCCGAGTCGATGAGGGCCATCCGCAGCTCCCAGCTCGCCGTGTCGTCCTCGGGGGGCAGCGGCCACAGCACGGTGCGGAGCTCGTCGGCGAGGACGATGTCGACGAGCGTGTCGAAGGGGCTCGTACCCCGCTCCTCGGCGATGTCACCGACCCGCCGGCCCTCCAAGGGCTTGTTCTCGTCGGCGTAGGTGTCGCCGATCTCGTACTTGGCCCAGCCGCTGAGGCGCTTCAGCACCCCCGCCTCGTCCGACTTGGCCGACTCCTGCATGCGCCGGCGCACGTCGGGGTCGCGGAGCTTCACCATGCGCTCGGGCACCGGGAGGGTGAGGATGGTGTCCCAGTAGGGCATGAGCGTCAGGGCGCAGCGCGTCAGGAAGCTCATGTTCATCGGGACGAGCGTCGGCATGGTGAGGGCCACGACCTTGGCGCCGTTCGCGTCGGCGTGGCGGGACGCCTCGAGCTGGCGCTCCATCTCCGCCTCCGACCGCGCGTCCACGGTGAGGACGTTCCAGTTCAGGGGCCGGCCCGCGGCGAGTGACATGGCGGTCAGGCGCTCGATCTCCTCGTCGGAGAACCCCTTCAGGCAGCCGTCGGTGATGTACTCGAGGGTCGTGCCCTCGTGCCGCGAGACCACCTCGCACAGGGCCAGCACCTCGGCCGTGTCGGCCGAACGGGACGGGATGGGCCTGCCGTCGCCGTCGTTGTGGGTGAACGACTGCGAGGACGAGAAGCCGAGCGCCCCGGCGGCGAGCGCCCCGTCGAGCAGTGCCTTCATGGCGTCGAGGTCCTCGGGCTCGGCCAGGTTGCCGCTGCCCCGCTCGCCCATCACGTAGCGGCGCAGCGCGCAGTGCCCCACGAGGAACGCGGCGTTCACGCCCAGCTTGCCCTCGAGGTGGTCGAGGTACTCGGGGAACGAGGTCCAGCCGCCGCCGACCCCCGCACGCAGCGCGTCGAGGGGCATCCCCTCGACCTCGGACATCATCTCGAGGGTCCAGTCGACGTCCTCGGCGCGCAGCGGGGCGAGGGTGAACCCGCAGTTGCCGGAGATCACCGTGGTCACCCCGTGGACGTTCGACGGGGAGCCGTGCGGGTCCCAGAGGAGCTGGGCGTCGTAGTGGGTGTGGGGGTCGACGAAGCCGGGGCAGAGCACCAAGCCGGCGCCGTCGATCACCTCGGCCGCCTCCTCGCCGGCGGTGGTGCCGACGACGGCGATGCGTCCGTCGCGCAGGCCCACGTCGGCCACGAAGGCGTCGGCGCCGGTGCCGTCGGCCACGGTCACACCGCGGATGATCACGTCGAGCACGAGAGGACTCCTGGGTCAGGTGGTGTTGTCGGCCCCGATCCTGTCAGTCCAGGTCCAGGCCGAGAAGCCGGATGGCGTTGCCGCGCACCAGGGCGTGCACGGTCTCGTCGTCGAGGTGGGCCATCTGCTTCTCCGCGACCTCCCGGCAGTGCGGCCAGGTGGAGTCGGAGTGGGGATAGTCGGTCTCGAACAGCAGGCGGTCGGTGCCGATGACGGCGAGCGAGTCCGGCGTGAGCCCGTGGTCGTCGTCGAAGAAGCAGCCGTACATCTGGCGGTGGAAGTACGTGCTCGGCGGCAGCGGGATGGTCTCGGCCACGCCGCCCCAGGCCCGGTTGCTCTCCCACACCTTGTCGGCCCGCTCGAGCACGGCGGGGATCCACCCGATCTGGCCCTCGGAATAGGCGATCTCGAGGTTCGGGAAGCGCACCAGCACTCCCGACATCAAGAAGTCGACCATCGAGGCCATCGCGTTGCTGAAGGTGAGCGACGAGGCGACGAGCGGGGGCGCGTCGGCCGACGTGCTGGGCATCCGCGACGACGACCCGATGTGCACGTGCAGCGACACGCCCCGCTCGTCGCAGGCCGCGAAGAAGGGATCCCAGAAGTCGGTGTGGATCGAGGGCAGGCCGAGGTGGGCCGGGATCTCGGAGAAGGTGACGGCCCGCACGCCGCGGTCGGCGTTGCGGTGGACCTCCGTGGCCGCGAGCTCGGCGTCCCAGAGCGGGATGATCATCATGGGCACCAGGCGGCCCCCGGAGCCGGCGGACCACTCCTCGACCATCCAGTCGTTGTAGGCGTGGATGCAGGCCAGGCCGAGGTCCTTGTCCTCGGCCTCGGTGAAGGTCTGGCCGCAGAAGCGCGGGAACGTGCTCGGGAAGCAGAGCTGGGCCTCGATGTGCGCCTCGTCCATGTCCACCAGGCGGGCGGCGGGGTCGTAGCAGCCCGGGCGCATCTCGTCGTACGTCGTCGGGCTCACCGTCACGTCGGCCCGGTCGTACCCGATGGCCGACTCCACCCGGGTCCGCGGGATCATCAGCTTCTCGAAGCGCCACCAGTCGCATGGCGTGCCCTCGCCGCCGAGCTCGAAGCTGAAGCGGCCGCCCACGTAGCCCATGTGGGTGCAGGCGTGGCGCTCGACCCGCGGGCCCTCTGCCTTGAACTTCGCCGGAAGGCGGTCCTGCCAGAGGTTGGGCGGCTCGATGACGTGGTCGTCGACGGAGACGATCTTCGGGAAGTCCGGCACGCCGGCGACCGTACGGCCGAATTGAAACGCGTTCTAGGGACCAAGGTCCCTATTCGCGCAACCGCTGGCGGGGGTCAGGGGTGCGGCAGCACGACCGATTGCTGGACCCCGTCCCAGGTCGGCGACGCCGACACGTTGGTCACGGTCGCCGTGACCGGTGCTCGCCAGTCCGAGCGGTTCCAGGTCACCGAACACCTCCCGGTCGAGTCGGTGGAGCACGTCTTGGTCGTCGTCGAGCCGTTGTCGTCGACCATCCGGATGGTGACCGACGCGTTGCGGACCGCGAGCCCGGTGTCGCTGCGCACGATCTTCACGCGGGCCTTGGCGTCGTAGCTGCTGTTCGAGGCGTTGGTGGAGATGTTGGTCAGCTCGAGGATCCGGCTGCGCAGCAGCGTCGTCGTCGTCGTCGGCATCGTGGTGGTCGTCGTCGGGATCGTGGTGGTCGTCGTGGGAGCCGTCGTGGTGGTCGTGGGCGCCGCGGTGGTCGAGGTGGTCGGCGCGGCGGTGGTCGAGGTCGACGCCTGTGGCGTGGACGACACCGGGGTGTTGTCGATGCCGGTCTGGGGCAGGTCGCCGATGTCGTCGCTCGCCCTCGAGTAGTAGTCACCGGAGTTGTCGTTGACGCGCGAGATCGCCCCGATGGATGGGACGACCACCAGGGCCACCACGAGGGCGTACTCCACGAGGGTCGCCCCGCGACTGTCACGGAACCGACGGTGGTCCATGCCGGGCCTCCTCATCAGTCGTCCAGCCTCGGCTCGAGGCGCATGATCGCCCGGTCCTTGATGGTCAGGCCGGTGCCGGGGAACATGTGGGTGAGCCAGTTGTACTGCACCTGCATCCAGACCCCGAGGTAGTCCGCGCCCAGGGCCTGTTCGTTCTGGCGGCTGGTCGGGCACCAGAAGCGGTCCGGTGCGCTGCTGCCGCAACTGGTGGTGCCGGAGAAGTCGGCCTTGAGCCGGGCCAGATCGCTGCCGGTGTACACGTTGCAGACGCCCGTCGACGGGGTGCCGGCCATGCACCCGCTCGTGGGAGCGGAGTTGGCCGTGCTGGCCTTGTACACGACGAGGCGCTGTACGCGGGCGGTGTCGGGGATCTCGCGCATGGCGGCCTCGACGGCCTTGATGATGTCGTAGTCGGCGTAGCGGTCGTCGCCCATGTTCGACCCCACGCGGGCGCCGGACCGAAGGGCGTTGGAGACCGTCATCGAGTCCCGCCAGGCCATGCCGAACTCGAGCACGCCGCAGACGATCAGCGCGAAGACGGGGACGATGAGCACGAGCTCGGTGAGCGCGGCGCCCCGTTCACCGCGCCGGCCCCGGCCGGGCCGAGGCGCGGAACCGGCGGGGTCACCATGGCAGGAGCCGGGGTCGCGGCGGCGCAGCATCACAGCTCCTGGGGCTCGATGCGCATGACGAGCTCGTCCTCGAGGTCGAGACCCGGGCCGAACATCCCGGTGATGAAGTCGTGGCGGGTCTGCACGTACACGCCGACGTAGTCCGGGCCGATCGACGCCCGGACCTCACGACCGTCCTGGCCGTTGAGCGGAGACGGGCACCAGTAGCGATCGAGGCTCGACGTCTTGCAGCCGAAGCTCGACTTGGGGAGTGAGAACGCCGCCGCGGTGTAGACGTTGCAGACGTTGGTGACACCGGAGGTCGCGTTGAGGCACTGGTGGGCGGGGTGCGAGGGGTTCAGCACCGAGCCGCCGACCCCGCCGGCGTCGAAGATGATGACGCGGCGGATCTCGTTCGGGCGGAAGCCCTTCGTGGCCTGGCGGATGACCTGGAGCGTGTTGTAGTCCGCGTAGGTGTCGTCGCCGAGGGCGCTCGCGGCGCGGGCGCCGTCGCGCGACGCGTTGGCCACGGTCAGGTAGTCGCGGAACGTGAGGCCGAACTCGATGATGCCGAACAGGAGCAGGGCGAACACCGGGGTGATGAGGGCGACCTCGACCAGCGCTGCGCCCCGGTGTCCCTGGGCGCGGCGCCGGCGGCGGGCGTTGCGGAGCAGCGTCGACACCGACTACTCCACCAGCCGCACCGGGTCGCCCCGGACCCGTGCGGACCACGTCGTCTGGTCGGTCGGCGCGCCGGAGCCGAAGTCCAGGTTGATGCGGAACCAGCAGCCGAGGTCGCTGCCCGCGTTGCACCCGTAGTTCTCGGGCAGCGGGATCTGCGCGGTGAGGCTGCGCCCGTTGTAGGAGGCGTTGGTGAGGCCCGTCTGGGTGCAGGTGGAGCTCACGTTGACCGTCGGCGGCGCCGCGTCGCGGATGAAGGTGCACCCGGTGATCGCGCTCCCGGTGAGGTCGGCCGGGGCGACGATGGTAAGACTGGCGTTGGCGCCGTCGGCCACGTCGAACAGCTCGAGCTCGAGGATCTGGCCCGCGTACTCGGGGACGATGCGGGCGAGATAGAAGTTGGTGACCGTGCCGGCCCCCGCCTGGTTCACGTAGATGGGCAGGCGACCGTCGGCGAAGAAGTTGATGCCGCTGGCGAACGTGCCCGACGTGGGGGCGCCGAACCCGGCGCGGAGCGAGAACTTGTTGTAGCCACCGGTGTCCACCGTCGGGTCGAAGCTGGTCAGGCTCGACGGTGGGTTCGAGAGGTCGGCGGTCGAGGTGATCTGGAGCAGGTAGTCGCCCACCACCACCGAGCTCCAGTTGATCTCGCACAGGTCGACCCAGCGCCGGAAGTGGTCCACGAAGCTCATGTTCTCGGGCTGGCGGATGCCGTCCTTCACGCCGTCGGTCTGGTTCAACAGGGGGTAGACGGCCTCGTCGTAGGAGCCGAAGCTCTTGGTGCACAACACGGGGTTGTCCCGGTTGTCGAACGGGGTGTCGTCCGGCCCACGGACGATGTAGGTCGTCACCATGTTCGTGCCGTTCTGGTCCGAGTCGGCGGTGCACCACTCGTTGTTGCC
>CAZYPY010000093.1:0-12868 GCA_964649545.1 uncultured Microthrixaceae bacterium | reverse complement strand
CCCCACCCTCCCCTGGGCGCCCACATGACCCACGGCAGCGTCAGTTGTCCCGGAACTCGGTCACGGGGCCTCGTGGCCCCGTGACCTGGGTACTCGGTGCGGTGGGGCTAGCTGGATTCGAACCAGCGACCTCATCCTTATCAGGGATGCGCTCTAACCGACTGAGCTATAGCCCCGGGAGCCGGTGAGGGTACCACCGGTCACTCGCCGGCGGCACCTTGGGAAACCGAATCGGCGGGCTCGGTGGGCTCGATCACGGTGTACCGGATGCCGCCGAGGACGTCGCTGATCAGATTGAACAGCAGGGCCAGCAGCACCGCGATCACGGTGAAGGCGATCACCAGGCCGCCGCCGAACACGACGAACCCGCGGAACAGGTCCGCGCCCACGAGCTGGAAGTCCTCGAAGCCGATATCGACGATGAAGCTCTCGATCTTGTCGGTCGACCCCGAGCCGATCGCCGCCGACCACAACAGCACGGCCGCGACCAGGAACATCCCCAGCACGCACAGGTTGAACGCCAGCGACAGCTTCAGCACCGAGAGCGGGTCGACCCGGCGCAGCACCCGGCGAGCCTTGCGGGCGGGCACCTTGCCGCGACCACGGACACGAACCTCGACCTCGTCACGGTTCCGTCGGGGCCGGCCGAAGGCGGTCCGTACGGCGGGCTCCGTGGCGGTGGGCCCCGCGGCGGGGGGCTCCGGCTCGGCCGCCGCCTGGTGGCGATCGGGCAGCTCGACCAGGGGGGCGAGCTCCGCGGCCTCGGCCTCGAGCTCGGCGTCCAGCTCGTCGCCGAGGTCGTCCTCGGTGATCACCAGCGTCGCCCCCTCGGTCTCGTCCGCACCGAGGTCCTCCCCCTCGTGCGACTCGTGCTCAGGGTTCTCGGCATCCACGGAATCGACCGCGATCGGGTCGTCGACGACGTCGACGTCGCTCTCGGGCCCGTCGTCGGTCGCGGCTCCGGGCTCGTCGGGCGCGCCGTCGGGGCCGAGGGGCGCGCGCGCGGTCGACACGTCGGGGACCCTAGTGGACGCGCCATTCGGCCCGGAAGTGCCGACCTCGGCGCCCCGAGCGCTCAGCACAGCTCGAAGTGGATCGGATCGGTGGCCGGGAGCGGGTGGCAGAGCCCTGCGGCCCCCGCGACCCTGAGCAGGTCCGCCACGAACCAGCCGGGGACGTCGATGGCGAGTCCCCGCTCGTGCTTCGACGTACCGGGGCGCGCCACCGGGTACGGGTTCGTGTCACGGTGGTCCCACAGCCATTGCTGCTGCGCCGGGCTCCGCCACCCCGAGGTGACGGGCACGTCCCGGCCGAGCAGGGCCTCGGCGCGGGCGATGGCGGCGAGCATCTCAGGGGTGAGCCCGTCGGTCGGGCCGCCCGGCGCGCCCGGTGGTGGGCCGATGCGCTCCGCGGCGGCCACTGCGCGGCGCCCGTCCAGCGCCACCTCCACCCGGACCTGCGCCCCGGACTCGTCGTAGTCCACGAGGGCGGCGTCGTTGTCCTCGGCCACCACCCGGGCTGCGGCCTCGCCCTCGGCGGCACCCGCCAGCGCGGCGGCGTCGGCCGCGGTGCGAGCCCGGGCGTCGGCCACGGCCCGCTCGGCCAGCGCGCCGACCACCAGCGAGACCCCGGCGGCCAACAGCAGCGCCACCAGTACCAGGGGCAGCGCCTGCCCCCGTTCACCCCCCTGCCTGCGCTCGGTTGAACCCGGCGCAACCGACCGCACCAGGTACGGCGCGACGCGCCGAGATGAAGCCAGCGCACGAGAGGCGGGTTCCGGCAGGCCTTTGCGCTCGGTTGAACTCAGCGCATCCGGTCGCACGGGATGCAGCGCGAGGCGCCGACATGAAGCTGGCGCTCGGAGCGCCGACGGGCACGAGCAGGCGGACGGGCACATGGGGACCTCCCCGGGTCGCAGGGTGCGGGAGGGGGAAGTCGGTTGTGCGGCCGGGCGGGCGCCCCGCCGGTGGTTACGAGTCCTCGGACTCCTGGTCGGAGACCAGCGCCACCGCGGCGACGAGCTCGTCGGGGCCGACGTTCATCACCTTCACGCCGGAGGCGTCGCGGCCCTGGGCCGAGATCTGCCGGCACGCCATGCGGATCACCGTTCCCGCCGACGAGATCAGGATGATGTCGTCGTCGAGGCTCACCATCAGCGCGGAGATGACCGTGCCCCGGCGCTGGGTGATCTTCATGCCCTTGACGCCCATCGTGCCGCGCCCCTTGGTGGGGAACTTGTCGAGCATGGTGCGCTTGCCGAAGCCCGAGTCGGTGACGGTCAGCAGGGCCACGCCCTCGCGGCCCACGTCGACCGACATGACCTCGTCTCCCTCGCGGAGCTTCATGCCCCGCACGCCGGCCGCGGAGCGACCCATGGGCCGGACCTCGGTCTCCTTGAAGCGGATGGTCTGGCCCTGCTTCGAGACGAGGAAGATGTCGGTCTCGCCGTCGGTCTGGATGACCTTGACCAGCTCGTCGTCGTCCCGGAGGTTGATGGCGATGATGCCGTCGCGCCGCGACGAGTCGTACTCGGTGAACTTGGTCTTCTTCACCTGGCCCTGCTTGGTGGCGAAGAACAGGAAGCGACTGGTCTCGTAGTCCCGGGTGTCGATGATGGCCTGGATGGTCTCCCCCGGCTGGAGGGGCAGCAGGTTCACGACCGCGGTGCCGCGGGCGGTGCGCTCCTTCATCGGGATCTCGTGGGCCTTGAGGCGGTACACCTTGCCCCGGTTGGAGAACAGCAGCAGGTAGGCGTGCGCGGTGGTGTGGATCACGTTGGTGACGTAGTCCTCGTCGCGCAGCTTGGTGCCGGCCACGCCCCGCCCGCCGCGGCCCTGGGTGCGGAAGGCGCCCGCGGCGACGGTCTTCACGTAGCCCTTGGCGGTGAGGGTGACCACGAGCTCCTCGTCGTCGATGAGGTCCTCGATGTCGATGTCGCCGACGTCGTAGGTGAGCTCGGTCTGGCGGGGGCTCGCGTGGGCCTCTCGGATCTCGCCCAGCTCGTCACGGATGACGCCGCGGAGCTTGCCCTCGTCGGCCAGGATCGCCTCGAGCTCGGCGATGGTCTCGCGCAGCTTGGCCAACTCCTCCTCCAGCTCCTGGCGGCCCAGACGGGTGAGCCGGCCGAGGGTCATGTCCAGGATGTGGTTGGCCTGGATCTCGCTGAACTCGAAGCCCTCGCCCATCAGGCCCGCCCGGGCCTCGGCCCGGTCGGCCGACCCCCGGATGAGGGCGATGATGGCGTCGATCATGTCGAGCGCCTTCACCAGGCCCTCGACGATGTGCTCGCGGCGCTTGGCCTCGGCCAGGCGGAACTCGGAGCGCCGGCGGATCACGTCGACCTGGTGGTCGATGTACGCCTGCAGCGCGTCGCGCAGGTTGAGGGTGCGGGGCACGCCGTCGATCAGGGCCACGGTGTTCACGCCGAAGCTGGTCTGCAGCGGGGTGCGCTTGTAGAGGTTGTTCAGCACCACCAGGGCGGGGGCGTCCCGCTTCAGCTTGATCTCGAGGCGCACGGCGTCGCCCGACGAGGCGTTGTTCAGGTCGGCGATGCCGTCGAGCTCGCCGGCGCGCACCAGCTCCTCGATCTTGCCGAGCACCGAGCTGGGGCTGACCTGGTAGGGCAGCTGGGTCACCACGATGGTGTCGTTGGTGCGCCCCTCCTCGATCTCGGCCACCGCCCGGAGCCGGATCGAGCCGCGGCCGGTGCGGTAGGCGTCGAGGATGCCCTGGCGGCCCATCATCAGCCCGCCGGTCGGGAAGTCGGGGCCCTTCACGAACTCCATGAGGTCGTCGGGGGTGGCGTCGGGGTTCTGGAGCAGGTGGACGGTGGCGTCGATGACCTCGCCCAGGTTGTGGGGCGGGATGTTGGTGGCCATGCCCACGGCGATGCCCTGGCTGCCGTTGACCAGCAGGTTGGGGAACCGCGACGGCAGCAGGACGGGCTCGCGGAACTCGCCGGAGTAGTTGTCGACGAAGTCGACCGTGTCCTCCTCGATCCCCGCCAGCATGTCCATGGCGATGGGGGCGAGCCGGCACTCGGTGTTGTGGCTGATGAAGCCGTTGGTCAGGAAGCTGTGATCCTCGGACTCGACCCGGATGCTGTAGACGGGCTGGACGCCGGCATCATCCACCGAGGCCACCGTGGCGTAGTAGTAGCCGCACTCGACGAGCGGTTCGATGACCGCCCGCACCTCGGGGTTCGCGATGTGGTCGAGGATCTCCTCACCGTCGCGCTCCCACCGCTCGACCCGATCGATGTTGTGCTTCTTCAACCACTCCAAGCCACCGCGACCCGCTTCGGCGCGCACGTACTCGGCGAGGAAGGGGACATGATCGCCGGACATCGCACGGCTCGTGCTCGGCACCTGGTCGAGATGGTCGATCAGTCGCTGCTGCTTCGCACCGAGGAACCCGACGCGAGCAGCGAACAGACGAGCGTCGCGTCGGTTGTTCATCGAGACGACGTGCGCGCCGCGCTTGTGATCGATGCCGAGCCGGCTGGCGATCCCGAACTCGAGGAGCAGGACCTGGATCTGGCGGGCGAGCACAGGGCTGTAGGTGCAGTAGCTGACCCGGATGGACGAGCGCGGGGCGAGGGTCACGCATCCGTCACCTTCGAACAGGGCCTTGAGGAAGACCCGCTTCATGTCGAGCGAACCGCCGAGGACGTACGAAGGGATCTCCTTGGCCGCGCTCTTGCGGCCCACCATCTCGCCGAGCGGACTGGCGAGGAGGTGTCCGAGGCGCTGGACATCGAGCTCGTGGATACGGCTCCCCGACCGGATCACCCGGTCGTAGACGTAACGCGGGCCGCCGACCACCCGGTCGTACGCGTCCAACACGGCGTCGAAGTAGTCCCGGTCGACGTTGTTGAAGCCGGCGCGCTCGTCGGACACGAAGCCCTCGGCGACGAAGGCCCCCGACAGCAACGCAAGCGCGTGCTCGTCGTCATCGAGCCAACCGCCGAACTCAGGATCCTGGTCCCGACGCAACACGACCTTGACGCCCGGGCGCAGCTCATCGATCCGCAGCCACAGGAGCATCGGCACGCCCGCGACCGAGTCGAGGCAGAGCAGTGGGTGGTTGGCCGTTCCGGTGACCTCATAGCCCTCGCGGGTGCGCACCCGCAAGGTCTGGTGCAGACCGCTGTGGAAGAGCTTCGACGCCCGCACCGGTCGACCCCGCCGATCGAGCACCTTCACGTCGAGGTCGAGCTCGCTGTCGGGCAACGCCGGACCGAGCTCGTCGATCCGTACGGTGCCGTCCGTCGTCTGCACCAACGTGTCCCCGGAGACGCAGTAGCGGGCCGCGGCCGGGGGATCGTCGGGGGTGCCGAAGTTGCCCTTGGGGTGGACGAGGGGGTGGCGCAGGGAGAAGGACTGGCCCATGCGCACCAGCGCGTCGTAGATCGCGGAGTCGCCGTGGGGGTGGTACTTGCCCATGACCTCGCCCGTGACCCGGGCGCACTTCATGGTGGGGCGGTCGGGGCGGGCGCCGAGGTCGTACATGCCCCAGAGGATCCGGCGGTGCACCGGCTTGAGGCCGTCGCGGGCGTCGGGCAGGGCCCGGCTCACGATGACGGACATGGAGTAGTCGAGGAACGACCGCTCCATCTCCTCTTGGATCTCGATGGGCTGGAACTGCTCCTCGAAGGCGTCGGTGGTGTCGCTCACGATGACCTCAGATGTCCAGGAAGCGGACGTCGGTGGCGTTGGTCTGGATGAAGTGCTTCCGGCTCTCCACGTCGTCGCCCATCAGCACGGAGAACACGTCGTCGGCCACGGCCGCGTGCTCCACGCCGACCCGCAGCAGCGTGCGCTTCTCGGGGTCGATGGTGGTCTCCTGGAGCTCCTCCCAGTCCATCTCGCCGAGACCCTTCAGGCGCTGGAACTCCTTCTTGTGGTTGGGGTTGTCGGCCAGGAAGGCCGCCTTGGCCGGGTCGTCCTTCAGGTAGAGCTTCTCCTTGCCCACCACCGTCGAGAACAGCGGCGGCTGCGCGATGTACACGTGGCCGTACTCCACCAGCGGCTTCATCTGCCGGAAGAAGAAGGTGAGCAGCAGGGTGCGGATGTGGCTGCCGTCGACGTCGGCGTCGCAGAGCAGGATCACCTTGTCGTAGCGGATCTTCTCGATGTCGAAGTCCTCGCCGACGCCGGCGCCGATGGCCGAGATCAGGGCCTGGATCTCGTTGTTCTTCAGCATGCGGTCGATGCGGGCCCGCTCGACGTTGAGGATCTTGCCCCGGATGGGCAGCACCGCCTGGGTGCGGGGATCGCGGGCCTGGGTGGCGGGGCCGCCCGCCGAGTCGCCCTCGACGATGAACAGCTCGGTCTCGTCGCGGTTGCGCGAGGAGCAGTCGCGCAGCTTGTCGGGCATGCCGGCGCCCTCGAGGGCGGACTTGCGCCGGGTGGCCTTGCGGGCCTCCTGGGCGGCGCGCCGGGCCGTGGCTGCGGCGGCCGCCTTCTTCACGATCTTGTTGGCCTCGGTGGGGTGCTCCTCGAAGAAGTCGCCGAGCTTCTCGTTAGTGGCCCGCTCGACCAGCGAGCGCACGGACACGTTGCCGAGCTTGCCCTTGGTCTGCCCCTCGAACTGCGGCTCGCGCAGGCGCACCGAGATGATGGCGGTGAGTCCCTCACGGATGTCCTCGCCCTGGAGGTTGCCGTCCTTGTCCTTGAGGATGCCCTTGGCCTTGCCGTACTTGTTGACCACGTTGGTGAGGGCCTTCTTGAAGCCCTCCTCGTGCATGCCGCCCTCGATGGTGTTGATGCCGTTGGCGAAGCTGTGGATCCCGTCGGTGTTGTACCCGGTGTTCCACTGGAAGGCGATCTCGACCTCCTGGTCGTCCTCGGCCTGCTCGAAGTAGCCGACCTTGGTGAACAACGCGTCCTTCGACCGGTTGTTGTGCTTGACGAAGTCGACGATGCCGCCGGCGTACTTGTACGTGGTGGGCTCGACCCCGCTGTCGGGGCGTTCGTCCTTGACCCGGATCTCGAGGCCCTTGTTGAGGAACGCCATCATCTGGAAGCGCTCGAGCAGGGTCTGGGTGCGGAAGTCGACCTCTTCGAAGATGAGGGGGTCGGGCCAGAACCGCACCGTCGTGCCGGTGCGGCCCCGGGGCGCGTCGCCTTTCACGCTGAGCTTGGTCTGGACCTTGCCGCCCTTGGCGAAGTCCATGTAGTGACGCTTGCCGTCGCGGTCGATCTCGAGCTCGAGGCGCTCGGACAGCGCGTTGACCACCGACACGCCCACGCCGTGGAGGCCGCCCGAAACCTTGTAGCCCCCGTCACCGAACTTGCCGCCGGCGTGCAGCACGGTGAGCACCACCTCGGCCGCGGACTTCCCCTTGAACTTCGCGCTGCTGCCCACGGGGATGCCCCGCCCGTTGTCGCGGACCTCGCAACCACCGTCGGCGAGGATGGTGACGTCGATGCGGTCGCAGTAGCCGGCCATGGCCTCGTCGACCGCGTTGTCGACGATCTCGTACACGAGGTGGTGCAGGCCGCTCGGGCCCGTCGACCCGATGTACATGCCGGGGCGCTTGCGCACGGCCTCGAGGCCCTCGAGGACGGTGATGTCGTCCGCGGTGTACGACGACTTGGCGGCGGTGCTATCGGCCACGCGGGGCCCTTTCGCGACGAGGGGACGGCGGGGAGGAGGAGGCGGGGAGGAGGAGGCGGACGCGGCCCTCGCCCGCAGGCGCTGCGGGGGGCGGCGATGGGCGTCCACGAAGGCTCCAGGATACCAGCGGGACCCGGCGATCCGGCTGATGGTCGGGGGTCGCGCGGAACCTCGGAGAGCCGGGTTCTCGCCGAGGATCACGGGCGCACGCGGGTGCTGACGCGCTCGACCACGCCGGCGCCCACGAGGGCCTCGGCGCGGGCCACCACCTGAGCCTCGGACCATGCGAGGCGCTCGGCCCACGCCGGGTCGTCCACCGCGACCACGAGGCACCCGCGGGACACCGAGAGGGGCTCGGCGTGTGCCGCCAGGTCGGGGCCGACCAGCTCGGCCCACGACCCCAACAGGGTGGTGAGCGCGTCGACCCTCGGGGCCCCGAGCCCCGCCAGGACGTGGTCCAGGCCGGCGGCGAGGCGGCGGGGCGAGCTCACGTCCCCAACCTACCGACGGGGTGTGACACCGACCGATGAGCGGGGCCTCGGAAGGGCATCGACGTCGACACCGCCGGCGACGTCTGGGTGGCCGACCGGGAACGACAAGATCAACGTGCCCGACTTCCTCGGGGCGTTCGTGCGCGAGTTCGGCACCTCGGGAACCGTCACCGACGTCGACCTCGTCGTCTCCCAGCCGCTCTCACCTCCCCGAGCAACCCGGGGGACATCGTCGGCGAGGTGACCGAGCCCGCGGGCCCGGCCGCGGGCACGTGGGTGGTGGCGGTGGACAGCACCGGCCGGGTGCAGCGCGCCACCCAGGCCGATCCGGCCGGGCACTACGAGCTCCTCCAGCTCGAGCAGGGCAACTACACGGTGCTGTTCCTCGACCCGAAGGGCATCAACGCCACCGAGTTCTACGACGACGCCCTCGACCCGAGCCTCGCCGTCCCCGTCGTCGTCACCGGCGGCGGTCAGACCACCGCGGACGCCGACCTCCAACCCTGAGGCGCGTCCGCGCCGCTTGCCGGGCTCAGTGGATAAGCACCCGGGCCGGCAGCATGGATCCGTTCGAGCCGTCACCGGGCGCCTGGAAGCCCCAGCAACGGGCCTCGCCGCCGGTGAGCACGGCGCAGGTACCCTGGCCGCCGACCACCACCTGCACCACGTCGGTCAGCGGGCCCGAGCCCTCGACGTTCGACACGACGCCTGGCAGCAGACGGGTCGTCGTGGTCCCGTCGCCGAGCTGGAGGAACTGGTTCATGCCCCAGCAGCGCACCTCGCCGCTGGTGAGTGAGGCGCAGGCGCTGCGATAGGGGCTGTCGCCGAGACCGGGCACGGGACCGTACGAGCCGCCCGCCGACACGTTCGTGATGCCGCCGAGCGGCGCCCCGCCCGTCGGGTCCAGCACGGCCACGGGGCGGTTGCTCCCCGCGGTGCCGTTGCCGGTGTTGGCGCCCCAACAGCGGGCCTCCCCGCTCATGAGCCGCGCGCAGGTCAACCCGTGCCCCGCGCTCACCTCGACCACGTCCGTGAGCGGTCCGGTCTGCTCGGGGTTCACGACCACGGTCGCCCGGCTGCGGGTCGTGGTGGTGCCGTCGCCGAGCTGGCCGCGCTCGTTGGCCCCCCAGCACCGCACCTCCCCGTTCACGAGTCGTGCGCACGCATGGGTCTGGCCGACGCTGAGCTGCGCCACCCCGGTCAACGGCCCCTCACCGTCGACGTCGAGCACGCTGACGGGCAGGGCGCGCGTCGCCGTGGTGCCGTCCCCGAGCTGCGAGGACCCGTTGGCGCCCCAGCACCGGACCTGACGGCCCTTGCGGGCGCAGGAGAAGTCGGGGCCCACACCGACCTCGGACACCGCCAGGAGGGGGCCGCCACCGACGGCGTTCGCCACCACGACCGGCCGGGTGGCGCTGGTCGTGACCCCGTCGCCCAGTGGCGGGCCCGACCCACCCCAGCACCGAACCTGCCCGTCGTCCAGGCGCGCGCACGTGCGCGCGAGGAACCCTCCGACCGTCGCCCCCCGTCCGCCGGTGTCGATGGCGGTCACCTCCGTGAGCGGCCCGGTGCCGGCCGGGTTCGACACGACCACCGGCACCAGTCGGTCCGTGGTGGTGCCGTCGCCCAGCGCGCCGGTCGTGTTCGCCCCCCAGCACCGGGCCTGGCCACCGGCGACGACCGCGCAGCTCTGGCGGAACCCGGAGGTGATCTGGGTGACGGGCGCGGTGGGACCGCCCGGGATGTTGGTGAACGTGCACGTCACCTTCTCGCCGACCCCGAGGTTCACCGTCGCGGTCCGGGTCGTGCGGTTCGTCGTCTCGCTCGGCGAGCACGACAGGCCGGTGAGGTCGTAGGCGCTCTCCGGGCCCTGGGTGACGGTGTAGGTCCCGGGCGCGAGCTCGGTGCCGGTCACGGTGGACGGGAGGGTGCCGTCGGCGTCGTCGTCGAGCGAGAACGTCGAGCAACCGCTCCCCAGGCAACCGGCGAACTCGAAGTCCTCGGCCGCATCGGGCTGGGTGTCCTGCACCACGGTGAGGGACTGGGTGGTGTTGGCGAACGTGCACGTCACGAACTCGTTGGGGGACACGGTGATGGTCACCCGGCGGTTGGCCAGGTCGACCGTCTCCGCCGTGGTGCACGACAGGGAGGTGAGCGGCCACGTCGCCTCGGCGGTCTGGGTGACCGTGTAGGTGCCCGGCACGACCGGTGCGCCCACCACCGCGTTCGGGAGGGTGCCGTCGGCGTCGGCGTCGAGCAAGAACGTCGAGCAACCGCTGCCCAGGCAACCGGTGAACTCGAAGTCGTGCGCCGCAGGGTCGGCGGTGTCCTCGATGATGCGGATGGCCGGCGCCCGATCGATGAACGTGCAGGTCACGTTCTCGCCCTCGGTCAGCGTGATCGTCACGGTCCCTTCGTCCAGGTCCACGTCCTCACCGGTGTCGCAGTCGATGTCGACGAGCTCCCAGCCGGGCACGGCGTCCTGGTGGACGGTGTAGGTGCCGGGGGCGACCGACGAGCCGGTCACGGAGCCCGCCCGGGTCGGGTCGTCGTCGTCGTCGAGCGGGAACGTGGTGCAGGAGGCGCCCGCGCAGGTCGTGAAGAGGAAGTCCTGGGCCGAGTCCGGGATCGCGTTCAGCAGCACGGTGATGGACGGCGCCACCGGGTCGGCCGGCGCCGGCACCGGGGCGAAGGGAAGGGCCGCCAGTGGCGCGACGAGCGCCACCACCGCCATGACCGCCCGCCGAGCACGTCCGTGCCGCTTGCGCATTGGTCCCCTCCTGCTCGACGGCGTCGAAAGGCTAGCCCCGTCCGAAGCGGTCCGACCGGCCCACTGGCGGCCGCGGCCCGGCTGGGGCAACGTGTCCGGCGTGGGCGACGACCGGCACCGAGCACCCCGGTGAGGACACCGGAGTCGCGCCTGCGCTGGATCGCCCGGTTCGCCAAGGGCGTGACCGCGCCGTGGGTCCGGTACGAGGTGGTCGGTGGGCGCTGCGCCCCCGATCTGCGGGTGGGCATCGTGGCCGCCAACCACCGCAGCCTGTTCGACGTAGTGGCCGGGCTGATCGCGCTGCACCACTTCCGGCGCTACGTCCGTGTCCTCATCGCGCGGGAGTACTTCGAGAAGCGGGCCATGGGCCTGCTCTGCCGGGCCATCGGCGCCATCCCGGTGGACCGGCGCGACGCCGGCCACGCGCTCGATGCGGCCATCGCCGCGCTGCGTGACGGCATCCCGCTGCTGATCATGCCCGAGGGCCGCCTCCACTGGGACCCGGCCCGGCCCCTGTCGACCGGTCCCGCCAAGACCGGGATCTCCCGGCTCGCGGTCGGTGCCGAGGTGCCGGTGCTGCCCGCCGGGCTCGTGGGCACGCAGCACGTCTGGCCCGCAGACCGCACGCTGCCCCGGATGAACCCCTTCCGCCGCCGCCGCCTCGTGGTGATCGAGGTGGCCGACGAGCCGATGTGGCTGAGGGGCGACGACCACGCCGCCAACGCCGAAGCAGTGATGGCGGAGATCCGCGCTCTCATGACCACGGGCGAGGCCCGGCTCGCCGCGGTGGGCGGCCTCGCCTGACCCTACGCCGAGCGAGCGGCTCGGTCAGCCGGGGGCGACCGTACCGTCGGCGACGCGCAGGACCGACTCGGGATGCGCAGACGGGGGCAGGACCCCGGCGGTGGTGACGATGGTCTGGGCCCCGGTGGCCAGCAGGTGGGTGACGAGCGCGTCGCAGCGGGCGGGGTCGAGCTCGGAGAACACGTCGTCGAGGAGCAGCACGGGCGGAGTGCCCGTGGCGTCGGTCACGAGGCGGTGAGCGGCGAGGCGCAACGCGAGCGCCAGCGACCGCTGCTCGCCCTGGGAGGCGTGGGTGCGCGCCGGGAGGCCGGCGATCGCGAACCCCACCTCGTCGCGGTGGGGCCCGACGAGGGTGAGGCGCCGGCGCAGCTCCTCGTGGCGCGCCGCGGCGAGCGCGCCGGCCAGTCCGCCCTCGCTCCCCCACCATGCCGACTCGTAGCGGGCCCCGATCTCGACGGGCCTGCCCGCCAGGTCGGCGTACGCGGTCGAGAGGTAGGGGAGCAGGTCGTCGAGCAGGGCGACGCGGCGCTCGCCGAGCAGGGTGCCGGCCTCCACGAGCTTGACGTCCCACACGTCGAGGGTGAGCTCGACCTCCGGGGTGAGCCGGCCGGCGGCCTGCTTGAGCAGGGCGTTGCGCTGGCGCAGGACGCGGTCGACCTCACCCCGCAGCTCGTCGTTCTTGGGGGTCAGCGCCACGAGGGCGTCATCGAGCAGGCGACGGCGACCGGCGGGGCCGCCCTTCACCACGGCGAGGTCGTCGGGCGCGAACACCGAGACCCGCAGGGCGCCGAGGAGGTCGCGGTTGCGAGTCAGGCGCTGGCGGTTGACCTGGACCCGAGACCGCCCGCCGGGGACGAGCTCGGCCTCGACCAGCACCTCGCGGTCGTCTCGG
The DNA here is from genome assembly GCA_964649545.1 of uncultured Microthrixaceae bacterium. GTDB lineage: Bacteria > Actinomycetota > Acidimicrobiia > Acidimicrobiales > DATDAH01 > JAEUJM01. The sequence goes on along the minus strand of CAZYPY010000093.1, from coordinate 291 downwards.
GTGATCTCCGCCCGCACCACGGCGGAGGGGGTGCCGGCACGCACCAACGCGTCGGTGGGCGCGCCGCGGAACGACGTCAGGGTGGCGAGGTAGGCCACGGCCTCGAGCAGGTTGGTCTTGCCCTGGCCGTTGTCGCCCACCACCGCGGTGAGCCCGGGGGCGAAGCCGACCTCGGCCGCGGCGTAGCTGCGGAAGTCGGTGAGCCAGAGGCGGCGGAGGTGCACCCCGGCCGTTACGAGACCCGGACGGGCATCAGCAGGTAGAGGAACTCCGGGCTGTCGGCCGACTTCA
>CAZYPY010000092.1:0-12880 GCA_964649545.1 uncultured Microthrixaceae bacterium | reverse complement strand
AGTTCGTTGCTCAGGCCGTCGAGCGGCCGTCAGTGATCGCTCAGGCGGTGGCCTTCTTGGAGCGATCGCGGGCGGCGACGATCAGCAGGCCACCGGCGGCGATCAGCACGATGGCGATCTTGGCCAGGGGGAGGCTGCTGTCGGAACCGGTGCGGGGCAGGGCCCCGGCGGTGGCGCCGGCGATGGTGATCGAGATCACGGCATCGTTGCAGGAGTTCGAGATCTGGTGGGTGCCGGGCGAGCCGGTGATCACCACATCGGCGGAGGCGGTACCCGAGTCGTCGGTCGTGGCCGAACCCAGGGTGTTGCCGTCCAGGTAGAACGTCACGGTGCTGCCCGGCTCGCAGCCGGTGGCCGTCACGGTGACGGTGTCACCGGAGGTCACGGTGCTGTCGCTCACCGACGCGCCCGGAGTGCCGGGGTTGTACTGAGCGTGCGCAGCCGGAACGAACAGCGCGAGCGCCATCACTCCGAGGATCAACATGCGTCGGATCATTGGGTTTCCTCCACCGCCAAACGGCCTTGTCGCGGATGCGAACTTCTGCTGGACGGTGTTTTAGCGGGTCGCCACGCTCATGTCCAGCATTGTGGGTGTCCATCGGTGTCGCAGATCGCTTGTTGAGGGGTGGTCCGGTGCGTCAGGCTCCGGTGCCCGCCCCTCCCAGGAGCTACACCATGCCCCTTCGTCCCCGGCTCGACCAGGCCGCCAAGCTCGCCGACGTGGCCCTCACGCCCGGTGCCCTGGCCGCGGCCCGGGCGGGCAAGCCGTTCTCGCTGAGTGCCTTCCGCCTGGTCAGTCAGGTCCGGGCCCGGGTGGGTGACGTCCGGGTCGTGCTCGACGTCGGCGCCAACAAGGGCCAGTTCAGCCGGGCCGCGGCCACCGCCTTCCCGGGTGCGCGGATCGTCGCGTTCGAGCCGCTCGCCTCGGTGGCGGCCGAGTGGCGGACGAACCTGGCGGACGTGTCCCGCGCCGAGGTGCACGTCTGCGCGTTGGGGGGTGAGGACGGCACCGTCACGTTCCACCCGCACGAGTACTCGCTGTCGTCGTCGGTGCTGCCCCTGGCCGAGGGAGCCAAGGCGGAAGGCGGTGCCGCCGCCGGCGAGCTCGCGCCGGTGGAGGTCCCGGTGCGGCGGCTCGACGACGTCGTCGCCGCCGCGGACCTCGCGCCGGGCCCCGTGCTGTTGAAGCTCGACGTGCAGGGCTACGAGCTGGAGGTGCTGCGCGGGGCGACCGCCACCCTGGCTCACGTGCACGCGCTCGTCGTCGAGCTCTCGTTCGAGCGCCAGTACGAGGGCCAGCCGATGTTCACCGAGGTGCTCGACGCCCTCCGCGACCTCGGCTTCGGCCTCGACGTCCCCATCGACGTCCGCCGTGACGAGGCCGGCACCATCGTGGAGCTGGACGGGCTCTTCCGGCCCGCCTCCTAGCGTGGCCACGATGCGCGTCCTGCACGTCGTCCACTCGCTCGACGACCGCATGGGCGGGGCGGTGCACGCCGCGGTGGGGCTGGCCGCCCATGTGGGCGGCGTCGACGGGGTGGAGACCGTGCTGGCCTCCACGGTGCAGCCCGGCGACGACCACGGCTACCTCGACCGCCTGGCCCCCGACGTCGAGCGCCACGTGTTCCCCCGCTCGTGGCCGGCGGGCCGGTTCCAGTCCGCAGCCCTCGGGAGGTGGTTGCGGCGCTCGACGGGGTCGTTCGACCTCGTCCACCTCCACGGGGTGTTCCACGCGCCGGCCTTGGCGGTCCGGCGGGCCTGCCGGACCGCCGGCGTGCCCTACCTCCTGTCGCCCCACGGCCAGCTCGACCCGTTCGACCTGGCCAAGCACCGGCGCCAGAAGCAGCTGTTCGGCCCCCTGGCGGTCCGTCCACTGGTCGCCGACGCCGCGGCCGTGGTCCTCACCACCGCCGAGGAGGAGGCCCGCCTCGTCACCTACGGGGCCGAGGCGCGCACGGTGGTGGTCCCGCTCCCGGTCGCGCCCCTCGGTCCCGGTGACGGCGCGGCGTTTCGGGCCCGGCACCGCATCCCGGCGGATGCGGTCGTCGTGCTCTTCCTGTCGCGCCTCGACGTCAAGAAGGGCCTCGACCTGTTGACCACGGCCATGGCCGGGATCGACGGGGCCTGGCTGATGGTGGCGGGCTCGGGCGACCCCGCGGTGGAGGCCGAGCTGGCAGCGGCGCTCGACGGCACCGACCTCGGGCGCCGTGCGGTGCGCACCGGGTTCCTCAGCGGGACCGACAAGGCCGACGCGTTCGCCGCCGCCGACGTGTTCGCCCTCCCCTCGCGCAACGAGAACTTCGGCATCGTCGTCGTCGAGGCCATGGGCGCGGGCGTCCCCGTCGTCGTCTCGGACGAGACCTACATCTGCGGCGAGATCGAGGTGGCCGGGGCCGGTGCGGTCTGCCGGGTGGACGCCGCGTCGTGCCGCGAGGCCGTGCGCCCGCTCGTCACCGACCCGGCGCGTCGGGCCGAGGCGGGCCGGCGGGCGGCGGAGCTCGCCCGCTCCCGGTTCTCGCCCGCGGCGGCCACGTCGGCCATGGTGGAGACGTACCGCTCGCTGCTGACCGGAGCCCCCCGCTGATGCCCCGCTTCGTCATCGAACGCCAACACGACGACGTCCTCGCCGCCGTGCGCCGGGTCGCCGACGGCCTCGACCTCGCCGGCCGGGTGGGCGACGCGGTGTTCCTGAAGCCCAACTTCACCTACCCGTTCCCCAAGGCCGGGGTCACCACGACCCGACCGGTGCTCGAGGCCGTCGTGACCGTGTTGTCCGACGCCGGGTGCCGGCGCATCTGCATCGGCGAGGGCGAGGGCGGCTACAACGCCTTCAGCATGGACGAGACGTTCCGGGCCTTCGCCCTGGACGAGCTCGTCGATCGCTACGGGGTCGAGATCGTCAACGCGAGCGCCTGGCCCAGCCTCGAGGTGCGGGTGGAGGGCCGGCGGGGCACCTACGACGTGCACCTGCCCCGGCCCCTGTTCGAGGAGTTCGACTCGTTCGTCACGCTGCCCGTCCCCAAGGTCCACTGCATGACGGGTATCAGCGGCGCGGTCAAGAACGAGTGGGGGATCGTCCAGGACCAGATGCGCCTGGCCTTCCACTGCGCCTTCGACGAGATCATCACCGAGGTCGTCGACCGCCTCCCGAACCCGTTCGCGCTGGTCGACGGCACCTACGGCCTCACCCGCAACGGCCCGATGATCGAAGGCGAGACCATCGACCTGGGCTGGGTCGCGGGCGCCGACGACCTCTGGCTGGCCGACGCGGTGCTGTGCCGGATCATGGACGTGCCGCTGCGCTCGATCGCCCACCTGCGGTACGGCCTCGACCGCGGCCGGGTACCCGCCTTGGCCGCCGCCGACCTGCCCGCGGACCTCGACGACTACCTCGACGACCGCTTCTACCTGAAGCGGAACCTCTGGAACCGGGTGGCCAAGCTGACCTGGTACTCCCCGCGGCTCAACCACCTCGTGTACTTCTCGGGGGCGTCGAGCGCCCTGCACAAGGTCATGTACTCGATCCGGGAGAAGCCCGACGAGCTGTCGGCCCGCGGGGTGGACTGGGACTGACGGGCTCCCGTCGCCGTCGGCGCCGCCGCTCACCGGGTGGCGCCGCACCACTACGATGCCGGCGATGACCGGGGACGCCGCGGGTGAGGGGGGCGAGGCGACGCCCGCGCCCGCCACCGACACCGGGTCGACGCGCTCCGCACCCTCGGCGACCCGTCCCCGCCTGCCGGCACCGCGTGCCCGCCGACGGGCACCGAACCGGGGCCGGCCCGCGGGCGCGGTGGGCAGCTGGCTCGGAGCGACCCTGCTGTTCCTCTTCCTCGCGCTGGCGGTGCCGGTCGCGGTCATGGGGCAGAACTTCGCCCCGATGGGTCGCGTGTCCACGTTGCTGGCCGTGGCGCTGACGTGGTACTCGTCGCTGCGCCTGGCCGGCCACTACCACTCCGGGCGACCGCAGCTCGTCCAGATCACGTTCTGGGCCTTCGTCTACCTGTTCCTGGGGCTGGCCTCGTTCGCGCAGCTCACCGCCGACGAGTTCCCGATCCCGAACCAGTTCTTCGACGAGTCGACCCGGGTGCAGGCCCTGGCCGGCGTGCTCCTCGGCTGCCTCGCGTTCGACGCCGGCCGGATCCTCGCGCTCAGCGTCCGCCGGCACCGGGTGCGCGAGCGCCTCGAGTACCGCGTCATGGACGCGCGCCGGGTGTGGTTCCTCGGGATCGCCGGGATCGTGGCCACCCTCGGCGTGGTCATGACCACCGGGGGCCTCGGCACCCGGTTCCAGAGCCGCCAGGCCGCGGAGGAGGCCCTCTTCGGCAAGCCGCCGTGGGGCGTGCGCATCGACCAGCTCGACGACAAGACGATCGGCCTCGTCAAGACCAGCCTCACCTGGCTCCCGGTGTTCCTCGGGCTCGTCCTGTTGCTGTATCTCCGCCAGATCGCCACGAACCGCTACGGGCACGACCGCCAGGTCCGCTGGGTACGCAACCCGCCGGCCACCGTGCTCCTGTGGGGGCTGATCCTCGTGAACATCGTGGCCAACAACCCGATCGCCAACCCACGCATCCGCTTCGGCGGTGTGGCCCTCGCGATCGCCCTGGTGATGGTGCACGTCGAGCGCCCGCGCCGCCTCCGGGCCTTCCTCGTCGCGCTCCTGATGCTGATCCTGGTGGTGTTCCCGTACGCCGACCTGTTCCGGTACGACGTCCAGCAGACGATCAAGGTCGCCACGCTGCGGGACCAGCTCGTCGAGAGCCCCGACTACGCGATGTTCCAGCAGGAGATGAACGGCATCGTCTACGTCCGCGAGAACGGGTTCACCCTCGGACGTCAGACCCTCGGCGCGGCGCTGCCGTTCGTGCCCAAGTCCATCTGGGCGAACCAGCCCGAGGCCACCGGCGACATGATCTCGCGCACCGACGGCATCAACGCCTCGAGCACCCTCTGGACCGAGGCCAACGTGGAGGCGGGCTGGCCGGCCATCTTCGTCGTGTTCCTCGGCTACGGGTTCCTCGCGATGCTGGCCGACGAGAGCTACGAGCGATGGTCACGGCGACGACCGTCGATCATCGGCATCGCCGTGCCGCTCTTCGTCGCCTTCCAGTTCTTCGTCCTGCGCGGCGCGCTGCTGCCGGTGGTCGGCGACCTCGCGCCCATCGTCCTCATCGTGGCGGTCTGCTCGCGCCGGGCACGACGTCCCGTGCCCGCCAGTGGTTCGGCCGGCGCCGGAGGTTCGGCGGTGTCGAACGGAGACGGGGGCCCGAGCGGCTCGAACGGCTCGAACGGCGCGTCGTCGGCGTCCGGCTCGAACGGTGGCGGCCGACGGGGCGGGACCCGGCGTCAGCCGGTGGGCGCGGGCACCTCGTCCTCGTCGTCCCCGGGACCTTCCTCCCTGGGCCCTTCCGCCGCCGCGAACGCCCGGCCGTAGACGCCGACGCCCGCGGTCTCGGCGACGGCGATCCCGGCCACCGCGCCGCGCGCGGCGGCCACCAGGGCCCCTGCGCACCCCAGCACCAGCGTGGCGACGGCGACCGTGCCCCGGGCCCGCAGGCTGCGCCGGGCGGCGGCGTGGGCCCGCAGGCCGACCACGAAGGCGAACCCGATGCCACCGGCGACCGCCGACCAGGTCATCAGCCCGAGGACGGTGGTCGTCCCCGCCCACGAGTCGCCGAGGAGCGCCTCGCCGATCGCGTCGGGCAGGTTCACGGCCACCAGGCCCCAGACGAGGGTCACGAGGCCGAGGCCGGCGGCGAGGAGCCGCACCAGCCGCCCGGTCCGCTCGGGGGCCTCGGCATGGGTGCGGACCAGCGTGGGGGTGAACGCGACCCGCACGCCGGCGTACAGCGCGTAGATCGGGCCGAACAGGATCTGGGCGCCTCGCACCTTGGCCACCTCGTCCAGGCCGGCGACCGCGCCGAGGAACAGCACCACGACCTGGGTGGTGCCGTACAGCAGCATGAACTCGGCCGCGTAGCGCAGCCCCAGGGCGCGGTGGTCGGGGATCCAGCGCCGGGCGCCGGCCAGGTGGGGGACCACCCGGAGCTGGAAGGCGCCGACGACCGCGGCCACCGCGCCGGCCGCCCCCCAGGCGAAGAGGAACCACCCCACGGTGTCGAGCGACGTGCGGGCCAGCACGACGATGGCCACGGTGGAGCCGCCGCCCCAGACCAGGTCGTTGAGCGCGGCGGCCCGGGGCAGACCCTCGGCGAAGAGCGCGAAGCGCCACAGGTCCTGCAGGAACAGACCGGGTAGCACCACCCCGAGGATCGGCAGCAGGTCGCCGATCGGGTCCGGCACGACCACGCCGGCGAGCAGGCACACCAGGCCGAGGGCGGCGCCGAACCCGAGCGCAGAGGCGGCCGCCCCCGCCAGCATCGAGCGCCGGCGGGTCTCGCCGGCGGCGCTGTAGGCGACCGCGAAGGCCTCCCCGTGGATGCCCTCGTTCACGCCCTGGCTGCAGACGTAGAGGATGTAGACGGTCGAGAAGGCGCCGAACTCCTCGGCGGTCACCTGGCGCGCCACCAAGATGGCGAGGACGACGTTGCTGAGGCTGTAGATGCCCTGGTCGATCGCGGACCAGGAGGCGCCGCGCAGGCCGGCGGGCAGTCTCACCGGCCCGGCCCGCGGCGCCTCACGCGCTCATCTGGTCGTGGATCCACCGGTAGGTGCGCTCGAGGCCGTCGGCCAGGCTGGTCGAGGGCTGCCAGCCGTAGCGCTCGAGGATGAGGGTGTTGTCGCTGTTGCGGCCCCGCACCCCCTGGGGGGCGTCGAGCTTGTAGCAGCGCTCGAGGGTGACCCCGGCGATGCCCTCGACGATGTCGACGAGCTGGTTGATGGTCACCAGCTCGCTGCTGCCCACGTTGACCGGGTCGGTGGACTCGCCGTCGGTGACGAGGTGGATGCCGTGGAGGCAGTCGTCGATGTAGGTGAAGCTACGGGTCTGCTCGCCGTCGCCCCAGATCTCGATGGTGTGGTCGCCGCTGAGCTGGGCCCGCACCACCTTGCGGCAGATCGCCGCGGGCGCCTTCTCCCGACCGCCGTCGTAGGAGCCGTGGGGGCCGTAGATGTTGTGGAAGCGGGCCACCCGGGTCTGGAGGCCGAAGTCCTCGAAGAAGTGGTGGCACATGCGCTCGGTGAAGAGCTTCTCCCAGCCGTAGCCGTCCTCGGGCATGGCCGGGTAGGCGTCGGCCTCCCTCAGGGCCTGGACCTCGGCGGAGGTCTGCTTCTCGGCCGCGTACACGCAGGCCGAGGAGGCGAAGAAGAAGCGCTCGACGCCGGCGTCGCGGGCGGCCATGAGCAGGTGGGTGCCGATCAGCGACGAGAGCATGCACAGGGCCTTGTTGTTCTCGATGAAGCCCATGCCCCCCATGTCGGCGGCGAGGTCGTACACGACGGTGGCGCCGTCGAGGGCCTCGTGGCAGGCGTCGAGGCCCATGAGGTCGAGCTGGCGCTCGTCGACGCCCTCGACGTGCTGGAACCACTCGTCCTTCGGCTTCACGTCGACGGCCCGCACGTTGGTGTGTCCCCGCTCGACGAGGTCGCGCACGAGGTGGCCCCCGATGAATCCCCCACCCCCGGCGACCACGATCAGTCCGTCCGACATGTTCCCCGCTCCTCGCTCGTTCCTCGCGGGGCCCATCGGGCCCCGCCCTCGTTCGTCGGGCTCACGACGTACCCCTCCTGGCCCGGCCCCCGCCGGTGCGGTCGATCAGCGTGCGGTCGTTCACGGTGCGTCGATCATGGCGCGATCCGGCGGAAGATGGCGTCGAAGCGGTCGCCGATGCGGTGGACGTCGAACGCCGCCTCGGCATGGGCCCGTGCCCTCGTCCCGAGATCGTGCCGTAGATCGGGGTCGTCGAGCAATCGTCGGGCCGCGGCGACGAAGCCGTCGGCGTCGCCGGGCTCGACGGTGAGACCGCTGCCCGCCCCGGCGATGGTGCGGGCGGCGAGGTTGGCCGATGGCACCGAGGCGAGGATCGGGCGGCCGGCGCAGTGGTAGCTGAGGACCTTCGACGGCACCGAGAAGACCCCGGCCTCGGGCTCGAGGATCGCCAGGAGCACGTCGGCGCTGCCCAGCACGTCGGGGAAGACCTCGATGGGCTGGAACGGCAGCAGGACGACGTGGTCGAGGTGCTCGTCGGCCACCCGCTCGGCGAGCCAGTCGGCCCCCATGCCCTCGGAGGCGACCACCAAGGCGACGTCGGGCTCGTCCTGCACGGCCACGGCGAGCCGGCGCAGCAGGTCGGGGTTGTGCTTGAGCCCGAGCGTCCCGGAGTAGAGCAGCACCCGGCGGTCGTCGAGACCGTGGGCCGTGGACCAGGGGTTGCGACGCGGGCGCTCGGGGAGGTCCTCCAGCGGCGCCCAGTTCTCGACCACGTCGACCCGGTCGTCGGGGACGCCCCACTCGTGCAGGATCGGGAGGAAGTCGGGCGAGATGGTGACCACGGCGTCGCTGCGACGCAGCATCCGCCTCTCCATGTGCACGAACCAGGCGCCGGCGAGGTGGCCCGGGCCGGGCAGCTTCCGCTTCACCGTGTCGCGCATGGCGAACGAGTAGACGTCCTGCTGCCAGAAGAGGAACGGCGTGCGGGTGCGGCGGGCCCACCGCTGGATCTGCTCCTGGGCGAACAGGGGCACGTTGCAGGAGACGAGGATCTCGGGGCGCAGCTCGTCGGCCAACGCCGAGAACTGCTTGCCGTACCGCACCTCCTGTCGGAGGCGTCGCCCGAAGTGGTACTTGTCGAAGGACTCGCCCAGGTCCACCTCGAGCACCCGGAACCCCTCGGGATCGCCCGGCCGGCGCACCAGCGAGCCCTTGCCGGTGGTGTACGACGGGCAGTGGACGTGGTCGACCTGGTGCCCCCGGGCGGCCAGCTCCCGGCTGAGCTGCACCTGGAACGGGTGCCCCGAGTAGTCGTGGAGGAGGATCCGCATGGGCGCCGGGAGCGTAGTCTCGTGCCCGATGGCCGACGGGGGAGCGGTGCCGTTCGGGGGGCTCTACCCCGAGGTGGGAGCCGGGGGCTTCAGCCGCGTCGACGGCACGGTGCAGTTCTACGGTCGGGTCCGGTCGCTGCTGCGGCCCGACATGGTGCTGCTCGACTTCGGCGCGGGTCGGGGCGTGGGCCCCCAGGAGGACCCGGTCGAGTACCGGCGCGGCCTGCAGGTCCACCAGGGTCACGTGGCCCGGGTGATCGGGGCGGACATCGACCCGGTGGTCGAGGAGAACCCGGTGCTCGACGAGGCCATCGTGCTCGACGGGGTTTCGGCAGTCCTGCCGCTGGCCGACGCCTCGGTCGACCTGGTGGTCTCCGACTTCACCTTCGAGCACCTCGACGACCCCGCCCACACCGCCCGGGAGCTCGAGCGGGTGCTGCGCCCCGGCGGCTGGCTCTGCGCCCGCACGCCGAACAAGTGGGGCTACATCGGCGTGGGCGCCCGATTGGTGCCGAACTCGTTCCACACCCGGTTCCTGCGCCGGCTCCAGCCGGATCGCAAGGCCGAGGACGTGTTCCCGACCCGCTACCGCTGCAACACCCTCGGCGACGTGCGCCGCCACTTCCCGGCGGACCGCTTCGACGACTTCTCCTACCGCCACGAGAGCGAGCCGCTCTACGCGGGCTCGTCCCGGGCGGCGCAGCGCCTCCAGCGCGGCGTGCTGGCGGTGCTGCCTGGCTCCATGGCCTCGATGCTGATGATCTTCGTGCGCAAGCGTGGCGGCGAGGCCGCCGGGCCCGGTCCGGTCGTCGCGGGCGAGCGAGCGGGCGAGGTCCACCCCCGCGGTCCGACCGGCCCGATGGGGGAGCCCAAACGCGGCGATGGCGGGCGATCCGCCGATGGCTGAAGCTCGCGCGGCCGACGAGCCGAACGAGGCGTCCGGGCCGGCGTCGCCCGCGGGCGACGCCGGTGCCGACGAGCGGCCCGACGACGAGCACATGGCCGAGGACCTCGCCGCCGCGGCGGCCGCCGCGGCGCCGCCGGCCGCGTCCGAGCGACTGCTGGCCCAGCCGGTGCACCACGCCGTCGAGCGCTACCGGCGGGTCACCTTCGTCGTCGACGCGCTGTCGGCCCTCGCCGGCGCGATGCTCGCCCAGGTCCTGCGCGAGGTGCTCTTCGGGGCGTCGCTGACCATCGACGGCGAACACGTGCCGTACCTGCTCGTCGCGGTGGTCGCGGTGGCGTCGTGGCTGGCGATCCTCGCGGTCAGCGGCGCGTACCAGCACGCCATCCTCGGGTCGGGCACCGAGGAGTACCGGCGCATCATCCGGGCGGCGGTCGGGGCGCTGGCGGTGGCCGTGCTCATCGTCTTCCTCACCAGGGCGCAGGTCGCCCGCGGCTTCGTCATGGGGCTCGCCCCACTCATCGCCGGCTGGACGCTGTTCGGCCGTTACCTGGCCCGCAACTGGCTCGCCCGTCAGCGCGCCCATGGCCTCCAGATGCGGCGGGTGGTGGTGCTGGGCCGGCCCGAGGCGGTGCTCGAGGCCGTGCGCCACTTCCGGGGCGCGGTCGACCAAGGGTACCAGGTGGTCAGCGCCTGCGTGGTGGGCGACGCGCCGGCCGAGGTCGTCGACGAGCTCGGCATGCCCGTGCTGCCGGCCGCCGACCCCATCAGCGCCGTGCGCGACGAGCGGGCCGAGATCCTCGCCATCGCCGGCACGGAGGCCCTGCCCACGGGGGCGCTGCGGAGCCTGGCCTGGGACCTCGAGGGAACGGGGGTCGACCTCATGGTCGTCCCCACCATCACCGACGTGGCCGGTCCCCGCGTGAGCGTGCAGCCGGTGGCGGGCCTGCCCCTGCTGCTGGTGGAGCCGCCCCGGCTCACCGGCGGCGCCCGCCTGGTCAAGTCGCTGATCGACCGGGTGACGGCATTCGTCCTCGTGCTCCTCCTGTTGCCGGTGTTCGTGGTGATCGGCCTGCTCGTCCGCCTCACCAGCCGGGGCCCGGCGATCTTCCGCCAGACCCGGATCGGGCGTGACGGCAAGCCGTTCACGATGTGGAAGTTCCGCACCATGACCGAGCGGGCCGAGCAGGACCTCGACACCCTCGTAACCCTGAACGAGCACGACGGCCTGCTGTTCAAGATCCGCGACGACCCTCGGCGCACGACGGTCGGGCGGTGGCTCCGGCGGTTCTCCCTCGACGAGCTGCCGCAGTTGGTCCACGTGCTGTCCGGGAAGATGTCGCTCGTCGGCCCCCGCCCACCGCTGCCCTCGGAGGTGGCCAAGTACCCCGAGGACGTGCGCCGGCGCCTGCTGGTCAAGCCCGGCCTCACCGGCCTCTGGCAGGTCTCGGGCCGAGCCGACCTGCCGTGGGCCGAGTCCGTCCGCCTCGACCTCTACTACGTGGACAACTGGTCGCTCTCCATGGACCTCGTCATCGTCCTCAAGACGGCCACCGCCGTCCTCCACGGCAAGGGCGCCTACTAACCGTTGGCGGGGTCGGTCGCACCCGCCGCCGAGGCTCGGTCCGGCGTGCCCCGCCGCAACGTCGCGGCTGCGGTGACCACCCTCGTCGGCGTCGTGCTCGTCGTCGCGGGCACGTTCCTGCCGATCGTCGAGGTCGACGTGGCCGGCGTCGGCGCGTCGACGAGCGGTTGGGGTGGCGATCTCAACGACGGCCCCGTCCACCTCGCCGTGTGCGTCGTGCCCGTGGTCATGGCGGTCCTGGCCCTGCTCGCTCGGGCCGGGATGGTCGTGAAGGTGCTCCTGATCGTTTCGGCCCTCATCGGCGTCTTCTGGGTGGCGGTGCGCTTCGCCGACGTCTCCGGGTGGCTCGAGGCGGGGACGAGCGGCGCCTTCGTGGCCGAGGTGACCGACCCGGGCGTCGGGCTGTTCGTGATCACCCTCGGCTGGGTGCTCGTCCTGGTGGCGGGCCTCGTCGCCACCGCGGCCCGCCCGCCGAAGGTGCTCGCGCCGCCCCGGATCTACCCGCCGGTGCCTCGCCCCAGTGGCCCGAGCGGCCCGGCGTAATCCCCACTGACGGTCGACGGCGCCCGCTCTAGCGTCGGCGGCGTGGACGGCCGGATGCACGGAGACGAGGTGGACGTGTCGCCGGCGCTGGTCCGGCGGCTCCTCGCCGCACAGCACCCGCGGTGGGCCGACCTTCCCCTGACCGTTGCGGGGGAGTGGGGCACCGACCACGCCATGTACCGACTCGGCGACGAGCTGGTCGTCCGCCTGCCCCGCATCGGCTGGGCGGTGAAGGCGGTCGCCGCCGAGCAGCGGTGGCTGCCCTACCTCGGCCCGCAGTTGCCGGTGGAGATCCCCGAGGTGGTGGCGGCCGGGGAGCCCGGCGAGGGCTACCCGTGGCCGTGGACGATCCTGCGGTGGATCTGGGGCGAGCACCCGCCTCCCGTCGACTGGTGGGGCGCCGAGCGCCTGGCCATCCAGCTCGCGGGGTTCAATCGGGCACTGGCGGCGATCGACCCGACGGGCGGCCCGCTCGCCGGCTCGCCCGACGGGCCGCAGCGAGGGATCCCCATCCGCCTGCGGGACGAGCAGGTGCGCTCGTGCATCGTCGAGCTCGCCGACGAGTTCGACCCCGAGGCGCTCGTGGCGGCGTGGGAGGCCGACGCCTTCGTGGCCGACCACGACGGCGACCCGGTCTGGGTCCACGGCGACCTGACGCCCGGGAACCTCCTCTGGATGGACGGGCACCTCTCGGGCGTCCTCGACTGGGGCGGGGTCGCCGTCGGTGATCCCGCGGTCGGACTGCTGCCGGCGTGGAACCTCTTCAGCGGCTGGACCCGCCAGGCCTTCCGCGACGCCAGCGGTGCCGACGAGGCCCGCTGGCGGCGGGGTCGCGCCTGGGCGCTCTCGATCGCCGCGGTGGCGCTGCCGTACTACCGGGAGACGTACCCGGCGATCTGCGAGTC
>CAZYPY010000091.1:4735-12987 GCA_964649545.1 uncultured Microthrixaceae bacterium | reverse complement strand
GGTTGTGGCCGGTGGCGAGCACGTCGTAGCCGTGGTCGAGCGCGGCCTTGTCGAACACGTGGCGCTTCGACATGCCGCAGGCCGAGCACGGTGCCCGCCGGGCCGCCCGGGAACCGTCCGGGATGTCGTAGCCGTAGTCGGTCGGCAGGTCGACCTCGAGGAGCTCGACGCCCCGACGGTCGGCGAAGGCACGTGCGTGCTCGGCGGAGGCGTCGCTGTACTCGCCGATGCCCAGGCCCACGTACAGACCGCCCACCTCGATGTCGAGGTCGAGGTCGAGGAGCAGGTCCCAGAGGGCCAGCGAGTCCTTGCCGCCCGACACCGCGACGAGCACCCGGTCGCCGCGCTCGAACATGGACCACTCGTGGATCGCCTTGGTGACCTGGTCGCGGCACAGCTTCACGAAGTGCTCGACGCAGAAGTTGGCGTTGTGGCGGCGCACGTCGATGACCGCCGGCTGCCGGCAGACGCGGCACTTCACGAGCCGGGTCCCCGTCGGCTCATGCCACCCCTCCCGAGATCACCGGGCGGATCTCCACGTCGGCGTCGTCGGGCAGGATCGCGTCGGCGGGCACGAGGGTGTCCCCGGCGATCACGAGCACCGACTCGCGGCGCACGTCGAGCCGCTGGAGCAGAGCGACCACGCTGAGCGGGCCCGGCACCTCGACCTCGCGACGGGGGTTGCGGAGCAGGACCCTCACGACCGACCGCGGCGCCGGCGCCGCTCGGGGACGGCCTCCCGGCGCACGACCACGCTCTCACCGGGGAGGAGCTCCTCGCGGTAGACCACGACCTCGTTGCGACCGGCGGCCTTGTTCAGGAAGTGCAGGCCCCAGGCGACGCCGCCGAGCAGCAGCCAGGCCCGGCGTCCCTCGAACAGGCCCCGCTCCACGCCGGCGCGGCGGACGAAACGAAGAACCGCGCCCATCAGACCCGACGGATCTCCACGACGGTCTTCTGGAGCTTGCCGCGGCGGCGCCCGAAGTAGAAGGCCGCGACCGCCACGACGGCCACGACCACGACGCCGGCGACGAGGGCGACGTTGCGGGCGGTCTCGCCGGCCTCGTCGACCTCGCCCTGGACCTCACGGAACTTGGCCTCGATGTCGTCCCGGGTGATGGGCGTGGCGGTGGTCACGACGAGCCCCCCTTCGAGGTGCGGTTGACGGCCTTCAGGGCGAGGTAGGCGACGCCCGAGGCCACGAGCAGGGTGATGAGGTAGGGGACCCAGGACCAGTTGCCCGTCAGCGGGCTGCCCGTCTCGGTCTGGAGCAGGCGCAGCAGGGCGATGGTGAGCTCGATGGCGCCGATCCCGATGAGCAGCATGGCCGCGGCGCCATAGCCCACGAAGCGACCGAGACCCTTCAGCGGGTCGACGGTCTCCTGCTTCGCGTACGCGACCAGCAGGTCCTTGATGTCGGCGAACTGCGTCATCGGGTCGTGCCGGGAGCCCGGCCGGTTCATGCTCGTCGCCACTGTGCTCCTCGTTCGTCGTCGCGCGGGCCGGCGCCGACCCGCCGGCCCACCCTACCCGTGGGGGCGCGGCGGCTCACCCCGACAGGCGGGCGGCGAGGACCTCCGCCTCCTCGGCGAACAAGCCGGTCAGGAGCTCGAGCCGGTCGACGACGCCCTCGGTGGCGAGCACCCGCCGCTGGTCGAGCGGGCCGATGGGCCCGACCGCGCCGGCCTGGAACGATGCCGTGCCCGGGTCCTCGGCGAGCTCGATGGTGGCGGGGACCGACGTCTCTCCCAGCTCGCCCTGCAGGGCCAAGGCCCGCCGGAACGGGACGAGCATGGCCGCGAGGGCGGCCTCGACGCGCCCACCGTCGTCCGCGGCCGGCTCGGGGTCCGGCCAGTCCCGCACCTCCGCCCGGGGGTACGGGTCGTCGTCCAGCCAACGGTCGACCACGACGCGGCGCCGGCCGACGCTCACGAGGCCGAACCGACCGTCTGGGTACTCCTCGACCTCGACGATGCGCGCGATCGTGCCGACGTCGGAGCGCACGTCGCCGCCGCCGACCTCGCTCCCCCGCTCGATGAGCACGACGCCGAACTCTCGGTCGGCGGCGAGGCAGTCACGGACGAGGGCGCGGTAGCGCTCCTCGAACACGTGCAGGGGCAGCACCATGGTCGGGAAGAGCACCGTGCCGAGCGGGAACATCGGCACCACGGCGCCGTCAGAACGCATCGAAGTCCAACAGCTCGAAGGTGTCGAAGGTCGCGGCGGCCTGGGGTCCCTCGTCCTCGAGGTCCATCCCCAGGAACTGCGACGCCTCGTCGCGAGCGATGAAGAGGAGGTTCAGCGGGGCGGGCTGGACGTCCTTCGGGATCGACACGCCCCGCACCGGGACGTGAGCGTTGAAGCCCGCGTACACCGCCACGGGCACCCGGTGGTGGCGCATGGCTGCGGCGATCACCGCGCGACTCGAGCGCGGCCCGGGTGCCGGTCCGCGGGGCAGGAGCTTGAGGATGACCGCCAGCGGGACCCCTTTGGCCGTGGCCCGGGTGGAGACCGCCACCACCGAGTCGTCGGCATGGATCGCGTAGCCCGCCCCGGGCGCGGCGAGGCGCCACCGCAACTGCTCCGTCGTCCACCGCTGCGTCCACCCGTCGGCGGGGGCCTCGTCGAGGTGGGACAGCAGGCGGGTGAAGTCCGGGCCGGCCCGCAGCTCGGGCGTGACCGCGTGGCTCTCGACGTGGCGGCCGCCGCCGAGCCGTGGGACGGCGACCACGGGCAGGCTCGTGATGAGCCGGGCGCCGATGCGGTGCAGGCCGGGCATCGTCGAGTTCTCGTTGGTGACGCCGATGCCGCCGATGAGACCGCCGAGCTCGTCCTTGCGCTCGATGGCCCGCTTCGTGGCCCGGGCGGTGAGCGCCACGAAGTGCATGCTGCCGAGGCCGGAGCGGGTGACGGCGTTCACCGAGAGCACGAACGTCGCCTGCGCGTCCCGGTTGCGCCACGGCTGGGGCACCAGCGCGAAGTGGGCGACCCGCGTGCCCTTGCGGTCGACGTCCTCCTCGATGGCCGGGTGGTGGGGGTTCTCGCGGTAGAGCCACCGGAGGAACGCCGTGTCCTCGAACCGGTCGGCCTCCGGGTGCTCGCGCCGCAGCAGCGCGGCGGTCGCGGCGAGGTCGTCGGTCGAGCCCGTCGCCTCGGCGTCGTCGTGGGGTTCGGCGGGGGTGGGTGGGGTCACAGCGCGTCGAAGTCCAGCAGCTCGAAGCACCGCAGGCGCACCTCGTCCTGGGGCAGGCCCTCGATCTCCTCGCCGACCGCCGCCGATGCCCGGTCGGCCCCGAACAGCACCAGGTTCAGCGGCGACGGCAGCAGGCGGCGCGGAACGGCGGCGCCGGGGACGTCGAAGCGGTCGTTGAAGCCGACGTACACCGCGCCCGGCGAGCGATCGCGACGGCAGGCCGCCGCCACCAGCCGACCGGCCGACCGGCGTTGGGGTGCCGGGCCCCGGGCGAGGAGCTTGAGCACGACGGTGACCGGGATGCCGTGGTAGCGGAGGCGGGTCGTGACGGCGGCGGCATCGTGGTCGAGGTGCACCCGGTAGGCCGCCGAGGGGTTGGCGAGGCGCCACCGCAGGATCTCGTCCGACCACTGCTGCGCCCAGCCGTCGTCGGGCGGCGGGGCGAGCGACTCGGCGAGCTCGGCGGGACCGTCGCCCGCGAGCCAGTCCGGCGTGACGTCGCAGGTGACGACCGACCGCCCCCCCGGGGTCACCGGGCGCACCACGACCGGCAACGGGCCCACGTCGCCGATCCCGGTGCGGGTGACGGTCATGGCCGTGGACGACTCGTTGGTGACGCCGAAGCCGGCCACCACGCCCCGCCGCCCCATCTCCCGGATCCCCCGCCGGAGGAGCGCGAGGAAGTGGGCCTGTCCCGCGCCGGCGCGGGTCACCCCGTTGACGCCGACGCAGAACGCGGCCACCTCGTCGCCACGCGCCCATCGCTGCGGCAGCAGCGCGAAGTGCGAGACGCGCTGGCCCTTGCGGTCGACGCTCTCCTGGATCGCCGGACCGCACGGGTTGGCCTCGTAGAGCCACTCGAGGTAGCCGGGGGTGCGGAAGCACTCCCGATCGGGGTGTTCGGCCGCGAGCAGCGCGGTGGTCGCGTCGAGGTCGCTCACGGTGCGGCCACGGCCGGCTCGTCCGTCCGAGGGCTCGGCGTCCCGGTGCGACCGCCGGGAGGGCGGTCGCTGCCCGCACGGGTCGGGGTGCGGGTCGGGCGGCGGAGCCAGCGCCACGCGGCGTCGAGCGACACGCCGGCGAGGATGACGAGGCCCAGGTCCACCGGGAACCGGTACCGGGTGATCCCGATCGCGACCGCGGCGGTGAGGGTGACCAACAGGGCGAAGCTGACGAACGCCAGGATGGGAACACCTCGCCGGCGCAGCACGACCAAGCCGGCGACGCCGAGCGCCAGGAGCTCGTAGTAGAGGATCAGACCGGTGGTGGCCACCGCTTCGCCCCGGCCCTCGACCACGGTGTCGAGGGTGATGCTCTGGCCGGGCCGGTAGACGCCCCAGATGCGGCCGACCCGGGCGGCCGACACCACGGCGGCGCGCCCGGGACGCTCGCGGATGTAGTCGAGGCCCCGTTGCAGCCCGATCTCGGCGACCACGGACTCGTCGCCGTCGCCGATCCATTCGAGCCCCTGCTGGACGACGACCTCCATGTCCGGGTCGGGTTCGGCCACCTCCGGGATCTCGGCTGCACTCGGGAAGGCGCACTTCCCGCTCCAGTAGCCGAGCAGGGGGCCGTCGTAGGTCTGGTCGCAGTTGGCCTGGGGCAGCACCCCGGCGGCGCCGTACGACAGGAACACGGGCTGCTCGAACCGGGTGAGGTTGTGCACGATCCAGGGACTGATGACGAGCCAGTAGGTCGCCCCGGCCACCACGACCAGCCCCGCCCGCCGCTTCCACGCCAGCCCCGGCACGAGGACCGCGAGCGGCAGGGCCAGCAGGAACAGCAGGTTCGAGGCCTCGGCGCGGGTCAGGGCCGCCAGCGCGATCGCCGCGCCGAGCACCGCCATCCTCCGCCACCCGGGGTCGTCGTACACCCGGTACGCCGCGAAGAGCACCAGGCACAGCGTCACCCCGTACACGGGCTCGGAGAGGATCAGACCGTCGTTGACCCAGAGCAGGGGGTACGCCGCGGCGAGGACGGCGGCGATGAGGCCGGCCCGGTCGCCGGCGGCCGGCCCGCCCGCCAGCCGCCGGGCCAGCAGGCCGACGAGGGCCACCGTGGCCGCCCCCGCCAGGCACGAGACCACCCGGTGGGCCAAGGGGCTGTCGAGGCCGAGCGCGGAGGGGATGGCCAGGAACACGGTGTACAGCGGAGGGTGGTGGGCCGCCTGGACGTTCTCGCCCCCGTAGACCCAGACGAGCGGGCTGGTGAACCCGTCGCCCTGGCTGAGCGAGAGGGCCTGGTTGTGGAAGTAGAAGCCGTCGCCGACGGGCTCGTCGTTGCCGTGGACGCCGATCGCGTACGCGAGCCGCAGCACGAGGGCCCCGGCGGTGATCACGCCCAGCCGCAGCCGGAAGCCCCGCTCAGCCACGAACCGGCTCGTCGGAAGGGCTCGGGGTCGGTGCGCCGGCCGGTCTCGACGAGCGGCCGTCGGCCGGTGCCCGCCGGCGGGCACGCCACCACCGCACGCACTGGTCGGCCACCACCCCGGCCAGCACCACGAACGCCACCTCGAGTGGCGTGCGGTAGCGCGTCACCGGGATCGCGACCGCGGCGACGACGGTGACGAGGACCGCCATCGACGCGAGCGGAAGGATCGGCACCTTGCGCCGCCGCAGCAGCCACAGGCCCACGACACCGACGGCGACCATCTCGTAGAAGGTGATGAGCGCCAGTCGCGACACCCAGAGGGGGCGCCCCTCGCCCACCGCGTCGATCTGGACCTGCTGGCCCGGGCGGAACACCCCCCACATCCGGCCGACCCGAGCGGCGACCACGACGGGCAGCCGGCCCTTGTGCTCCGAGATGTACTCCAGGCCGAGCTCCTGGCCCAGCTTGGCCGCGTCCGACTCGTCGCCGAACTGCTCGCTGTAGATCTCCGCGCACCGAGCGGGCTGGCGCAGGCACTGCTGGGCGGACGGGCCGATGGTCTCGTCGAGGAACGAGCAGTCCGGGTGCCAGTAGCCGAGGTACTCGCCCTCGTAGGTGCGGTCGCAGTTGGCCTGCGTGAGCACGCCGGCCAGGCCGTAGGACAGGGTCACGGGCTGGTTGAAGCGGTACAGGTTGTGACCGACCCACGGCGCCATCACGAACGCACCCACGGCGAACACCACCGCCACGAGCACCGCCCGGGCCACCCGGTCGAGCTGGCGACACAGCAGGATCAGCGGCAGGGCGAGGATGACGAACAGGAGGAGCGCCTCGGCCCGGGTCAGCGTGGCGAGCCCCAGCACGAGCCCGAGCCAGACCGCCTCGCGGGGCCGGGGGTCGTCCCAGAGCCGGTAGGCGCAGAGCAGGACGAGCGCGATCATCAGCGCGTAGAGCGGCTCGGAGAGCAGCAACGGGTCGTTGGCCCACAGGTTGGGGTAGAGCGCCGCTGCCACCGCGGCCAGCAGGCCGGCCCGCTCCCCCGCCACGCGCCGGCCGACGAGACCGACCACGACGATCATGGCCACGCTCGCGAGGCTGGTCGCCAGCCGGAGCATCTGGGGGCTGTCCCCGACGACGAGGGAGGCCAGCGCCAGGTAGACGCTGTAGAGCGGCGGATGGTGGGCGGCCTGGAGCCGGAGGTCGAAGGCCTGGTAGAGGATCGGGTCGATGAACCCGAGGCCGTCGGCCAGGGCACTGGCCTGACCGGTGAAGTAGACGCCGTCGCCGGTGGCCGGCTCGTCACCCTTGCTGGCGAGGGTGAACACGACGCGCAGCAGGAGGCCCCCGAGGGCGACGAGGCCGAGGGCCACGCGGAACGACGGTCGCGCGGGCCGGGGCACGGCGGGCGATGGTACCGCCGGACCCTGTCGGGCCCCATCCCGCGTCGCCCCGGTCACGGCCCGGCGGTCGTGGTGGGCGACCCGCCGGCCGTGGTGGTGGTCCCGGCCGAGTCGCCGCGACCACCCGGCCCGTCGTCTCCGCCACCCGACTGGCCCGGGACCCGCACCGGGACGAGGTCGGCCAGCGCGGGGCGATCGGGGTAGCTCGCGAGGAGCGCGCCCAACTGGCCGCGCAGTGCGTCCTGCTCGGGGGTGACGTAGGGCGGGTTGTTCAAGACGTAGGCGAAGGTCAGCTGCTCGCCGCCCTCGAGCAGGTCGACCACGCCGGCGAGGGACCGGACGTGGTTCAGCGAGCCTGTCTTCGCGTGCAGGCGCCCCTCGAGCGGCGTTCCCGCGAACGTGGCGAGCGTCCCCGGCTCGCCACCCGTGGCGAAGCCGGGGACGAGCGCCGGGTAGGCCTCGATCGCCGCCACGAGGGTCGCGCACGTGAGGCGGTTCGACTCGGCCAGACCCGAACCGTCCACCGCGTCCTCCGGCCCGACGGCCAGGCCCTCGTCCACCAGGAGGCGCTCCACCGCCGCGGCCCCCGCCGCGGTGCTGCCCTCACCTGACTCCGCCCGGCCCACCTCGCGCAGCACCAGCTCGGACGTCTGGTTGTCGCTGAAGGTGAGGAGCTGGGCGAGGATGGCCTCGAGCGGCTCGGACCGCTGCTTGGCCAGGGTGACCGCGTCGGCGGGGGCGGCACCGGCCGAGGGCGACCCCACGACCTCGACGCCCCGCTCCCGCAGGAGGGCGGTGAAGACCGCCGCTGCCTGGGTGGCCGGATCGGCGGCGGGTCGCAGGGGCGCCCCGGGATCGGCCGCGCGGGGGTAGCTCTCGAAGCCGTCGTTGACCGACAGCGCCGAGAGCGGACCGGTCTGGTTCTGGTCGATGTAGCGCGACGGCCACTCCGCGACGTACCGCGCCGTCGAGTAGCGGGTGTCGTCGCCGACGACACCGCCCTCGACCCGCGTCACGCCGGCGGCGACCACCTCGTCGGCGAGCGCCTCGAGGCTGGTGCGGGCCTCGGCCTGCTGGGGCGTGCGCTCGGCGTAGTCACGGGTGGCGAGCACCGGGTCGCCACCGCCGATCAGGAAGAGGTTGCCGGCGACCACACCGCCGTTCGGTGCGGCCAGCGCCGCGACCTTGGTCCTGTAGCGGTGGTCGGGCCCGAGCGCGGCCAGCGCGGCCGCGGCGGTGAGCACCTTCTCGGTCGAGGCGGGCGTCACCGCCTCGTCGGGGCGATGGGC
>CAZYPY010000091.1:1530-4635 GCA_964649545.1 uncultured Microthrixaceae bacterium | reverse complement strand
GGGGCTCAGAGCAGGCCGCGGCGCTGGCGCCAGCGGGTGTCGTGCCACAGGTGCGCCAACGCGGTGACGGCTCGGTTGGACGAGCCGTAGCAGAGCCGACCGCTGGCGCGGACCGCGGCGGGGCCGGCGTTGGCGGGGTCGGTGGTGGCGAGCTCGGTGGCGGTCAGGATGGGCTTCCCCGTGGCCTCGGAGATGTCGGCGGCCGCTTGGGCGAAGCGGGCGTCCTGGCGCTCGTGGTAGTCCACGATCCGCTCGAGGCCGTGCCCCGGGTAGAACGGGCCCTCGCGCTCCATGCGGGCGGTGTTGGCCTGGATCCCGAGGCCGAGGAAGATCACCGCGTCGACGTCGGGGTGGCTGGCCACGATCTCCATGACCTCGGGGATGGTGTCCCGGGTCTCGCTGCCGGCCAGGTCGACCGGGTTGCTGCGGCTCCACCGGGGCGGCAGCTTGGTGTCGATCTGGCGGCGGAGGTCGTCGGGCAGGTCGAGCAGCACGAGGTCGGTGCGCCCGATGGCGTCGGCGGTGACGACGCCCCAGCCTCCGGCGGTCGTGTAGACGACCGTGCGGGGTCCCTTGGGGCGCGGCTGGGTGGCGAAGGTGGCGGCCGCCTCGAACGCCTCCTCCACCGTGGCGGCCCGGGTGACGCCGGCCTGGCGCATCGCGCCGTCGAACACCGCGTCGTCGGTGGCGAGCGAGCCGGTGTGGCTGGCCGCGGCACGGGCACCGCCGGCGGTGGCGCCGCCCTTGACGATCACGAGGGGCTTGCGCTCGGCGACCGCCCGCAGGCGCTCGTAGTAGGCCCGGCCGTCGGTGATGCCCTCCAGGTAGGCCAGGCCCACCCGGGTCTCGGGGTCGTCGGCGTAGAAGTCGAGGAAGTCCGGAACCGTCACCGCGGCCGAGTTGCCGGCGCTCACGGCCCGGCTGATGCCGATGCCGCTGTGCTGGGCGAAGTTCTCGAACGACGAGACGAAGTTCCCGGACTGGCTGGCGACCCCGATGTGGCCGCGGGGCGGGTTCGGCGCCACGATCTGGGCGCAGAGCTTCGCGGGCGGCGAGACCACGCCCTGGCCGTTGGGCCCGGCGAGCAGGATCCCGCACTCCTCGGCCACCCGCACCAGCTCGGCCTCCGCGGCGCGGCCCTCGTCCCCCGCCTCGCCGTAGCCCGCCGAGGCGACGAAGGCGGCGCGGACGCCCTTGCGGGCGCACTCCCGCAGCAGCTCGACGTTGGTCGACGCCGGCGTGCAGATGAACACCAGGTCGGCGGCACCGTCCGGGACCTGGCCGATCGAGGTCAGGCAGTCGAGGCCGAGGACCTGGGCGCCGTCCCGGTTGGTGGCGAACACCCGCCCCTCGTAGCCACCGGCGAGGATGTTGTGGAGGCACACGAAGCCGAACTTGCCGGGGTGGGTCGAGGCGCCCGCGACGATGACGCCCCGGGGCTCGAACAGGGCCCGGAACTGCTCCTGGGTGGGAGCCATCAGCCGGCCACCCCCGCCACCTCGACGAGGGCGTCGACCGCGATCGGTCGGCCCTCGTGCACGATCAGGGGGTTCAGGTCCGCCGAGACCAACTCGGGGTGCGCCTCCGCCGCCGCCGACAGCCCGACCAGCACGTCGACGACCGCGTCGCGATCCACCGCGGGCTCGCCCCGGAAGGGACCGAGCAGGGCCTGGGTGCGCAGTTGCTCGACCATCTCGAGCGCGTCGGTGCGGTCGAGCGGCACCAGCCGGAAGGTCACATCGGCGACGGCCTCGGCCAGGATCCCGCCCACGCCCAGCATCACGGTCATCCCGAACTGGGGGTCGAGCGACAGGCCGGCGATGAGCTCGCGGTTGCCCGACACCATCGGCGCCACGAGGACGCCCACCTCGCCGTCCTCCGGCCGGGACGCCGCCAGCAGCTCGTCGGCCGCGCGCCGCACGGCCTCGGCGTCGGCGAGGCCGAGGCGCACGAGGCCCCGTTCGGTCTTGTGGGCGATGGCGTCGCCGCAGAGCTTGGCCACGACGGGGAAGCCCAGCCGCTCGGCCGCGGCGACCGCGCCGTCGGCGTCGGCCACGACGGCCTCCTCGGCGACGGGGACACCGTGGGCGGCCAGGAGCCGTTTCGACTCGGCTTCGGACAGCGTGGGCATCCGGCCGAGGTTAGGCGACGGCCGGTTCGGCTCCCACGCGCCGAGAACGCGCTCATGGTCCGTTCGACCTAGGTCGATGGACCCAGGCATGGAGCCAGCCGGTCCGCTGCGCCGGGTCGACGCCGCGCTCGGCCGGACCGTGCCGGTGGGCGCCGGTCTGGCCGCACTCGCGGTCTCGCACCCCGTGCTCGACCTGTTCGGGCAGCACCCGACCTTCTTCGTGGCCCGCTCGGCGACCGACGGCGAGATCCTGGCCTTCGGCTGCCTAGTGGCGTTCGTGCCCGCCCTCGCCGCGATCACCTCGGTCGCGGTCGCCGCCGCCGTCCACGAGCGCCTCGGCGCCGCGGCGCACCACCTCGTGGTGGCCCTGCTCGGCGCGCTGCTCGTGGCCACGGTGCTGCTTCCCCGCTCGTCGGGCGGGGTGCTCTTCGTCATCGGGTCGGTGGCCGCCGGCGCCCTCCTCGCCGTCGCCGGCGCCCACCTCCGCGGCCTGCGCGAGGCGTTCGACTGCCTGACCCCGCTGCCGGTCGTCGTCCTCGCGCTGTTCGCGTTCACCTCGCCCACCGCTCGCCTGCTCTGGCAGCCGGCGGCCGCCGCGGCCCCCGCCCACCACGTGCAGCACCCGCACGACGTCGCCCTGCTCGTCCTCGACGAGCTCCCCTTGGCCAGCCTCCTGCGCGCCGACGGGCGCATCGACGCCGCTCGGTTCCCGAACTTCGCACGCTTGGCGGCGTCGGGCACGTGGTACCGAAACGCGTCGAGCTCGTACGCCTGGACCGAGACCGCGGTGCCGAGCGTCCTCACCGGTCGCCGACCACCCCCCGACGCCGTCCCGACCGCGGTGGACCACCCCCGCAACCTCTTCACCCTGCTGGCGGGGTCCCACCGGATGAACGTCGTCGAGGCGGTGACCGACCTGTGCCCGCCCGACGTCTGTGCCGACACCGGGCCACTCGCGCCCGAGGAGCGCGTCG
>CAZYPY010000091.1:0-1430 GCA_964649545.1 uncultured Microthrixaceae bacterium | reverse complement strand
GGTCGGGGTGGGCAGGGTCGCGCCGGCAGCGCGACTGCTGCAAGGGCTCGGTACCGGCACCGGGCCGCGCCTCGACGTCGCCCACGTGGTGCTCCCCCACGCTCCCTGGGCCCTGCTCCCGAGCGGGCAGGAGTACGGCGCCACCCTCGAGGGCCTCACGTACGAGCCGGAGGCGCGGTGGACCGCCGACGAGGCCCTCGTCCGGCGGGCCCAGGCCCGGCACCTGCTCCAGGTCGGCTTCGTCGACGCCCTCCTCGGTCGCCTGCTGGACCGTCTGGAGCACCTGGGACGACTGGACCGGACCGTGGTCGCGGTGGTCGCGGACCACGGCGCCGCGTTCACGCCGGGCCTCCCGATGCGCGAGCCGACGCCGCGCACCCAGGACGAGGTCTTCCGCGTCCCGCTGATCATCAAGGCCCCCGGTCAGCGGACCGGGACGATCGACGACCGACCGGCGCAGACCGTCGACCTGGTGCCGACCCTGGTCGACCTGCTCGGGGTGCAGACCCGATGGGAGTTCGACGGCGCTCCCCTGACCCCGACGGGACCCCGGCCCGACCCGGTGGTGATCGGGCCCGACGGAGCCGTCCACGCGCTCTCGACGGGCCTCGAGCCCCTGATGGCGCTGGCCCGGCGCAACCAACGACGCTTCCCGGCGACCGGGGACTGGCGTGGTGTGTTCGCCGCCGGGCCCCTGGGCCCGCACGTCGGTCGACCGGCCTCGGCACTGCTCCCGGCGGACGAGGCGACGGCGTGGACCTGGTCCTCGGCCGAGGCGCCGGCCCTGGCGTCGGTCGACCTCGACTCGTCGTACCTCCCGGTGCAGGTGACCGGGACGCTCGCCGGTGAGGGCGTCGACGCCGGCCCGGAGCAGGTGCTGCTCGCCCTCCACGGAACGGTCGCGGGCGTCGGCGACGTCACCTGGACCGCAGGCGGCGACGGGCACGTCCTCGCCCTCGTCGATCCCGCCCACCTGCGGGCCGGCGCCAACACCGTCACCGTGCTCGTGCCGGACGCCGACGGGGAGGGCTTCGTCCGCGCCCGTCAGGCGCCGGAGGATCCGCCCTGACCCTCGCCCTGGACTTCGAGGGCGGCCCGGAAGAACTCGCGGATGTGGTCGAGGCGCGCCTCGAGGGCCTCGGGCGAGGTCGGGTCCCGTCCGAGCATCGACTCGATCACGGGCAGGTCGCTGAAGTAGCTGAGCATCGCGCCGTAGCCGGTCAGCAGGAGCTGCTCGGGGTCGTGGCGGCGGAAGTGCCCGGCGTCCATCTCCCGTTGCAGGAAGTTGGCGGCCCGCTCGAACTGCGGGCGCATCGCCGCGCCGAGGTCGAGCCCCAGATGACCCTCGTTCTCGAGGAACTCCCGCCGCAGGAGCCGCACGAACTCGGGGCTCTCCATGAAGAACCGGAAGCCCGCGGTGAGGCCCCGCT
>CAZYPY010000090.1:0-13009 GCA_964649545.1 uncultured Microthrixaceae bacterium | reverse complement strand
GGCGATTTTACCGGGAAACACCGTGTAATCTCGGGTCGTGGCCGACGACGCACGCCTCGACGTGCTCAAGGCGCTCGGGGACAACACCCGCTACGCCATCTACCTCGAGCTGGCGCGCTCGCCCGCGCCCCGGTCCACCGCCGACATCGCCGAGACCCTGGGCCTGCACGTCAACACGGTCCGCCCCCACCTCGACCGCATGCGCGATGTCGGCCTGCTCGACCTGCGCATCGGCAACACCGGGGGCGTGGGCCGGCCGCAGCACCTCTACTCCTTGGCCCACGACGCCCCCTCGCTCGGGCTCGAGCCCCCCGCCTTCCCGCGCCTTGCGGCCATGCTGCTGGCGATGGCCGACGCCGCCGGCCTCGAGGGCGACGACGCCGCCGAGGCCGGTCGGGAGCAGGGCCGGCTCGACGCCGAGGCCTTCCCCGACGGCACGCCCTGCCTCGACGCCCTGATGGGTCAGCTCGCCGAGATGGGCTTCGACCCCGAGGTCGAGGGCGGTCCCGGGGGCGTGACGGTCGGCTTCACCCACTGCCCCTTCCGCGACCTCGCCGAGGCCAACCCCGACCTCGTGTGCGGGCTGCACCGCGGCATGGTCGAGGGCCTGGTCGACACCCTGGGCGACGACGAGGTCGCCGAGTTCCACAGCCTGGTCCACCGCTCGCCCTGCCAGGTCGAGCTGGTGGGCGCCGCCACCGACACCACCACCCCAAGTGCCGAAACGCACCTCACCGATAGGATGGATCCATGAGCATCACCGAAGACACCACCACCGTGGGCGACAACGCCGTCATGGTCCTCACCGACGCTGCGGCGAGCAAGGTCAAGGAGCTCATCACCGCCGAGGGCGACGACTCGCTCGCCCTGCGGGTCGCGGTGCGGCCCGGCGGGTGCTCGGGCTTCAGCTACGAGATGTTCTTCGACTCCGACGTGGCCGGCGACGACCTGCTCGACGAGTCGAGCGGCGTGAAGGTCATCGTCGACCCGTCGAGCGCCCAGCTGCTGCGCGGCGCCCGGCTCGACTACAAGGACGGCCTCAACGACGCCGGGTTCTCCATCGACAACCCGAACGCGCAGCGCAGCTGCGGCTGCGGCCAGTCGTTCAGCTGACCCGCTGACCCGCTCCCGCGGACGGGTGGCCCCGGGACACGGTTGACGCCACCGCCGGCTGCGCGCCGGCGGTGGTCGCGCGTCCGGGTGTGGATCGCTCAGGTGAGCTGGGCCAGCGCCTCGTTCACCTCGGACTCGTCGAAGATGGTGTCGAGGCGGACGGCGATGGTCCCGTCCGAGTTGGCCAGGAAGAGCGCCGGCTCGTAGCCGAGGTGGTAGGCGTCGACCACCGGGGCGAGGGTGGCGTCGGCGATGTTGTCCCCCGCTTCCGGGTCCTTGTACACCTCGGCGTGCACCATCGAGACCTCCGGGAACTCGGTCTGCTGGCTGAGCAGCACGTCGAGCACCGGCCCGCAGATCGCGGTCTGGCAGTAGGCCGGGGTGGCGATGAGCAGCGCGGTCGGCCGGCCGGCGTCCAGCACGGCGGTGAGGGTCTCGACGTGCAGGTCGCACTCGGGGTCCCGGGTGCACAGGGGGTCGACGCCGCGGGGGTCGGCCGTGGTCGGGGTGTCCACCGGGATCATGGGCTGGCCGGGCTGGGGGACGTCGACCGCGCTCGGCTCGACCACCGAGAAGGCCCGGGGGACGAGCTCCTCGCCGTCCACGGTGGTCGTGGCCTGGTAGGTGCCGGGCTCGGGAAACTCGAAGATCAGGGGGTAGTAGGCGGTGGGGATGCCCTGGTTGCGCCGCTCCACCGTGACCGGGTCGCCCACGGGATTGCCGTCGAGGTCGGTCACGACGAACTCGAGCGACGTCGGCCCGTCGTCGAGGGGCGCGCCCTCGGCGTCGATGACGATGAAGGGGAGGCGCTGGGGGGAGCCGGTGACGATCAGGCCGTCGAGGGGGAAGACCGCGCCGAGGTTGACCGAACGCACGTCCGTGCCGCTGTCCCCACCGTCGCTGCTCTCGCCGTCGCCGCTGTCTCCGTTGCTGCCGCAGGCGGCCAGCAGGGCCACGCCGGCCACGCCCGCGGCTCCGGCGAGCAGGGTGCGGCGGGTCAGGAGGGGGGAGGGGTCGGGCATGGCCCGAATCTAACGTGGGCCCGGTGAGCCTCTCCTTCAGCGTCGACGGTCGCGGAGTCACCGTCCCGGACGACGGTGCCTCGCTGCTGGAGGTGCTCCGCGACCGCCTCGGGATCCGCACGCCCAAGGACGGGTGCAGCCCGCAGGGGCAGTGCGGGTGCTGCACGGTGCTGGTCGACGGATCACCGCGGGTGGCGTGCGTGACGCCCGCCCGACGGGTGGCGGCCCGGTCGATCACGACCCTCGACGGCCTCGACGCCGACGAGCGCGACGACTGGGCCGAGCGCTTCTGCGCGACCGGCGCGAGCCAGTGCGGCTTCTGCACCCCGGGGATCATCGTCCGCCTCGCGGGGCTCCGGGCCAAGGGCACGGCCTCCGACGACCACGCTGCGGTCGACCGCGCCCTCTCCGCCCACCTGTGCCGGTGCACCGGGTGGCGCACGCTCCACGAGGCCTGGGCGCTGGTCGGCGAGGCGCCGGCGCGCGACGGTGACCCGGGGCGCGACCTCGACGCCGCCGGTCGCCGGGCGACGATCGAGGGCCGCGTCCCCCAGCGGGTCGGGCCCGAGGTCGCCCTGGGCCGGGCCGGGTTCGCCGACGACACCGCGCCCGCCGACGCCCTGGTGGCGGTCCGCGCCGCCGACGGCGAGTGGGTGGTGGCCGAGACCCTGCACGAGGCCCGCGAGCGCTCGGGCAAGCGCCAGGGCCGCCGCACCACCGCCGCGGTGGCGCACCCGCTCGAGGTCCCGCCCGGCGACTGGTCCGTGACCCTGCGCACCGCCTGGGTCGAGCCCGCCTACCTCGAGCCCGACGCCTCCTGGTGCGCGCCCGGGGGCGAGCCGGTCACGCCGCTCGCCAACGGCGGCGCCTTCGGCGGGAAGGCCGCGTCGCCCGTCGGCGCCATCGCCAGCCGCCTCGCCGACGAGCACGGCCGGGCGGTCCGGGTGCTGTTCTCCCGGGAGGACACGGTCCGCCTGAGCCCGAAGCGGCCGCCGGTGGCGGGAGGCGCCGACCGCGAGGGCCGCGGCGTCCTGCGGGTCGTGCGCACCCCGGGGATCGAGGCCGCGGTCGCGGCCGTGGCGCCGGGTCTGGTCGTCGAGGAGGTCGATGTGGCCGGGCCGCCGACCTCGGTGGCACTGCGGGCCGCGGGCTGGGCCGAGGCGGCCGTCCTGGTGGGCGCCGCCACCGGTGCCACCGAGGTGCGCTCCCCCGACGGGGCCGTGGCCGAGGCCGAAGTCACCGCCACCGGCCTGCGGGTGCGGGTCGCCTGTGGTGACCCGCTCGACGAGGTCGTCCTGCGCTCCTACTGCGTCGGCGCGGCCCACATGGCCCTCGGCTGGGTGACCGCCGAGGGCCTGTCGGTGGACGACGACGGCGAGGTCCACGACCTGACCATCCGCTCGTTCGGCGTGCTGAGGGCCGCCGACACCCCACCGATCGAGGTCGAGATCGACGGGTCGGCCGGCGGGGAGCCGGTCAACGGCTCCGACGCCGTCTTCGCCGCCGTCGCCCTCGCCGTCTGGCGCCACCAGGGCCTACCCGCGAGCTGGCCGACCGGCTCGACCCCGTGCTCCGGGTGACGTGGCGGGGCGGAAGGGAATCCCCGTAGCGCGAACCGGATGCCGAGGCGGCTCCGACGGAGGAGCCCGTGTCGGGTCTGCTGTCGGCCCGGCGGACTGGCGTACCCTTCATCCCATGAGCACGCCCGTGGGCCCGTACACGCCGATCGTCCGGGCGGGGGAGTGGCTCGTGTCCTCCGGCCAGATCGGGCTGAAGGACGGGGCCATCGTCACCGGCGGGATCGACGGCGAGCTGCGGCAGGCCATCGCCAACCTCGAGGCGCTGCTCGTGGCCGAGGGGGCGAGCCTCGCCGACGTGGTGAAGACCACGGTCTTCCTGCGCCACATGTCGGACTACGCCCCCATGAACGCCACCTACGTCGAGTGCTTCGGCGACCACCGGCCGGCTCGCTCGGCGGTGGGCGTGGCCGAGCTGCCGCTCGGCGCGCTCGTCGAGATCGAGGCCTGGGCCCGGGTCCCGTGACCGCGTGCCGCGGCCCGAGCGGCGTTCGTTGCCCAACTCGTGGTACCAGTCGGATCGTGGGCGGCCGAACGGAGATGACCCGGTCCAGACGACCGCCGACCGGCCCCTGTCCGGTGCGAGCATCGCTAGGATCACCCGCATGGACGTCGGTCCCGCACTCATAGTCATCGCGTTGGTCCTGCTGCTGCCGATCGGCGTGTTGGTCGGCTGTGCGGCGATCGCCGCCGGCCTCGGATGGCTGGTCAAGACCGACGTCGACCAGACCCACGAGGGCAGCGAACTGCTCGCCCTCGACCGCTGAGCCGACCCCGGCGGCAGCGTCAGACGAAGGTTTCATCGCATGACGCGCCCCCGCACGACTACGGTGGTCGGCGCAACAATCACCAGCAGGGACGTCCGACGAAGTAGGCCGGCCCCGCAACACTGAAAGGGGGCCGGTTTGCCAACCGGTACCGTGAAATGGTTCAACGCCGAGAAGGGCTACGGCTTCATCTCCCGCGAGAGCGGGCCCGATGTCTTCGTGCACTACTCGGCCATCCAGGGGCAGGGCTACCGGTCCCTCGACGAAGGCCAGGCGGTCGAGTTCGAGGTGACCACGGGTCCGAAGGGTGAGCAGGCGCAGGACGTCCGAGCCATCTGAGCAGTCCCGATCTCGCGAGGAGGCCCCCCGGTTCGCCGGGGGGCCTCCTCCGTTTTGGCGGTGGGGCGGATCGGGCGCCGTTGCCCGGTCCGTCAGGCCGCCAGGGTGTCCATCAGGTCGATGAGGAACTCGGCCTCCTCGTGCTCCATGGCCTGCCAGCCGACGATGTCGAGCTCGGCCAGCACGCGGGCGCCGGCGGGGTCGGCGGTCATCGACGTGAGCACGCCGAGCAGCTCGTCGCGGTGCGCCGCCAGCCGAGGACCGACCATCAGGGCGTGGTGGATGACGCTGATCTGGCTCGTCACCAGCGGCCGCAACTGGTCGCGGACCAGGCCGGAGAGACCGGCGAAGGCGCGGTCGAGGAACGCCCCCACGTCGGCGCGGCCGTCGAGCACCGCCTTGGCCACGAGCACGTAGGTGTCGAGCTCGACGGCGACGGTGTTGGTGGCGTCGAGGTCGGCGGGCTCGAGCATGATCCGGGCGATCATCGAGACGTCGGGGTCGTCGGTGCGCGCCACGCGGGTGCCGGGTCCGAGGTCCTCCACGTGGTGGACCGGCGACGACGCGGCCGCGGCCAGCACGACCTCGTCGGGGTGCTGGGCGGGACGAGCGACCGGGGTGAACCCGTAGGACCGGACGAGCGAGGCGGCGTCCGACGGGTTGGCGTAGATCAGGTCCACCTCGCCCGCGGCGAGGGCGGCGCGCTGGTCGGCGAAGCCGTTGAACAGCTCGAGGTGGATGGGACGGCCCACGTGGCGCTGGAGCCAGGTGTTGAACACGAACCACGAGGCGATGAGGTCCGGACCGAAATCGGGGCTCACGGTGAACTGGGCGACGCGGCGATCGGGGGTCATGTCACACCATCGTCAGGTAGAGGGCCTGGGAGGACTCGACCTTGCTCCGCGACGGCTTGCGCCGCACCGAGGTCAGGCTGACGATCTGCCCGTTGCGGACGTTGGGGATGACGGTGGCGTACACCCAGTAGAAGCCGCCGTCCCGGCGCAGGTTCTTGACGTAGCCGTGCCACTTCTCGCCTGCGAGGACGGTGTCCCAGAGGTCGCCGAAGGCGGGCCCGGGCATGTCGGGGTGGCGCAGGATGTGGTGCGGCGCCCCCAGGAGCTCCTCGGCGGAGTAGCCCGACATCTCCACGAAGGCCTGGTTCATGTCGGTGATCACCCCGTCGAGGTCGGTGCGGCTCACGATGAGCTTGCCCTCGGGGAAGGGCGTCTCGATGTCGGTCACGAAGATGCGCCGGGTGGTGCCGTCGTGAAAGGTGAGGTGGTGCTCGACGCCGTCCCCGACGATCTGATCGGGGACCATGTCGGGCAGGGTGGGTCCGGGGGCCACGGGGGTCACCCGAAGGCGCCGACGGTGCCCGGGACGCCGCCGGGCACGGGCGACAGGAGGCCGGCGACCTGCTCGGCCGCCCGCTTGGCGTCGAGGAAGATGAGGCCGAGCTTGGCCTGGGGGGTGGCGAGCACCGTGAGGACGGCCTCGGCGCCGGCGTGGGTCATCAGCACGTAGCCGCGGTGGCCCTTGATCATCACCTGTTCGAGGTCGCCGCGGGCGAGCTCGGCCGCGGTGCGGTCGCCGAGCGAGAGCATCGCCGCGCCCATGGCGCCGACCCGGTCGGGGTCGAGGCCCTGGGGGAGCATCGAGGCGATCATGAGGCCGTCGGTGGACAGCACCGCGCAGGCCTCGATGTCGGCGGAGGTGGCGTTCAGCTCCGCCAGGACGGAGGTGAGGAGGTCCTCTCTCATGGGTGTGCTCCTTGGAGTCGGTTGGTGCTCTGGCGGACGGTGAGGCCTGCCGCGGTGGCGGGCTCGGGTGCGGCGGAGGCGACCGGCGGGACGGCGGTCGTGACCGTGGGGGCGACGGGGACCCGGGTGGGGGCGCCGTAGCGCAGCATCAGCACCCAGATCAGGTCGGTGAAGGCCTGCTGGTGCAGCCGGGGGATGCCCACGATGGTGAGCACGAAGTGCTCGTCGCCGATCCGCAGCGGCCAGAATCCCACCTCGCTGTTGCCGGCGCCGTCGACGAGGGCCCAGGCGCTGGTGGGCAGCCCGATGCTGGTCGGGAAGTGGCGGCGGTGGCGCTCGTGCAGGATGCCGAGGTCGGCGCTGAGCGCCGCGAGCGCCTCGGCCGCCTCGGGGGCGAAGCCGCTGGCCCCGGCCACGAAGCCCTGGGCGTCCACGAGCAGGGCCCGGCCTTCCGAGGAGAGTGCGGGGAGGAGGGCCGGGAGCACCTGCTCGAGGGAGCCGCCGCTGATGGTGCGGGGCTCGCTGATGCCCTCGACGAGGGCGTGGTCCTGGGCGGCCTGGACGACCCGCAGGGCATCGTCGGGGGTGGAGGCGAACCAGCGCGCCAAGGTGTCGGCGTCGAGCCGCGGCGTGGTGGGGTGCAGCAGTAGCACCCGCAGCAGGTGGCTGACCGCGTCGTGCTCGACGGCCTCGGCGGCCCGGAAGGCGCCGAGCGGCGTCGGTTGGGCGTAGAGCCCGTGCACGAGCTCGAGGTGCTGGCTCATGGTGTCCCCCAGACGGTGACGGTCGGGTGCTCGTCCACCACCGTGACCAGCGGTGCGCCGGTGACCCCGTGGTGGAGCACCGAGCAGGGCGCCGGTGGGATGGGGTCGCTCGCGGCCAGGCCGTGGTCGAGATGGGCGGTCAGGACGGCGGCCCGCTCGGGGCCGATGGTGCCGGCGGCCCCGCTGAGCACGGTGCGGCGCAGGCGCTCGGCGGTGGTGCCCGTGGCGATCAGGAAGTCGACGACGGCGCCGTAGAGCTCGTCGGGGCGGTCCGCGTCGACGAGGGCCTGGACCCGCGCGAGGTGCAGGCGGGCGTCGTCGGGCGTGCGACGGACCCGGCGGGCGAGCTGCTCGACGGTGTCACCGCCGGCGAGGTCGGCCCCCACCTCGATGGTGCGCAAGCCCGGGATGCCCGCCATCGAGCCGGCGGCGCGGTCCCATCGGGCCTCGTGGCCTTGGTGGTGCTCCCCGCGATTGACGACCAGCGCCCTCGTCCCCATGTGCAACCCATCGGATGCACCTGCCCCGCGGGTTGAGCGTGTGGCCCACATTCGGGACCTTGGTCCCGACGGAGCGTGGGTCGCAGGGCCCAGGTGCCGAACGGGCCGACGAGGTCGGGTGGCTCAGTCCGTGGTGGAGTCGCGGCGACGCCCGCGCCACCAGCGCAGGCCGAAGAACGCCGCGGCCGCCCCGATGACCAGCAGGGCGCCGTTGGCCACCACGTTGGCGACCGAGGAGCCCGAGTCCTCGTCGTCGGCTGCGGTCGTGGTGGTGGCCTCTCGGTCGGTGTCAGCGGCGGCTGTGGTCGTGGTGGCCTCGGGGCCCGTCGTCGTCGTGGCGGGCGCCGCCACGGTGAAGGTGAACGTGCTCTGGGCCTCGGGCTCGGTCGACGACGCCGTCACCACGTAGTCGCCAGGGTCACCCACCGTGACGGTGCCGGTGTAGGCGCCGTCCCGATCGCCCGGCGCCATGGTCACGGGGAGGGGCCCGCCGGTCGGGCCCTGCACGGAGACCGTGAGAGCGGCGTCCACGGCGCCGTGGCCGTCGTTGTCGTAGGTGAGCAGCAGGTCGATCGTGTAGGTGCCGTCGGCGGCCGGCTCGGCGCGCGTCGCGCTGAACGTGCCCGTGTCGGTGTGCGCCGCCGCGGGCCCGGCCGAGCCCAGTGCGGCGAGCGCCAGCGCCGTCCCGACGAGGGCCGCGCCGACGAGAGCCCGTCTCACGAGCCCCAGCGCGACTGGCCGAAGCGGTAGCCGACCGAGCGCACGGTGGAGATGAGGCCGGCGTGCTCCTCGCCGAGCTTGGCCCGCAGGCGTCGCACGTGGACGTCCACCGTGCGGGCGCCGCCGTAGTACTCGTAGCCCCAGACCCGGCTCAGCAGGGTCTCACGGGTGAACACCTTGCCGGGGTTGGAGGCCAGGAAGGTGAGCAGCTCGTACTCCATGTAGGTGAGGTCGAGCGGGCGGCCGGCGACCACGGCCTGGTAGGTCTCGAGGTTGAGGACGAGATCGCCGTACTCGACCATCTCGGGGCGCGTGCCCCGACCACTGGCGTAGAAGAGGTGCTTGAGGCGGGCCTCGAGCTCACGGGGGTGGAACGGGTTGAGGCAGAAGTCGTCGAAGAGGTCGTCGCGCAGCTCGAGGTCGCCGAGCTGGGTACCGCTGATGAGCAGCAGCAGCGGCTCGAGGGGCTGGTCCCGCTTGCGTAGTGTGCGGGCCACGGCGAACGCCCGCTCGGGGTCGTCGTAGGCGCAGATGATGGCGCCGTCCCAGCCCCCGTCGGGCTCGGCCCGCTCGGCCTCGAGCTCGTCGGCCACCGCCTTCCAGGGGTAGCCGGCGAGGTCGAGGCACTGGGCCAGCTCCGGCGGCGCCGGATCCGGGAACAGCAGCAGAGGTTCCATGTGCACGCCCTCGATCATCACGTCTCGTCGCCGCCGGCTACCAGCTGGGAAGGTACCGGGCCAGCTCGAACGGTGTCACCTGCGCCTTGTAGTCGGCCCACTCGGACCGCTTGTTGCGCAGGAACCACTCGAAGATGTGCTCGCCCAGGGCCTCGGCCACCAGCTCGGACTTCTCCATCTCGTCGAGCGCTTCGGCCAGCGACTGCGGCAGCCCCGTGATGCCCTCGGCGGCGCGCTCCTCGTCGGTGAGCTCGAACACGTTGGCGGCGGCCTCGGGGCCGAGCTCGTAGCCCTCCTCGAGGCCCTTGAGGCCGGCGGCGAGCATCACCGAGAAGGCCAGGTAGGGGTTGCAGGCCGGGTCGGGGGCGCGGTACTCGATGCGGGTCGAGGACTCCTTGCCCGCCTTGGCCACCGGCACCCGGACGAGGGCGGAGCGGTTGTTGCGGGCCCACGACACGTGGACCGGCGCCTCGCTACCGGGGATGAGGCGCTTGTACGAGTTCACGAGTTGGTTGGTGACGGCGGTGATCTCCCGGGCGTGCACGAGGAGGCCGGCGATGAAGCTGCGACCGACCTTGGAGAGCTTGTACTCGTCGTCGGGGTCGTGGAAGGCGTTGGTGTCGCCCTCGAACAGCGAGAGGTGGGTGTGCATCCCCGACCCCTGCTTCACGTCCTGCAGGGGCTTCGGCATGAACGTGGCGTAGGCCCCCTGCTCGACGGCGATCTCGCGCACGACGAGGCGGAACGTCATGACGTTGTCGGCCATGGTCAGGGCGTCGGTGTAGCGCAGGTCGATCTCGTGCTGGCTCGGGCTGTCCTCGTGGAACGAGTACTCGACGGGGATGCCCATGCCCTCGAGCATGTGGATCGTGCGCTTGCGCAGGACGCTGGCCACGTCGGCGGTGGTCAGGTCGAAGTACGAGCCGCTGTCGAGCGGGACGAGCGGCTGGCTGGGGTCGCCGTGGCCGAAGTAGAAGAACTCCATCTCGGGGGCGCAGAAGAACGTGTAGCCCCGCTCGTGGGCGCGGTCGAGGTTGCGCTTCAGCACCTGGCGGGGGTCACCCTCGAAGGGCGTGCCGTCGAGGTTCTCGATGTCGCAGAACATGCGGGCGGAGTTCTCGTCGTCCTCGGCCCACGGCAGCAACTCGAAGGTGTTCGGGTCGGGCCGGGCGAGCACGTCGCTCTCCTGGACCCGGCTGAAGCCGTCGATGGCCGAGCCGTCGAACCACATGCCCTCCTCGAAGCCGTTCTCGAGCTCCGCCGGGGTGATGGCGACGGACTTGAGCTGGCCCAGGACGTCGGTGAACCAGAGGCGGATGAGGCGTACGCCCCGCTCCTCGACGGTGCGCAGCACGTAGTCCTGTTGACGCTCCATGGCCGCCAGTCAACCACGGGGGCCGCAGGGCTCTGGCAGGCGTCGGTCCAGTTCACATAGCGTTCACAATCGGGCAACGGGTGGGAAACGGCGCACCGCGAGGCTCACCCCCGTCCGTTGGACGGATCCCCCATCTGGGGGCACACCCGCGTGCCCCGACCCCCGAAACTCCGCAGGAGGAATCGTGCAGGAACGCACACCATCCGAAGTGTTGGCGCTGGCCAAGGACGAGGGCGTCGAGATCGTCGACATCCGGTTCTGCGACCTGCCCGGTCTGATGCAGCACTTCTCGATCCCCGTGTCCCAGCTGGAAGAGGACACCTTCGAGGAGGGTCTGGGCTTCGACGGCTCGTCGATCCGCGGCTTCCAGGAGATCCAGGAGTCGGACATGATCCTGATCCCGGACCCGAACACCGCGGTGATCGACCCGTTCACGCAGCACAAGACGATGAACATCAACTGCTTCGTGCACGACCCGATCACGCTCGAGCACTACAGCCGTGACCCGCGGTACGTCGCGAAGAAGGCCGAGGAGTACCTCCAGAGCACCGGGATCGCCGACACCTGCTACGTCGGGCCCGAGGCCGAGTTCTTCATCTTCGACGACGTCCGCTACCACCAGGACTCGCACTCGGCGAGCTACTCGGTGGACTCGGTCGAGGCGTCCTGGAACACCGGCAAGGACGAGGGCCCGAACCTCGGCTACAAGCCCCGCTACAAGGAGGGCTACTTCCCGGTCCCGCCGATGGATCACTATCAGGACCTCCGCTCGGAGATGACCCTGGCCCTGCAGGCCGTGGGCATCGACGTCGAGGTGCAGCACCACGAGGTGGGCACCGCCGGCCAGGCCGAGATCGACATCCGCTTCTCCCCCCTCGCCGACATGGCCGACCAGCTGATGCTGTTCAAGTACGTGATCAAGAACGTGGCGTGGCGCAACGGCAAGACCGCCACCTTCATGCCCAAGCCCGTGTTCGAGGACAACGGCTCGGGCATGCACGTGCACCAGTCGCTGTGGAAGAACGGCGAGCCCCTGTTCTACGACGAGGCCGGTTACGCGGGCCTGTCGGACATGGGCCGGTGGTACATCGGCGGCCTGCTCGCCCACGCCCGCTCGGTGATCGCCTTCACCAACCCGACCACCAACAGCTACAAGCGCCTGGTGCCGGGCTACGAGGCGCCGGTGAACCTGGTCTACAGCCAGCGCAACCGGTCGGCGTCGGTGCGCATCCCGCTCTACTCGAAGAGCCCGAAGGCCAAGCGCCTCGAGTTCCGGTGCCCCGACCCGTCCTCCAACCCGTACCTGGCCTTCTCGGCCATGCTCATGGCGGGCCTCGACGGCATCCAGAACAAGATCGAGCCGCCCGACCCGGTCGACCGCGACCTCTACGACCTCCCGCCCGAGGAGCTCGCCAAGGTGCCGCAGGTGCCCGGCTCGCTGCCCGAGGCCCTCGAGGCGCTGGAGGCCGACAACGACTTCCTGAAGGCGGGCGGCGTGTTCACCGACGACCTCATCGAGACCCACATCGCCTACAAGCGCCAGCACGAGGTGGACCCCCTCCGCCTCCGCCCGCACCCGTGGGAGTTCCACCTGTACTACGACATCTGAGTCGATCCCCCCACGACTCAGGTCGTACGCGCCGAGCCGCGTGCGCCCCGCTCCGGCGGTGGCGCGCGCGGCTCGTCCGCGTCGTGGCGGCGCCCGGCGGCGCTCCGGCGCTGGGTTGAACCGAGCGCATCGCGCCGCATCCGGTGCGGTTGGATGCGCCGGGTTGGGGCCGGCGCACGGGTCGGCGGCCCCAGCACGGCCGTAGAGTCGCCGGCGTGGGGAGGACACCGCCGTGACCACCGTGCCCCCGTCGGCGTCGGCGCACCCGTCCAGCTGGAAGTTCGACTACCCGATCTACCACCCACCCGACCGGGCGGCGTGGCGGGCATGGCTCGCGGAGCACCACGGCACGGGCCGCGGGGTGTGGGTCATGTCGTGGCGGCGCGCCAGCGGTCGTGAGGCCATCCCCTACGAGGAGCTGGTCCTCGAGGCGCTCTGCTTCGGGTGGATCGATTCGACGGTGAACACCCTCGACGACGAGCGGGGGCTGCAGCTGATGACCCCCCGCAAGGCGAAGAGCACGTGGACCCGGCTGAACCGGCGGCGGATCGCCGACCTCGAGGCCCAGGGGCTGCTCACCGACGCCGGCCGGCGCGCCGTCGAGGTCGCCCAGGCGAACGGGTGGTGGACGATCCTCGATCCGGTCGAGGACCTCGTCGAGCCAGACGACCTCGCCGCCGCTCTCGACGCCTCGCCGGCCGCTCGCGCCGAGTGGGACGGCTTCCCGCCCTCGGCCCGCAAGCAGATGCTGTGGTGGGTGATCAGCGCCGGCAAGCCCGAGACCCG
>CAZYPY010000089.1:0-13009 GCA_964649545.1 uncultured Microthrixaceae bacterium | reverse complement strand
CCCGCCCGTCGTGACCCGCCCGTCGTGACCCCCCGCCACCGGGCCGCGGCGCGCCAGTAGGCTCGCACCACCGTGTCGGAGCAACTCCTGACCATCCTGAAGCTGTGCCTCCTGGTGCTGCTCTACCTGTTCTTCCTGCGCGTGCTCCGGGCGGTGTGGGCCGAGCTGCGAGCACCGGTGGCCACCGCCGCCGCGCCGGCCCAGGGGGCGGTCAGCAACCGGTCGGCCCGCAAGGCCGCCCGCGCCGCCGGCGCCGCCGCCGTTCCCCGCAGCCGGGGTCGCGGCCAACCCAAGGCGCTGCGGGTGGTCGAGCCCGCGGCCCAGAAGGGGCGGACCTTCCCCCTCGGCGACGAGCTCACGGTGGGGCGCGCCGCCGGCTGTTCGATCACGCTCGACGACACCTACGTCAGCCAGATCCACTCCCGGGTGTTCACCCGCGAGGGGAAGATCTTCGTGGAGGACCTCGGCTCGACCAACGGCACCTACCTGAACCGGGCCAAGGTGTCGGGTCCGATGGTGATGCAGCGCGGCGACCGGCTCCAGGTGGGTAGCACCGTGATGGAGCTGGCATGAGGGCGACCGTGAGGGAGACCCGACGATGACGATGTTCCGGGCCGGCGCGCTCACCGACACGGGACGCGCCCGCGCGGTCAACCAGGACAGCCTGCTCGTGGTCGACGGGCGGCTCTACGCCGTCGCCGACGGGATGGGCGGCCACCGCGGCGGTGAGGTCGCCTCGGCGCTCGCCCTCGAGTCCCTCGCCGGCAACCTGGACGAGCCCACGACCCAGGCCCTCGTCGCCGGGGTCACCTCGGCCAACAGCGCGGTGTACCGGCGATCGGCCGAGGACCCCGAGCTGCGGGGCATGGGCACCACCCTGATCGCGCTGGCCCTCATCGTCGGCCCGGACGGCCAGGAGCGCCTCGCCATGGCCAACGTGGGCGACTCCCGGGCCTACCGGCTGCGCGAGGGCACCCTCGAGCAGATCACCGAGGACCACAGCCTGGTCGAGAGCCTCGTCCGCCAGGGGCGCATCACGCCCGAGGAGGCGGCCACCCACCCCCAGCGCAACATCATCACCCGTGCCCTCGGGGTCGACCCCCAGGTCGAGGTCGACTCCTGGGAGCTCCCCGCCGTGCCCGGCGACCGCTTCCTGCTGTGCAGCGACGGGCTCTTCAACGAGGTCGAGTCCGACGTGATCACCGCGATCCTCGGTCGGCTGGAGGACCCCGACGCCGCCGTCGCCGAGCTCGTCCGCCTCGCCAACGAGGGCGGGGGTCGCGACAACATCACGTGCGTCGTGGTCGACGTGCTCGACGGGCCGGGCACCGCCGACGAGGCCGACGCCCGGGTGGCGACCGCCTCCGAGCCCGACCTCGCCGGGTACGGCCCGGCCACCGAGCCGACGCCGGCGGTGTCGGTGTTCGACGCGCCCGGCGCCGGGGACGCCCCCGCGCCCGGCCCGCCGGTGGCGCCACCGCCGCCGGTCCCGCCGCCCCCGCCCCTGCCGCCCCCGGGCCCGCCCGCCGACACCGACGACGACGGCGGTGGTGGCGGTGAGGCGACGGAGTCGGCGCCCGCCCTCTACGGCGCCCTCCCCGACCACCTCCCTGACGACGAGGCCGACGCCGCCCCCGCCCCGCGCCGGCCTCGCCGCTTCACCTGGCGGGTGGTGGTCTTCGTCGTGGCCCTGCTCGCGCTCGCCGGCGCGGTCGTGGCCGCCCTCGTCTACTACGGACGCAGCACCTACTACGTGGCCTTCGACGCCGACGACCAGGTCGTCATCTTCAAGGGCCAGCCCGGTGGGTTCCTGATCTTCGATCCGACCGTCGAGCGCGAGACCGGCATCACCCGGGCCGACCTGCGGGCGACCGCGGCCGACCGGGTGGCCGAGCAGCCCGACCAGGCCACCCTGGCCGACGCCGAGGCCTTCGTCGACAACCTGTGCGAGGCGCTGAGCGCCGGCGCCGCGCCGGGCGAGTGCGCCGACGCGACGACGGACGGCTCGAGCGCCGGGTCGGACGAGGGCACGGGCAACGGCACGGGCGGCACGACCCCGACCACCGCGGCGGACTCGTCGACCGCCTCGACCAAGCCCGACCCATGATCGGCGCCAACCGGCGCTCCACCGAGCTGGGCCTCATGATCCTGGCGGTCGTCGTCGTGGGTGCGGCCTACGTGCTGGCCGGCCTCGGCACCGAGGCCTCGCTGCCCGCCAACATCGTCCCGTTCCTCGGGGTGATCTTCGCCCTGCTGATCGGGGCGCACGTCGCCGTCCGCAAGCTGGCGCCCCTGGCCGATGGCATCCTCCTGCCGCTGGCCGCGCTGCTGAACGGGCTGGGCTACGTCTGGATCGCCCGGCTCGACCAGGACCTCGCCGGCCTCCAGGCCACCTGGACCGCCCTCGGGATCCTGGGCTTCGTCCTCACCCTCGCCTTCGTGCGTCGCATGCGCGACCTCGACACCCCGTACACGCTGATGATCGTCGGGGTCGGCCTGCTGCTGCTGCCCCTCGTGCCGGGCGTCGGCCGCACCATCAACGGTGCCCAGATCTGGGTGTCGATCGGGCCCATGAGCTTCCAGCCCGGCGAGTTCGCCAAGATCGCCCTCGCCATCTCCTTCGCCGCCTACCTCGTGCGCAAGCGCGAGGTCCTGTCCATGGCCACGTTCAAGATCGGCCCCCTCGCGTTGCCCGAGCCCCGCGACCTCGGCCCGGTGATGCTGGCGTGGGGATTCTCGCTGCTCGTCATGTTCTTCGAGAAGGACCTGGGCTCGTCGCTGCTGTTCTTCGCCCTGTTCATCACCATGGTCTGGATCGCCACCCAGCGGGCGGCCTACCTCGTCATCGGCACGGTCCTGTTCTCGGCCGGCGCGTTCTTCGCGTGGCGCACGTTCGGCCACGTGCAGACCCGCATCGACGTCTGGCTCGACCCGTGGCAGGACGTGTCCGGGAAGGGCTTCCAGGTGGTGCAGAGCTGGTTCTCGCTCGCGGCCGGCGGGGTCACCGGCAAGGGTCCCGGCCTGGGTCAGCCCGACCTGATCCCGGCCGCCGACACCGACTTCATCTTCGCCGCCATCGGCGAGGAGCTCGGCCTGCTCGGCGGCTCGCTGATCCTCGTCGCCTTCCTCTTGATGGTCGGCGCCGGGCTGCGCATCGCGCTCACCGCGGATCGGGAGTTCGACAAGCTCCTGGCCGCCGGCCTCACGACCCTGCTGGGCATCCAGGCCTTCATCATCATCGGCGGCGTCACCCGCCTCCTGCCGCTGACGGGCGTCACCCTGCCGTTCATCAGCTACGGCGGCTCGTCGCTCGTCGCCAACTACGTCCTGCTCGCCCTCCTCCTGCGCATCTCCGACGACTCCACCCGTCGCATCAACGAGGGCCGGGTCAACCAGGCCGCGACCGCGTGAGCGCCGGCGTGCACTTGCAGGGAGCGGTCCCGACCCACCGTCCGATGCGGCCCTCGGGGCGCCGGCACCCATGAACAAGCGCATCCGCCGCCTCGGCATCTTCCTGCTCGCCTGCTACGTCGCACTGTTCGCGATGCTCAACTACATCCAGGTGCTGCAGGCCGACTCGCTGAACGACAACGAGTTCAACGCGCGGGGCACCTTCGAGAACCTCACCCGGCCCCGCGGCACCATCGAGACCGCCGACGGCGTCGTGCTCGCCAGCTCGGTGCCGAGCGACGACCGCTTCGAGCTCCAGCGGGAGTACCCCGAGGGCGACCTCTTCGGCCACATCACCGGGTTCTTCCCGGTGAACGGCCGCGCGACGGGCGTCGAGCGCGAGTACGACGACGAGCTCGCCGGCCAGACCTTCGAGCAGGAGCTGCGCTCGTTCGCTGACCTCTTCGTCGACCGGGACCGCACCGGCAACGTCACCCTGACCCTGCGCGACGACGTGCAGCGGGTGGCACGAGACCAGCTCGGCCAGCGCCGCGGCTCGGTGGTCGTGGTCGACGTCGACACCGGCGGGATCGTGGCGATGTGGAGCTACCCGTCCTACGACCCCAACCCGTTGAGCAGCCACGACGCCGAGGCCGCCCGGGACGCCTTCAACTTCCTCGACCCCGCCAGCGGCACCTCACCGCTGCGGGCCTCGTCGTACCAGAACGTCTTCTTCCCCGGCTCGACCTTCAAGATCGTCACCGGGTCGACGGGCGTGCAGAGCGGCCTGGTCACGCCGGAGGCGCCCAGCTACCCGGTCGAGTCGACCTACACGCCCCCGCAGACCACCCGGCCGCTCTCCAACTTCGGGGGCAGCACCTGCGGCGGGACGCTCTTCACCATCACCGCGGTGTCGTGCAACACCGCCTTCGCCCGCATGGGGGTCGAGACCCTGGGGCCCGACCGGATGGTGGACGGCGCCGCGGCCTTCGGCTTCAACCAGGTCCCGCCCATCGACCTGCCCGGGGCGGTCGAGTCCCGGTTCCCGGTCGACTTCGCCGACAACCTGCCGGCGCTCGCGCAGGCGTCGATCGGCCAGAACGACGTGTCGGCGACGCCGCTGCAGATGGCGCTGGTGGCCGCGGCCGTGGCCAACGAGGGCCGGATCATGGCGCCGCACGTGATGAAGGAGATCCGAGACGGCGAGGGCGCGGTCGTCGAGGAGGAGCAGGTCGACGTCTGGAAGACGCCCATCAGCCCCGAGTCCGCCGCCACCATGCGCCAGGCCATGCTCGGCGTGGTGGCGGACGGCACACTCTCGGGCGCCGCCGACATCCCCGGCTTCGAGGTCGGCGGCAAGAGCGGCACCGCCCAGACCGGCAACAACACCTCCCACACCTGGGTCATCGAGTTCGTCGGGCCCCCCGGCCAGAAGCCTGAGTACGCCATCGCGGTGATCGTGGAGAACCAGCCCGGCGTCAGCGAGAACACCGGCGGCCGGGTGGCGGCGCCCATCGCCCGGGCGGTGCTGACCCAGGCCCTCCAGGGCGACGCCGGCTGACCGGGATGACTACGGGCGACGGGTGAGGCGTCGGTAGTCTCTCGACCGTGTCTGAGTCCGGCGGGCTGCCCGTCTTCAACGGGCGCTACCAGCTCCACCGCCAGCTCGGTCGGGGAGGGATGGCGGTCGTCTACCTCGCCCACGACCAGTTGCTCGACCGTCCCGTCGCGGTCAAGGTCCTGAACGCCGACTTCGCCGGGGACGCGTCGTTCGTCGAGCGGTTCCGTCGTGAGGCCCAGGCTGCCGCCAACCTCAACCATCCCAACATCGTCTCGGTCTACGACTGGGGCGAGGAGGACGGCACCTACTACATCGTCATGGAGTACATCGAGGGCCGTCCCCTCGACGAGATCCTCTCGGCGGAGGGCCCGCTGCACCCCGACCGGGCCGCCGACATCGCCACCGACATCGCCGCCGCCCTGGCCCTCGCCCACCGCAACGGCGTGGTTCACCGCGACATCAAGCCGGGCAACGTGATGATCGCCCAACCCGGCGGGCAGGTGAAGGTCACCGACTTCGGCATCGCCAAGGCGGTCGGCGGCGACTCCGAGCTCACCCAGGTCGGCACCGTGATGGGGACGGCCTCCTACTTCTCCCCCGAACAGGCCCAGGGCAAGCGCCTCGACCCCCGCAGCGACCTCTACTCGCTCGGCGTCGTCCTCTACGAGATGACGGTCGGCCGGCCGCCCTTCACCGGGGACACCCCGGTCGCCATCGCCTACCAGCACGTGCAGGAGCAGCCCCCGCCGCCGCGGTCGCTCAACCCGGCGATCCCGCTCGCGCTCGAGGCCATCACCCTCAAGCTGCTCGCCAAGGACCCGGTGCTGCGCTACCCCTCGGCGGAGGACCTCCGCTCGGACCTGCGCCGCTTCCGCGAGGGTGCCCAGCTCCCGCAGGCGGCCGCGGCCCCGGCCACCGCGGTGGCAGCGCCCATCCCGGCGTACGCCGACCAGGCCCGCTTCCCGGTCGACGAGGTGCCCGACCCG
This sequence comes from uncultured Microthrixaceae bacterium, assembly GCA_964649545.1. Lineage (GTDB taxonomy): Bacteria > Actinomycetota > Acidimicrobiia > Acidimicrobiales > DATDAH01 > JAEUJM01. Next base: position 7,072 of record CAZYPY010000089.1, on the reverse strand, counting down.
CCGAAGCGCACCGGCATCTTCCTGTTCTTCCTGGTCATCCTTCTCGCCGGCCTCGGCTTCGGCATCTGGTTCTTCGCCAAGGAGCTGGGCGTGTTCGACCAGGACACGGTCACCACCGTCACCGTCCCGGACCTGCGCAACCGCCCGCAGGCCGACGCCGAGTCGATCCTCCGCGACAAGAACCTCGACAGCGCCATCGAGACCACCCAGGAGTGCGACGTCGCCTCCGGCACGGTCACCGCCCAGGCGCCGGCGCCCGCCACCAAGGTGGACGAGGGCTCGACCGTGACCCTCACGGTTTGCCAGGGTCAGGAGCAGGTCGCGGTGCCGAGCGTCGTGGGCCAGCTCGAGGCCGATGCGCAGCGCCTGCTCGAGGGCCTCGGGTTCGTGGTGTCCGTGACCCGCCAGAGCGGCACGGTCGAGGACCAGGGCAAGGTCCTCAGCCAGACGCCGGCCGCCGACACCCAGGTGAGCCCCGGCAGCATCGTCCAGATCATCGTGTCGCAGGGCCCGACCACCACCGGGCCGCCGGCACCGGTCACGGTGGCGCCGACGCCCACCACCGCGCCCGACCCGGTCACCGTCACCGTCCCATAGCCGCCGGTGGCTCGGTCGGGGCGCTCGACCAGGTGACGACCGGCGTCGAATCGGTCGAGCCGTGCTCGGGTGGTGCCGGGGGGGTGGGGGGTGCGGAACTCAGGCGGTGGCGGGGATCCTGGCCAGGAAGTTGGCGATGAGGTCGTGGCCCGAGTGGGTGAGGATCGACTCGGGGTGGAACTGCACGCCCTCGACGTCGAGCTCGCGATGGCGTAGCCCCATCACGATGCCGTCGCGAGTCTCGGCGGTGATCTCCAGGCAGTCGGGCACCGAGTCGCGGTCCACCACGAGGGAGTGGTAGCGGGTGGCCTCCAGGGGGCTGGGGAGGCCGGCGAACACGCCGGTGCCGTGATGGAGGATCGACGAGGTCTTGCCGTGCATGATCTCGGGCGCCCGCACGACGTCGCCGCCGTAGATCTGGCCGATGCACTGGTGGCCCAGGCACACGCCGAGGACGGGACGGCGTCCGGCGAAGTGCCGGATGACCTCGTTGGAGAGGCCCGCGTCCTCGGGGCGGCCAGGACCGGGGCTGATGAGCACGGCGTCGGTCTCGAGGGCGTCGGCCTCGGCGAGGGTGAGGTCGTCGTGGCGGTAGACGAGGGGCTCGGCACCGGCCTCGCCCAGGTACTGGACGAGGTTGTAGACGAACGAGTCGTAGTTGTCGATGACCAGCACCCGTGCACCCACGGGCCGCAGGGTAATGGGGCCCGACGCCCGCACCGCCATCGATTCCGGCCCCGGTTAGGCTCTCCGGCCATGGCCAAACCCGCCAAGCGCAAGGTACCCGCCGGCTCGTCCGGGACCGGATCCGGAGGCCGCGTGACCCCCAAGGGGGGCGCTCCGGCCAAGTCGACGGCGGCCAGATCCAAAGGCGGCGACCCGAAGGCGAGCTCGTCGCGCACGACGCCGTCCGCCACCAGTCGCTACACGCCGCCCGTGCCGAGCGAGTACAAGGTCAGCCCCCGCTGGGTGCCGGTGCTCATGTTCACCCTGCTGGGCCTGGGCATGGCGATGATCTTCCTGAACTACCTCGGCCTCGTCCCCGGTGGCACCAGCAACTGGTACCTGCTCGGCGGCCTGGGACTCATCCTCGGCGGGATCATCACCGCCACGCAGTACCACTAACCCGACGGTGGTGCGCCGGCGCCGGGTTTCGGCCCCGGGTTTCGGTCTCGTCAACGCCGGATGGCGCGGAAGTTACATCGGTGTGAGTCTCCCCAAGGTTGTCCACACCCTGTGGGAATCCCCAAGGTGCTGTGGATTCTGTGGAAAACGGGTCACTCGCCCTGCCACAACCCCGGATCTGCGGGCCTGACCTCCGGTATCGGGGGCGCTGACCCGTCAGTCGGGAGCACGGTCGCGGACGCCGGGACCGCCCCGCCGGTCAGGAGAGGTCTTTGGCCAAGCAGGTGCTGGTCTCGGCGCTGTCGAGGTAGTCGCCCCAGCAGGGGATCTCGACGAAGCCGTGGCGACGGTACAGGGCCATGGCCTCCACCTGACGGGTGCCCGTCTCGAGCACGAGGCGGTGGCAGCCGAGGCCGAGAGCGGTGGTCTCGAGCGCCCGCAGGATCATGCCGCCGATGTGGCGCCCCCGCAGCGCCGGCCGCACGTACATCCGCTTGAGCTCGCCGACGCCGGGCTCGATGACCCGGATGGCGCCGCAGCCCACCGCCTCGTCGCCCTGCCAGGCCACGAGGAACTGGTCCGCCGCGGGCAGCGAGAAGTGGTTGGCGCCCGGCTCGGGGTAGAGCTCGTCGAGCTCGTCGTTCAGCTCGCCGATGAGCTCGAGCACGATCGGGTCGTCGAGCGCGTGGGCGTGCAGGACGAGGTGGGGCTGGTCGCTGGTCACGGGATCAGGCCTCGGTCGTGGGTCGGCGGCTACAGGTCGTCGACGGGGGTCACGAGGACCATGTCCTCGAGGCAGTGGCGCGGCGGCTCGGGCATCTGGTCGTTGGCTGCCGTCATGCGCACCTCGGTGCCGCACACGTCGCAGCGGTACTGGAGCTTGACCTTGCGGAGCTCGCCGGGCGGCGGGGGCTCTGGGATCGGCCGTGCGAACGAGCCCAGGACCGCCCGCCCGCCCCGCCAGATGGCGTAGGCGGCGGCGATGGCGATGGCCACCCGCACGACGGTCCCGAGGTCCACGGGCCCAGTCTCGCCCGTGGTGCCCCCCGGTCAAAACGTGCTCGAGGCGATGGGGTCGGAACCCGACCCCATCGCCTCGAGTTGGAACGTTCTCGCGCCGGTGGCGACTGCCGCCGCGGGTGGGTCAGATGCGCTCGATGATGGTGGCGTTGGCCATGCCGCCGCCCTCGCACATGGTCTGGAGGCCGTAGCGGCCGCCGGTGCGCTCGAGCTCGTTGAGCAGGGTGGCCATGAGCTTGGCGCCCGAGCACCCGAGCGGGTGGCCGAGGGCGATGGCGCCGCCGTTGACGTTCACCTTGGACATGTCCGGGTGGAGCTCCTTCTCCCAGGCCAGCACGACCGAGGCGAAGGCCTCGTTGATCTCGGTGAGGTCGATGTCGTCCATGGTGAGGCCCGACCGCTCGAGGGCCTTGTGGGTGGCCGGGATCGGGCCGGTCAGCATGGTGATGGGGTCGACGCCGGCGAGGGCGAAGGTGTGGAAGCGGGCCCGCGGGGTGAGGCCGAGCTCGTTGGCCTTCTCCTCGCTCATGATCAGCACGGCGGCGGCGCCGTCGGTGATCTGGCTGGAGTTGCCGGCGGTGACGACGCCGTCCTCCTTGAAGGCGGGCTTGAGGTTGGCCAGCGTCTCGACGGTGGTGCCCTCGCGGATGCCCTCGTCGGCGCTCACGACCGCGTCGGTCTCGATGAGCTTGCCCGTCTCCTTGTCGATGGGCTTGGCCTGCACCGGGATGATCTCGTTGTCGAATCGGCCCTCGTCGCGGGCCTGGGCGGCGCGGCGCTGCGACTCGGCCGAGTAGGTGTCGAGGTCCTCACGACTGAGGCCCCACTTCTCGGCGATCAGCTCGGCCGAGATGCCCTGGGGGACGATCCCGCCGACCTCGTCGTAGCGGGCGGTCATCTCGGGACCGAAGGGGAAGCCGACGTTGGCGACCATGGCGGAGGCGCCCATGGGGACCATGGACATGACCTCGACGCCGGCGGCGACCACGACGTCGTAGGCGCCGGCCATCACGCCCTGGGCGGCGAAGTGGGCCGACTGCTGCGACGATCCGCACTGGCGGTCGATCGACGTGGAGGGCACGGTCTCGGGCCAGCCGGCCGCGAGCACGGCGTTGCGTCCGACGTTGAGGCTCTGGGCGCCCACCTGCATGACACAGCCCATGATCACGTCGTCGACGAGGCCGGGGTCGAGGTCGTTGCGCTCGACGAGGGCGTTGAGGACGACCGCGGACAGGTCGGCGGGGTGCCAGCCGGAGAGCTTGCCGTTGCGCTTTCCGCCCGGGGTGCGGACGGCGTCGACGATCACTGCGGTAGCCACGATGTTGGCTCCTTTTCTCGGGTCCGGCCCGTGCTGGTCCACGAACTCGGCTCACTGGGGCGTTTCGCCCGTACTTGACTGTGCGGTCAAGAGTAGTGCGTTCGCGCCTTTTTCCACGTGGGGGTCGCAGCTGACGCGGAGAGCGGGGAGTATCGGCACACTCCGCGGTCGACTTGAGGCGGGCTGTGGATAAATCGGCTATACATCCCTGTTCAGGACCGCAGAGTGGCACAGGGGGCGCTGACCGTGACCGTGACCGACGCAGAGATCCAAGCAGCCGTCGAGGGGCAGACGGTGCCGGCCGCCTTCCTGGCGACCGTGCGGGCCCATGGCGAACGGGTCGCCCTGCGCGAGCGCGAGGGGGACGGGTGGGTGGAGACGACCTTCGCCGAGTACGGCGACCGGGTCGCCCGGGTGGCGGGCGGGCTCGCTGCGCTCGGTGTGGGCGACGGCACGCGGGTCGTCCTGATGATGCGCAACATCGCCGCCTTCCACGTGGTCGACATGGCCACCTACTTCCTGGGCGCAACCCCCATCTCGATCTACAACTCGTCGTCCCCCGAGCAGGTGGCCTACCTGACGGGCCACTGCGAGGCGACCGTCGCCGTCGTGGAGGACGTCGGGTTCCTCGAGCGCTTCTTGAAGGTACGTGAGGAACTGCCCGACCTCGAGCACTTGGTGATCCTCGACGATCCCGACGGCGTCGCGGGCCCCGACGTGCACACCTACGCCGGCCTCCTCGACGCCGAGCCGATCGACCTCGAGGCGGCGGCCGAGGCTGCCTCACCCGACCACCTGGCCACGCTGATCTACACGTCGGGCACGACGGGTCCGCCCAAGGGCGTGATGCTGACCCACCGCAACATCGCGTGGACGGTCGAGAGCCTGCGCCGCACCCTCGACCTCGACAGCTACCTGGGCAAGCGCATCGTGTCGTACCTGCCCATGGCCCACATCGCCGAACGCATGACCAGCCACTATCAGCAGGCGTGGCTCGGCTACGAGGTGACGTCCTGCCCCGACCCCGGGCAGATCGCAGCCTACGCCCGCGAGGTCCACCCCAACGTGATGTTCGGTGTGCCTCGGGTCTGGGAGAAGATCCACGCCGGCGTGGTGGGGGCGCTCGCCGCCGACCCGGACAAGGCACGGCAGTTCGACGAGGCGGTCGAAGCGGCCAAGCCCATCGTGGACGCCATGGCGTGGGGCACCGCAACCGAGGAGCAGCAGCAGACCTACGCCTTCCTCGACGAGGTGGCCTTCTCGGGGGTCCGCCAGCTGATCGGCCTCGACGAGCTCGACCTGGCCATCACCGGCGCCGCCCCGATCCCCGCCGAGCTGCTCGCCTGGTTCCGGGCCATCGGCGTACCGCTGGCCGAGATCTACGGCATGTCCGAGTCGTCGGGCCCGATGACCTTCGCCGCCCGCCAGGTGAAGCCCGGCACGGTCGGCCCCGCCATCCCCGGCTGTGAGGTGAAGCTGGCCGAGGAGGACAACGAGATCATCTGTCGGGGCGGCAACGTGTTCCAGGGCTACCTCAACGACCCCGAGAAGACCGCCGACGCCCTCGACGAGGACGGCTGGCTGCACTCGGGCGACATCGGCACGATCGACGAGGACGGCTACTTCTCGATCGTCGACCGCAAGAAGGAGCTCATCGTCACCGCCGGCGGCAAGAACATCAGCCCCGCCAACCTCGAGGCAGCCCTCAAGATGATCCCGCTCGTCGGCCAGGCGTGTGCCATCGGCGACCGTCGCCCGTTCGTGTCGGCGCTGGTCGTGCTCGATCCCGACACCGCGCCGGCGTGGGCCCGTGGCGAGGGCATCGAGTTCGAGACGCTCGCCGACCTCGCCGACGACCCCCGGGTCCAGGACGAGGTCGATCGCGGCCTCCGCGACGTCATGGCCGAGTTCAACAACGCCGAGCGCGTCAAGAAGGTCACGATCCTCGCCGAGGAATGGCTCCCCGACTCCGAGGAGCTCACCCCCACCTCCAAGCTCAAGCGCCGCGGCATCCACGCCAAGTACGCCGACGCAATCGAGTCCCTCTATGGCTGACCCCGCCGTCCCGGCGAGGGCCCCGGATGCCCCAGCAGATCCGGTCGGCCTGCACATCGAGAGAACTGAACGGCGGTCGGCGGCTACCCCTGAGCCGTCACAGGAGCTCCATTGTCGGCAGTTGACGGAGCCCGAAGAAGTGCGCGCAGCTCGCGCTCTCGTAGCCCGGGTGTACGTGCAGGAGGGTTACCTGGAGCCGTCCGACCTACTGGACGACGGAGTGCCGCGGGAGGATGTCGACCCGTACTACTCGCACTCGATCTACTTCGGCGTGAGCCACTCGCCAACGATGGACCCCCTCATCGCCGTATCTCGAATCGTGCTTCACCATGAGGACAAGGGCCGCGACTCCTTCCCGATGCTCGCCGGAATGGCACTCGACGAAGGGTTCGAACAGATCAGTGCGGCAGCGGATCTCCGGACGTGGGCGGAGGTCGGCGCCATGGCGAAGGTTCCGGGTACCACCGTCCAAGCGCCGAACCTGTTGTACCGCCACATGTGGCACCGAGCGGTGCGGGATGGCCACGCCACATGGCTTTTCGCTGCCGACCAGCGGGTGAGCCGAACCCTTCAGAACCTCTTTGGTGAGGAGGTCACCCTGGTGGGCCCGCGTCAGCACTTCATGGGGTCGCCGACCGACCCGATGGTCATGCATCCACCGACAAGCGCTGATTGGATCGCGAAGGAGGCTGCGGCGTCATGGGATGATGACTCCATGGTCGCCCAATTGGTGCGACTGGCTCTCGCCTTCTTCCTCGAAGGCTTGGAGCCGACCTACTTCACCGACGAGCAGCTTGACCGGTTCGCGGCGGGCGGCGTGGACCTGCGAGCGAGTGTTGTGGTCGATCTTTCGGAGGGCGAGCCGATCATCGACCTGCGAGACAAGGGCTAGTCGACCTGATGCGGCATCGCGCTGAGATAGGTGCGATGGTGTCCCTCGTCGCATACACCTTTGCG
>CAZYPY010000088.1:0-13017 GCA_964649545.1 uncultured Microthrixaceae bacterium | reverse complement strand
GGTCGCCCCCAACTGACCACGCTCGTCGTTCTGGCTCCCGATTTCGGTGCCAGGGCACCGAAATCGGGAGCCAGTTCGGTCCCGGTGGGCACAGGACCGCTGGTCGTCGGCCGGTTCGCCTCCGTGTGCGGGTCGCCGTAGCGTGAGATCGTGAGCGAATTCGAGTACCAGGACCTCCTGCCCCTCGGCCCCGACGACACCGAGTACCGGCTCGTGACCACCGAGGGCGTGTCCACCGTGGAGGCCGCCGGCCGCACCTTCCTGCAGGTCGAGCCCGAGGCCCTCACCACCCTCGCCCGCGAGGCCATGTGGGACATCGCCCACCTGCTGCGGTCGAGCCACCTCCAGCAGCTGGCGAGCATCCTCGACGACCCGGAGGCGTCGGCCAACGACCGCTTCGTCGCCCTCGACCTCCTGAAGAACGCCAACATCTCCGCCGGCGGCGTGCTGCCCATGTGCCAGGACACCGGTACGGCGATCGTGATGGGCAAGCGGGGCCAGAACGTGCTCACCGAGGGCGGCGACGAGGCCGCCCTGTCCGAGGGCATCGCCCAGACCTACGGGCAGGCCAACCTCCGCTACTCCCAGATGGCACCCGTCACCGTGTGGGAGGAGAAGAACACCGGCACCAACCTGCCGGCCCAGATCGAGCTCTACGCGACCGACGGCGACGCCTACAAGTTCCTCTTCATGGCCAAGGGCGGCGGCTCGGCCAACAAGAGCTACCTGTTCCAGGAGACCAAGGCGGTCCTGAACCCCACCAGCCTGATGCGTTTCCTCGACGAGAAGACCCGCATGCTCGGCACCGCCGCCTGCCCGCCCTACCACCTCGCCGTGGTGATCGGCGGCACGTCCGCCGAGTTCGCCCTCAAGACCGCCAAGTACGCCTCCGCCCGCTACCTCGACTCGCTGCCCACCACCGGCAACGACCTCGGCCGGGGCTTCCGTGATCCCGAGCTCGAGGCCGAGATCCTCGAGCTCACCCGCAACTCGGGCATCGGCGCGCAGTTCGGCGGCAAGTACTTCTGCCACGACGTCCGGGTCGTCCGCCTGCCCCGCCACGGGGCGTCGTGCCCGGTGGCCATCGCCGTCTCCTGCTCGGCCGACCGCCAGGCGCTGGCCAAGATCACCGCCGACGGCGTGTTCCTCGAGGAGCTCGAGCGCAACCCGGCCCGCTTCCTGCCCGACACCACCCACGACGATCTCGAGGACTCGGGTGACGTCGTGCGCATCGACCTCAACCGGCCCATGGACGAGATCCGCGCCGAGCTGAGCAAGTACCCGGTGAAGACCCGCCTTTCGCTCACCGGCCCGATGGTCGTCGCCCGCGACATCGCCCACGCCAAGATCGCCGAGCGCCTCGACGCCGGCGAGGCCATGCCCGACTACCTGCGCGACCACTGCGTCTACTACGCCGGCCCGGCCAAGACGCCCGTGGGCTACGCCTCCGGCTCGTTCGGCCCCACGACGGCGGGGCGCATGGACTCCTACGTCGAGAAGTTCCAGGCCGCCGGCGGCAGTTTCGTGATGCTGGCCAAGGGCAACCGCAGTCAGCAGGTCACCGACGCCTGCAAGCGCCACGGCGGCTTCTACCTGGGCTCGATCGGCGGCCCGGCCGCCCGCCTGGCCAAGGACTGCATCCGCCACGTCGAGGTGCTCGAGTACCCCGAGCTCGGCATGGAGGCGGTCTGGAAGATCGACGTCGAGGACTTCCCCGCGTTCATCGTGGTCGACGACAAGGGCAACGACTTCTTCGCCGAGGTCACCCGCCCCATCGACATCACCGCCAAGCGCTGACCATGCGGTCGCGCCGCGCGCCGTGACCCGCGGCCCGAGCGCGGAACGTGGTCGCCCTACGGTGCCGCGAGGTCGGCGTCGACCGTGGTCGTCGTGCCGGCGGCGACCGCGATCGGTGAGGCGCCGATGAAGTCGGGGCTCCCGTCGAAGTACTCGTGGGTGTGGGCGGCGGTGCGGTCGACGATCGCGGCACGGTACGCGCCGGGCGCGAGGCCGTCGATGACGTACTCCCCGTCGATGTTGGTGACCGCGCCGCCGGCGATCGCTCCGGTCGGGCCGATGAGGACGATCCAGGCGCCGGGAATGGGCGTGCCAGCAGGATCGTCGGTGACGGACCCGGCCACGGCTCCCGTGTTCGCGCCGAGCGCGGCGTCGGCCGTCGCCGGCGCCGTGACCGGCGTGGCGGCCTCGAGGGCGGTGTTGGGCACGTCATCGTGCCATTCCGGGTCGTGGGTGCCGGCAGGGTCCACGAACAACAGGTAGTAGTCACCTGCAGCCAGATCCAGGCTGTACGCCCCGCCGCCGTCGGCGAGCGTCGCCGCGGCGAAGCCGTAGTCGGCGGCGTCGAGGGCGATGACGAACGCGCCGGCGATCGGGCTGCCCGACACGTCGTCGGTGACCGTGCCGGCGACGACCTGTCCGCCCCCGTTCGGGACGCGGGTCGGCAGGGGTGCCGACACCGTCGTCGTGGCGCCGGGCGTCACCGCCACCGTCGACGAGCTGCCGAAGTCGAGGGTGCCGCCGTGGAACTGCAGGTTGTGCGCGCCGCTCGGGTCGACGGCGACGAGGCGATGTGGTCCGACGCTCAGCCCGGGGATGGTGAACTCGCCGGCGCCGTCGGCGACGACGCCGAGCTCGAGCTGGCCGTTGAACGCGTTCATCGCGATCGCCCATCCGGCACCGATCGGATCGGATGATCCCGCCTCGACGATGCTGCCGGCGATCGACCCTCGGGTGTGGGGGACCACCGGGTTGGCCTCGACCGTGTCGCCCTCGACGGCGGTGACGATGGTGGGCGCGCCGAAGAAGCCCGACTGCAGGTCACCCGAGATGTCGATGAGGTAGAGGAAGTAGTCGCCAGGGGGGAGCCCCAGCGCGTACACGCCGGAGCCGTTGGTGACGGCACCGCCGGCCACGGAGAAGTCGGAGGTGCGCAGCGCGGTCACGAACATCTCGGGCACCGGGGTCCCCGACAGGGAGTCGGTGATCGTCCCGGTCACGCTGGGCGGCGCGGGGGCCTCGCCGACCGTGTAGCTGACGGTGTTGGTGCCCTGATCGCCGCTGATGGGCAGCTGCGAGGTGACCGTGAACGTCTTGACCCCCAGGGTGCTGGTGTCGATGGGGGCGCCCACCGGCACGGTGCCGGCGCAGGTGGCGAACGGGACGAGTTCTGGGGGTATCCCCGGGCAGGAGTAGTCCGCCAGGACCTCGGAGCCGAGCACCACGGTGCTGCCGTCGACCGGGCTGTTGATGATCGGTGTCTTCGAGTTGGTGGCGGCCACGGGGTCGAGCCCGCTGGCGATGGCCGCCGGTGACGGCGTGGTCGTCTCCAGGGCGTCGCTCGGCTGCCAGGTGGTGGGAGTCGTCGACGAGGGAGCGGGAGCGACCGGCGGGGTCGCCGGTGGGGTGTCCACCTGGGTGGTCGAGACGGGTGCCGGGTTTCGAGGCAGCGCGACCGCGGCGCTCGGGGTCATCACCAGTGCCCCCGCCGCGACGGCGCTGACCGCCCGATGCAGCGGGACACCGGTGTTGCTCTCGTCGAAGGAACGTGACACGTTGCGGCCCTTCCCGTCTGTCGTGAGCGACACCCGCGCTGAGGTCCCCGACCGCCACTCGCCCGTGGCGACACGCTAGCCGAAGACGAGGCCGCGGTATCGCTCGTCGAGGTCGTCGACGGCCGCCGTGAGCGCCCGGGGCAGGGATGGGTCGTATGAGCGTTGCGGCGCGGGGCGCGGCATCGGCCTGTCGGTCTCGCCGCCACCTGGTCCGAAGCGGTGTCGTCCCGCGAGGTCCAGGGTGTCGGCCACGTGACGCCACGCCTTGACAGGATCGGCGACCACCTCGTCGTAGTGGAGCCCGATCCAGCCGGCGGGCGAGTCGGCGCGGACGGCGAGGCCGTGGTCCACCATGGCGGAGAAGACGCCGAGCCATTCCGCCAACAGCCGCTCTCGTGGGGCAACCTGCTTGGAGAAGGCCGAGCGCGAGCGGTGGACGAGGTCGACCCAGGACGGGAGCACCGCGGCGACCGGCCGATGGACCTGGACGACGACCGCTGCGGGTAGGTGTTGCCGGAGTGTGTCGTAGCGGTGGAGGTGCCCGGGCGCTTTCAGCACCGGGACGGGGGCGGTGGCACCGTCCGCCGGCTGGGCCTCGACTCGCCGGAGCGCCGCGGCGAGCAGCGCATAACACTGCTCGTGATCCGAAGCCAGCCACGCCGACCGGTAGGCAGGGACCTCGTACTGGATCAGGATCCGGAACGACTCGAAGCAGTGGGCGAACAGCACGTCGCATTCCTCAGGGGCGGTGGCCGCCATGGGGTGCACGGCGCCGAAACCCGGGGCGATGCGTGCGAAGCCGTCCAGACGCTGCGCGGACTCGCCCTCGGCGTCCCGGCGGGCCTTGTCGTCGTCGGTGCCGATCAGCGCGGGTCGGTCGTACTCCCATGTCGTCGGCACCCATGCTCCGCCCTGCGTCGCGGCGACCGTGTGCAGCAGCGTCGTGGCGGTGCGGGGCAGGCCCGCGATGACGACCACGGGACGGCGCGCGTCGACGGGAGGGCCGGCTGCCGCTCGGTGCAACTCGCTGATCGCCCGCGCGCCGCGGAGCAGGTCGGTGCGGGCGAGGTACTGGCCGTAGGCCGAGAGCCGGGCCTCGGACCGGAGGCTGGTGAGCAGCCGCTCCAGCCAACGCCGTGGCTCGGAGCCCGGTGGTGCCGCGATCGACCAGTCATCTGGCGCGGCCGCCAGAACGTCACCCAACACCAGGCTGGTGCGGGAGCGGCCGCCGGTCACGACCGCGTTCGGCCCACGGCCATCAGTCGGGCTTCTGCTCGATCTGGACCTGGTAGTAGTAGTGCACGTCACCCAACGTGAAGTCGTCGAGGGCGTCGAGGTCCTCGGGGACGAGCACCTCGGCGAGCACGTCCAACAGGATGCTCACGCGGAACAGGTCGAGTGAGTCGAAACCCAGGTCGGCGACGAGGCGCGTCGTCGGTGGGAGTGGCCGGCGCTCCTCGGCGACGTCGAACTCGATGGCGAAGCGCTCCGCGAACTCGTCGTAGCCGAGGATGCGCACCGATCAGCTCCCGCCGAGCGCCGAGCGAAGGAGCGGACCACTGCGCTCGTCCCACGTCGAGCGCCAGATCGACAGCACGACGTGGTCCCAGTACTGCCCGTCGTAGTACCAGTGGTCCCGAAGGCGCGCCTCCTCTTCCAGCAGGCGACCGGACCCGCTGGCGAACTGGTCGAGGTTGTACTGGGGGGTCTCGAGGTAGAGCTTGCGGAAGGGCCAGGTGCGAAAGACGTGGTGCAAGAAGAGCACCGTGCCCTCGATCATCTTGGTGGAGGCGTCGGTGTCGCTCAGCTTGGTGGCTGCCAGATACGCCAGGTCGTGCTGGAAGTCGGGGTTGTACACCGACACGAGGCCCACCCACTTCTCGGTCCCGTCCCGATCGTCGACCACCAGGAACTGGGCCAGCGTGGTCTGCTCGACCGTGCGCATCCAGTCGGTCATGGCCGGCGTGGCCCCGCGGTTGCGCCAGCGTTGGAGCAGGTGAGGGGCGAGCTCGACGCGCCGGAGGAGCTCGTAGTCACTCGAGTTCACCGCCCGGAGGCGGACCCGTCGGCCCGCCAACGTGGGGCGGAAGCGGTCGTCGGGGGGGCCGGGGGCGGAGGTGGCCATGCGAGGTGCACCCTAACGGGGTCGCCGCAGGCGGTTCTGGTGCCCCAGGGACGGGGAGCGGGCCGCCGTCCGCGGCAACGGCCGGCGCCGGCTCCGCTCAGTCGTCGGAGGTGGCGATCCAGCCGAGGAGCAGCGCGGCGACGGCGGTGACGCCGGTCATCACCGCGGCCCGCTTGGGGAGGGTGCCGGTCACGCCGGCGGCGACCGAGGCGGCGGCGTCGGCGGCGTCGACGGCCATGCCGACCTGGAGCGAGCGGCGCTGCACGTCCTCGTCCTCGTCCTCGAGGAGCAGCGGTGCCACCAGGGCGAGCTCACGGGCGGCGAAGAGCCGGCCGAGGTAGGGCGCGGCGGGGTTCCGGGCGGGGTCGATGCCGAAGAGGCGCCCGCTGAGGTTGGGGAAGAGCCAGCCGAGCACGCCGATCGCGGCGCGGATCGACATCAGGGTGACCTTGGCCTGGAAGGGGGTGATGGGCACCCAGTCGGGCACCTTGGGCGCCTTTGGGACCGCCGGCAGCGACGAGCGGGGCGGCAGGGCCGGCAGCGCGGGGAGGCTCGCCGGCAGGTCGCGCAGCTCGGGCAGGTGGTCGAGCTGCGCGTGCAGCGACTCGAGGGAGGGCAGCGAGGGCACCGTGAGGTGCTCGAGGTCGGGGCGGCGCACGGCAGGGTCTCCTGGGGTGGGGGTCAGGCGGGGGAGGGGAGCGGCGGCTGCGGCTCGGGCGGCAGCGGCCAACGGAACAGCTCGGCGGCGTTGGCGTAGGCGAGGCGGGCCACGTCGGCATCGGGCAGGCCGGCCAGGCGGTCGTGGAGGAAGGCCTGGGTGGCGGGCCACGTCGAGTCGGCGTGGGGGTAGTCGACCTCGATCATGAGGCGGTCGGTGCCGACCGCCCGCTGTGCAGCGGCGAGCGAGGTGGGGTCGTCGATGGTGCAGAACCAGAAGTTCCGCCGGATGACCTCGCTCGGCGACAGGTCGGTGCCGAGGGCCTGCCACGCCTTGCGGCCGTGGCCCGAGTGCCCGACGATGTAGTCGAGGCGGTCGACGAGCATCGGGATCCAGCCCACGCCGCCCTCGGACATGGCGATCTTCAGCCCGGGGAAGCGCACCGGCACGCCCGACCACAGCCAGTTGGCGCAGGCGTCGAGCGACAGGGCACCGAAGAGGGTGGCGCCGAGCTCGATCATGGGGGCGTCCATCGGCATGGGCATCATCCCGGACGAGCCCACGTGCAGGCACACGACGGTGTCGGTCTCGACGCAGGCGGCGAGGACGGGGTCCCACCACCCGGAGTGCACCGACGGCAGGTCGAGCTTGTGCGGGTTCTCGGGGAGGGTCACGGCGCGGAAGCCGCGCTCGGCGTTGCGGCGCACCTCGTCCGCGCCGAGCTCGGGGTCGGCCAGCCAGGTGATGCCGAGGGGGATGCTGCGCTCGGGGTGGGGCTGCCACCAGGCGTCGTGGAGCCAGTCGTTCCACGCCCGGGTGACGGCGAGGCCGAGCTCGGGGTCCTCCGCCCGGGCGTAGACGGTGCCGCAGAAGCCGGTGATCTGCGATGGGAAGTTGAGCGAGGCCCAGATGCCGGCGAGGTCCTGGTCGCGCACCCGGTCGTCGATGCGGTAGCAGCCGGGGCGCATGTGCTCGAAGCGGCGGGGCTCGATGGCCGACTCGTTGCGGTCCCGGCCGACGACGGCGTTCAGCCCGAGCTGGGGGAAGACCTTGCCCTCGAACTCCCAGACCTGGTGGCCCTTGGAGGTCTCCCGGACGTGCGGGGCGCGGTCGGCGAACTTGGCGGGCAGGCGGCCCGCGAACAGGTCGGCGGGCTCGACGAGGTGGTCGTCCACCGAGATGAGCGTGTAGTGGATCGGGCCCGGCTCGGGGTCGGGGAGCAGGCCGGTCTCGGGGTCGGGCGCGCCGGTGACCGCGTCCTGGCCCGGTGCGGCGGTGACCCCCATCGGGCCCAACGGTAACGTCAACCCACAGGAGGCGTGGCCGACCGGCGGCCCGCACCGAGGGGGTCATCGTGCTCGACGTGGTCATCTGTGGGGGCGAGGTCGTCGACGGCACGGGCGCCGCGCGCCGGCCCGCCGACGTGGGCATCCGAGACGGGCACGTCGCCGCGATCACCGAGCCGGGTGGGCTCGACGGCGAGGGCGCCGACCGCGAGATCGACGCCGGCGGCTGCATCGTCGCCCCGGGCTTCGTCGACCTGCACACCCACTACGACGCCCAGGCCTTCTGGGACCCGACCCTGAGCCCGTCGCCGCTGCACGGCATCACCACCGTCGTGGCCGGCAATTGCGGGTTCAGCATCGCCCCGCTCACCGGCGACGCCGCCGACGGCGAGTACCTGATGCGCATGCTGGCCCGGGTGGAGGGCATGCCCCTCGAGTCGCTGGCCGAGGGCGTGCCGTGGGACTGGCGCAGCACCGGCGAGTACCTCGACCGGCTCGACGGCACGCTGGCGGTGAACGCCGGCTTCCTCGTCGGGCACTCGGCGCTGCGCAGGGCGGTGATGGGCGAGGCCGCGGTGGGCGCGGCCGCGACCGACGACCAGGTCGACGCCATGGCCGCGCTGCTGGCCGACGGGCTCGCCGCCGGCGGCCTCGGGTTCTCGTCGTCGTGGGCCACGACCCACAGCGACGGCTCGGGCGACCCGGTGCCGTCCCGCCACGCCACCCGCGACGAGCTCGTCCGCCTCTGCCGCGTCGTGCGCGACCACCCGGGCACGAGCCTCGAGTTCATCCCGACGGTGGGCCCGTTCAGCGACGAGCACGCCGAGCTCATGGCCGACATGTCGTTGGCCGCCGATCGTCCGCTGAACTGGAACGTGCTGGTGGCGGCCAACGCCCGCTCGGCCGACGACGTGGCGCAGCGCCTCGCCGCCAGCGACGTGGCCGCTGCGCGCGGCGCCAAGGTGCTCGCCCTGACCGTGCCCGACCTCATGCGCATCCGCCTCTGCTTCCTGACCGGGTTCCTGCTCGACACGTTCCCCGGGTGGGCCAAGGTGATGACGCTGCCGGCGGGGGAGAAGCTCGCCGCGCTCGGCGACCCCGACCAGCGCCGGCGCCTGCGCGAGGGGGTCGAGGGCCCGGACGCCGGCCCGTTCGCCCGCATCGCCCAGTGGCACCGCATGACCATCGAGGAGGCGTTCACCCCCGAGACCAAGCGCCACGAGGGGCGCCTCGTCGGCGACATCGCCGCCGAGCAGGGCAAGGAGCCGTTCGACGCGCTGCTCGACATCGTCGTCGAGGACGACCTGCGCACCGTGATCCTCCCGCCCCAGAGCGGCGACGACGAGGACAGCTGGGCGCTCCGCGCGCAGACCTGGCGCGACTCCCGGGTGATCCTCGGGGCGTCCGACGCCGGCGCCCACCTCGACTTCATCGCCACCTTCAATTACACGACCGCGTTCCTCGGCGACTCGGTGCGGGACCGGGGCCTCATGGGTCTCGAGGAGGCGGTCCACCTGCTCACCGACGTGCCTGCCCGCCTCTACGGGCTGAAGGGGCGCGGGCGCCTCGCCGAGGGCTGGGCCGCCGACGTGGTGGTCTTCGACCCAGAGCGCATCGCCCCCGGGGCCGTGGGCATGCGGGCCGACCTGCCCGGCGGCGCCGCCCGCCTCTACTCCGAGCCCGAGGGCGTCGAGCACGTGCTCGTCAACGGCACCGAGATCGTCGCCCCCGGCGCCACCTTCACCCCCGCCCGCCCCGGCACCCTCCTGCGCTCCGGCCGCGACACCGACACCGTCTCCCTCGCCTGACACTGGCTCCTCGTCCCTCGGAGCGCCTCCGGCATCCGGTACGTCCTCGTCGCGGCTCCGCCCGCTCCGCTCCGCCACGTGGCCACCCGGTCGGCCGTCGCCCGGCGACAGGGGCCGACCCGCAGGTTCTGGCTCCCGATTCGGTCGCCATGGCGACCGAATCGGGAGCCAGTTCGCGCTCGGCGGGCGCGGACCTCGACGTGGAGTAGAACGGGTTCCGTGCGCGAGCTGGCCGACGAGATCCGGAGCATTATCGGCGAGCTGGCCGCCAACACCGTGCCCGCCGGCCAGGAGGAGCAGGCACTCGCCCTGGCCCGGGAGCTGCGCCTCCTGCTCGACGGTCCCCGCCGGCCGCGGTGGTACGACGGCCTGATCGACGGCACCGGCATCCAGACGTCCATCGACGACCCGGTGAGCCCCTTCCTCGCCCACGGGGCCTTCCGGGGCACCGAGAACCCCGTGGCGCCGCCGCTGGTCATCACCGACGAGGTGCGCGCCGACGGCACCAAGGTGAAGGTGGGCCACGTCACCTTGAACCTGGCCTACGAGGGCCCGCCCCACGGCGTGCACGGCGGGTTCGTCGCCGGCCTCTTCGACGACATCCTCGGATCGGCCCAGGGCTACGTCCGTGACCCCGGCGTCACCGGGCGCCTCATCGTGCGGTACCGCCACATCACGCCCGTGGAGGAGGAGCTGCGCTTCGCGGCGTGGATCGAGTCCGACGACGGCAAGCGCATCGTGGCCAAGGCCACCTGCCACGCCGAGGGCGGCGCCCTGCTCACCGCCGAGGCCGAGGCCCTGTTCGTCCGCGTCGACTTCGAGGAGATCCAGGCCCGCATGGCCGCCCGCCGCGACGCCTGACGGGCCCCGCTCATGACGTCACGTCACCCGACCCGGAGAACTGGCACCGGATTTCGGTGTCCTGGCACCGAGATCCGGTGCCAGAACGGGACGAGGTGAGGGACAGTCAGAGGTCGTCGATGAGCTTGAAGGCCTCGGCGCGCTCGACGCCGTGGGCGGCGCCGGTCTCGGCCAGCTCGCCCAGGATGCGGTCGTGGAAGGCGGCGCGCTCGGCGGAGGCGGTGTCGCCGTCGAGGTCGATGCGCATGGTGGTCTCGAACTGGCTCTCGTGCGCGAGCAGGGCGTTCACCTTGGCCACGGCGTGCTCGACCGCGACCGTCTCCGCGTGGTCGGGCTCGTCGGCCTCGAAGAGCAGGAGGGCGGTGGGCCGGTGGTGGGGGATGGCCTGCTCCGGGAAGAAGTGCGGGTCCCGGGCGGCGACCACGCCGTCGCAGGCGAGGAGGCCGGCGGCGCGGTGGTCGGGGTGGAGCCGGTAGCGCTTCCACGGGTCGTGGCCGAGCACGACGTCGGGGCGCAGCCGCCGGATCCAGTAGGCGACCTCCCAGCGCTGGCGCAGGCCCGTGTCGAGCTCGCCGTCGGGCCAGCCGAGGAACACGACCTGCCCGGTGGCGCCGAGGGCCTTCGCGGCGGCGTGCTGCTCGGCCTGGCGGGTGACCACGAGGGCGGCCAGGTCGGCCCCCACGTCCCAGGTGCCCTTGGACCCGTCGGTGCAGATCAGATGGCTGACCTCGCAGCCCGCCGCCGCCCACTTGGCGAGGGTGGCCCCGCACTGGAACTCGACGTCGTCGGGGTGCGCGGCGATGGCCAGGGCCCGCGCCGGCGTGGCCAGGTCGCGGCTGACGCTCGCCGTCACTCTCGTCCGCACCGGAGGTGGGCCCGCAGTCGACGGGCCCTCCCCGTCCCAGAGGGTCACCGGGACAGCACCGAGAGGTCGGCGGGCACGTCGACGTCCCAGCCGAGAGGCACGTCGCGCTCGATGCGCAGGGCCAGGCCGAGGCGCTCGGCCTCGGCGCGGTGACGGGCGAAGGAGCCGGCGCCGTAGGCCCACGTGAACCCGGCCGAGGACGGGACGCAGGCCACGTTGGTGCCGTCGTCGTGGCGGTCGGGGACGAGGGTGACGCCGTCGAAGTCGGCCAGCCAGCCGAGGGTGGTGGCGAGCGGGAGGTCCGCATGGGCCACGATCACCTGGGCGAACCCCTCGCCGGCCAGGTGCTCGACCCCGTCGGCGACGGCGCCGTTGAGCCCCCGGCCCGGGCGCAGGAGGACCGAGGCCCCGTGCGCACGGGCCCACGCGGCCACCTCGTCGTCGTCACAGACGACCCAGGCGTCGAGTGGCGCCGCCGCGGCGAGCACCTTCGCGGCCATGGCCCGGGCGAGGTCGGCGCGCTCGGTCGCCGGGAGCGCCGGGGCGAGGCGCAGCTTGGCCTCGCCGAACGACTTCACCGGCACCAGGACGACCGCGGCCATGAGCGCGGCAGTCTACGGTTTGGCGCGTCCGGGGCCGCCCGGAGAGGGAGAACGCATCGTGAACATCTGCGTCGCCGTGCTGGGCGCCGGCTCGTGGGGCACGACCGTGGCCCACCTCGCCGCGCACAACGTCCCCACCGTCGTCTGGGCCCGGGACGCCGCTGTGGCGGACGAGATCAACGAGTCCCACCAGAACAGCCGGTACCTCTCCGGCTACCAGCTCCATCCCGACCTCACCGCCACGTCCGACCTCGCCGAGGCGGTGCGGGGCGCCGACGTGCTGGTGATGGGCGTGCCGTCGCACGGGTTCCGCACGACCCTCCAAGAGGTCAAGCCCCACCTGCGGGCCTGGGTGCCGGTGGTCAGCCTCTCGAAGGGTCTCGAGCAGGGGTCCCGCCTCCGCATGACCCAACTCATCGACGAGGTGCTGCCCGGTCATCCCTACGGCGTGCTCACCGGCCCCAACCTGGCCAAGGAGATCCTCGCCGGCGACGCCGCCGCCGCGGTCATCGCCATGTCCGACCCCGGCATCAGCGAGGAGCTCCAGCGGGTCTTCTCGTCCAACCTCTTCCGCGTGTACGTGAACGACGACGTCGTCGGCAGCGAGCTCGCGGGCGCCCTCAAGAACGTCATGGCGCTGGCCGCCGGCATGGCCGACGGACTCGGCACGGGCGACAACACCCGCGCCGCGGTCATCACCCGGGGTCTGGCCGAGTTGACCCGCCTCGGCGTGGCCATGGGGGGCCGGGCCGAGACCTTCGCCGGGCTCGCCGGCATGGGCGACCTCGTGGCCACCTGCATCAGCCCACAGAGCCGCAACCGCCACGTCGGCGAGCAGCTCGGCAAGGGTCGCTCCCTCGACGAGATCATCGAGGAGATGCACATGGTCGCCGAGGGCGTGAAGACCACCAAGGTGGTCATGGAGCTGGCCCGCGAGCACGGCGTCTACATGCCTATCGCCGAGCAGATGGACCTGGTGTGCAACCAGGGCGCCTCGCCGATCGAGGCCTACCGGGGCCTGCTCAAGCACCAGGTCAAGCACGAGCTCCACCGTTGACCGAGCCCGCCGGCATCCTGATCGGCACGACCAACGCCGGCCCGCTCGCCCACGTCGAGGGCGCCGGTTCGCTCGTCGCGGTCGACGATGCCTGGCGCCTCGACTGGTGGGTCGGCGCCGACGACCGTTGGCACGTCCCCGCGGAGGAGGCGGCCGTGCGCCAGCGGCTCGTCGACGCCATGC
>CAZYPY010000087.1:0-13120 GCA_964649545.1 uncultured Microthrixaceae bacterium | reverse complement strand
CGTGCTCGTTCATCTGGCACCCGAAGGTGCGGATGGCGTAGGTCCGCGCCGGCGGCTCCAGGTCGTTCATGGCCGCTTCATCCTACGGGCGCCGTTTCAGGCGAAACCCATCCGTCAACGCGGAACGAAGCGCGAGGATGACCGCGTGAGCGACGTGGCGATCGTGGCCTCCAACGGACGGACCTTGCGGATCTCGCAGATCACCGCTGACGCCGATGGTGGTTGGAGATACACGGCAGGCCTCAGCCTCGAGGGCGCCGAAGGTGCCGTCGGTGTCTACGACTACGGCAGCCCGCAGCTTCCCATCTTCTTTGCCGAGCTCGCCGCCGCGTGGCAGGGATTCGAAGGGGAACGCAATTTCCGGTCGCTCGAAGGTCAGCTGACGATCACCGCCCGCCACGATGGAGTCGGCACCATCACCTGCCTCATCACCCTTGGCCAACCGTGGCCTCCCGCGTGGTCGCTCCAAGGGGAGCTCGACCTCGGTGCAGGCGCACATCTGGAGGGCATCAGCTCCGACCTCGCCGCCGCATTCGCATCATCGGAGTCACGGCGACCGACCTGAGCGGCCCCTTCACGAAGCACCCGAGCGTCCTGATGGCAGACGTCCGCGTGCGTATCAGACTGGTCGGCAGATTCAGGCCCGCCTGAGGCCACCTGCGGAGACTCGAACTGGCTCGTTCTCGCTGAGGCGGAGACTTCACTGGCAGATTCGTTCTCGAGTGCTCGAACTGCGATGAGCAGCCTGATCCACCCGACAGCCACGGTGATCGCGCTGGTTCAGTTGTCGACCAGGGTGAAGCCGCAGGTGCGCTGGGCGTAGCCGTTGAGGAGGACGACAGCTTGCTGGGCGTCGGCGAAGCTGTCGACCTGTTCGCCCTGCTGCTGGAACTCCCGCCGGCTCTCGGCGGCCGCGGCGACGTCGGCGAGGTCGCGGGTCACCCGGGCCACGAGCGCTAGCTGGGCCTCGACCTCGGGGGGTGCCACCGCGTGGGCCTCCTCGTAGAGGTCGGCCGACTCGTTCGAGGACTCGACGATCAGCGGCTGCACCTCGGCCCACCCCTGGAGCCCGTCGGCGTCCTGGCCGGCCCGTCGGTCCGCGGCGGCGATCCGGGCCAGGGCGTCGCAGAACCCCGCCGAGTCGAACACCGCCCCCCGCCCGTCACCGGCGACCTCGGGCTTCGGCTGCACCCCCGACCCGCACGCGGCGAGGGCCACCACCAGCAGAAGCATCCCGAGAACCCGACCCACCCCGCCAGTCTGCCCCCACACCGCGGCGAACGGCCCCGCCTCGCCGCCGCGACCGGTGACACGGCCGATCCCCACCGAGCGTGACCACAAGGCTCCGATGCCCGCGGTGCGGCGACCCTCTGGAGGACATGCCTGCCACCTGTGGCAGCCAGGTCCACCAACGACCACCCAGCCCCACCCGATCCCCACCCCGCGTGGCCACGAGCTGGCCTCACCCGGGCCCGCCCCCGTCCCTTACCGCACGAACTCGAGGCAATAGCCACCGGGTTCCCGGGGGCTATTGCCTCGAGAACGCCGTACCAGGGCGACGCTCGACGGGGACCGACCGATGTGAGCAGCGCCCCGCTCCCCTTCAGCTCACCGGGGTAGTGGGGATGCGGGTGGCCCCGGAACGGCTTCCGGCCACGCGCAGGGACGAGCATGGCCGGAAACGGAATCCGGGGACAGGACCCGCAGCCCCACGGGGGCAGCCCCCAAGGCACGGAATCCGGCGGCAGGACCCGCAGCCCCACGGGGGTCACCCCCCGCCCCCCACGGGACCGGCCGCCGCTCGGGGGGACGAGCGACGGCCGGCGGTCCACCGTGGCGGGTGGAGTAACCACGGCCATCCGGCGTAGGAGGCCCGCCGCAGCGGGTCCGGATGACCGCAGACCTGGAGAAGATGAGGAACGACCGGGGCGATTCGTGAAAGGGACCGACCGACGTGACCCGCCGAGCGCTCCCCCTCAGCTCACCGGGGTAGTGGGGATGCGGGTGGCCCCGGAACGGCTTCGGGCCACGCGCAGCGAGGGACGAGCGAGCATGGCCCGAAACGGAATCCGGGGACAGGACCCGCAGCCCCACGGGGGCAGCCCCACCCGCACGGAATCCGGGGACAGGACCCGCAGCCCCACGGGGGCAGCCCCAACTAGTCGTCGAGGGTGATGGGCTCGTCGTCGGCGGCGGTGAAGGCGTCGTCGCCCTCGCCGGCGGACGACCCCGCCGACGGCTCGGTGGTGTCGCCGATGCCCACGGCCTGGCGGATGCGCTCGGAGAGCTCGACCATGATCTCGGGGGTCTCCCGGAGGAACTCCTTGGCGTTCTCTCGGCCCTGACCGAGCTGCTCGCCTTCGTAGGTGTACCAGGCGCCCGACTTCTTCACGAGGCCGAGCTCGACGCCGAGGTCGAGCAGCGAGCCCTCCCGGCTGATGCCCTTGCCGTACATGATGTCGAACTCGGCCTGCTTGAACGGCGGGCTGACCTTGTTCTTGACGACCTTGACCCGGGTGCGGTTGCCCACCACCTCGACGCCGTCCTTGATGGCCTCGATGCGGCGGATGTCGAGGCGCACCGAGGAGTAGAACTTCAGGGCCCGACCGCCCGGTGTGGTCTCGGGGCTGCCGAACATGACGCCGATCTTCTCCCGCAGCTGGTTGATGAAGATGCAGATGGTGTCGGACTTGTTGAGGTTGGCGGTGAGCTTGCGCAGCGCCTGCGACATGAGGCGGGCCTGGAGGCCGACGTGGGAGTCGCCCATCTCGCCCTCGATCTCGGCCCGGGGGGTGAGGGCGGCCACCGAGTCGATGACCACCACGTCGAGCGCCCCGGAGCGGATCAGGGTGTCGGCGATCTCGAGGGCCTGCTCCCCGGTGTCGGGCTGGGAGATGAGCAGCTCGTCGATGTCGACGCCGATGGCGGCGGCGTAGACCGGGTCCATGGCGTGCTCGGCGTCGATGTAGGCGCAGATGCCGCCGTTGCGCTGGGCCTCGGCGACCACGTGCATCGCGAGGGTGGACTTGCCCGAGGACTCGGGACCGTAGATCTCGGTGACCCGGCCACGGGGCAGGCCGCCGACACCGAGGGCGATGTCGAGCGACATGGCGCCCGTGGGGATGGCCTCGATGGCCATCGTGCCCTTCTCGCCCATCTTCATGATGGCGCCCTCGCCGTGCGCCTTGGTGATCTGGCCCAGGGCCATCTCGAGTGCCTTGTCTCGCTCCACGGGGGGTTCCTCTCGTGCTCAGCGGCGGGGTGCCGGTCGGGTGGTTCGGAGGCTGCGGGGCCCGCAGCGCTGGGATGTGGTCACCGTACGGAAGGGGTCTGACAAGAATCCCCGAGCCGTCGTGGTGGCGGTGGGAACGCCCGGCCGGGCGTCGGCGTTGCAGGGGTGCGACGGTGGTGGTGCTGGCCCTTCGGAATGACAGCATTGTAGTTACGAACGTCCGTTCGATCAAGCACCGAACGCGAGAATTCCCCCGACGACCGCCCACCGCCGCCCCGATCACCGCCCGACCCCGAGGAGGCCCCATGGACGCCCGACCCCCCGCCACCGACGAGGAGTACCGCGCCCGCCTGACGCCCGAGCAGTACCACGTGACCCGCGAGAAGGGCACCGAGCGCGCCTTCACCGGCGCGTACTGGGACTGCCACGACGAGGGCACCTACCGCTGCGTCTGCTGCGACGCCGCGCTCTTCTCGTCCGACACGAAGTACGACTCCGGTACCGGCTGGCCCAGCTTCTTCGCCGCCCTCGACCCCGCCGCGGTGGTCACCGAGGAGGACCGCTCGTTCGGCATGGTCCGCATCGAGGCGATGTGCGCCAACTGCGGCGCCCACCTCGGCCACGTCTTCCCCGACGGGCCGGCGCCCACTGGCACGCGGTTCTGCATGAACTCGGCCTCGCTGCGCCTCGACCCCACCGCCGACCAGGGCGACGAGGGCACGGGAAGCGGCGCCTGACCGCGGGCCGGTCGCGCCACGAGGGTCGCGGCCTCGGGACCCGTCAGCGGACCTGCGGCGCGGCGCAGGGCGATCGAGGGCCGCCGGCCGGGCGCCGGCGGCGGCGACGGCACCTGCCCCGCCGCTACGCGCCGAACTGGCTCTCGCAGCCGCCGTCGCTCGGCAGGGCCAGGCGCCCGCCGCAGGTCGCCCCGTAGGTCTCGTAGGGCGAGTCCACGGGCGAGCGCAGGTACAGGTCGTCGCACGCCCCGATGTCGCCGCCGAAGCAGTCGGCGGCCAGCGCGTCGAGCTCGGCATCGTCACCGAGCTCGCCGGGGGCCTCGGCGTCCGGCTCGGGGGTGTCGAAGCGGGCGGCGCAGCCGGGTGCGCCGGACTGGCGTTCGATGCGCCCGCCGCACGTCTGCGCGTAGGCCTCGAGGTCGCTGCCCACCTCGGTCCGCAGGAACAGCGTGTCGCAGGCGAAGAGATCACCCTCGAAGCACGCCTCCGCCAGGGCGTCGAGCTCGGGGGCCTCGCCGAGCAGCGCGGACGGGTCCTCGCCCTCCGGCACCTCGGGGGGTGGCGCGGTCTGCGGGACGAGCACCGTGTCGGCGCCCACCGGCGTCGTGGTGGCGGTCACGGCGCGTTCCTGCACACCGCTCCCGCAGGCCGAGAGGCACGCCACGGCGGCGAGGGCGACCGCCACCGGGCGCGCCGCGACCGGCACCTGCATCCACCGGCGGCGATGCGCCCCGGAACGTCGGGCCACGAGGGCGGGCGAGCTCAGGCGGCGGCGTCGCCCAGGCGGTCCACGCAGGTGCCGCCGATGCCCTCGGCGAAGCGACCGCCGCACGAGCGCCCGTAGTCCTCGAACTCGGAGTCGATCGGCGTCTGGAGGAACAGGTCGTCACACGCCTCCATGTCGCCCTCGAAGCACGCGTCGGCGAGGTCCTCGAACTCGGCGATCTCGGCCTGGCTCGAGTCGGCCAGCTCGGGGTCGTCGGTGAGGTCGCCTGGCGGCTGCGCCTCGCCGGGGAACCGGCTCTCGCACTCGGGCGCGCCGTCGACCTCGTCGATCCGCCCGCCGCAGGTCTGGGCGTAGGACTCGAGCGCCCCGCCGACCTCGGTGATGCGGAAGAGCTCGTCGCACGCGGCCAGGTCGCCGTCGAAGCAGGCCTCCGCGGCGGCGTCCTCCTCCGGGCCCTCGGTGCCGAGGATGTTGCGCGGGTCCTGACCCGGCGGGATCTCGGCGTCGACGTCGCCGGTGTCACCGCCGTCGTCGAGGGTGGTGTCCGTGGTGTCGGGCTTGGTGTCGTCGGTCGTCGCCACCGTGACGTCGCCGCCACCGACCTCCTCGACGCCCTCACCGCACGCGGCGAGGACGAGGACCAGCGCAGCGGCGATCACGACGAGCAGACGACGGGTCATGGGGAGCTCCTTGACGACGATGGGCCGCAGGCTAGTGCCTGTCCGTCGGACCTTGGCACAGCCGCCGCGCCGTGCCCGCACCGGCGGTTCAGCCGTCGCCGTAGATGCTGACGCAGAGCCCGGCGGGCTCGTTGCGGCCGCCGCACGAGTCGCCGTAGGCCTCGTAGTCCGAGCCGGCGGGGCTCTCGAAGAAGAGCTGGTCGCAGGCGGCCACGTCGCCGTCGAAGCAGTCCCCGGCGAGCGCGTCGAGCTCGGCGTCGTCACCGAGGTCGCCAGGTGCGGTCGGCTCGCTCTCCGCCACGTCGAGGGTCGTCGGCGTCGGGGCCTCCGTCGTCGTGGTGGTGGCCTCGGCGGTCGTCGTCGTGACCTCGGGACGGGTGGACGCGGTCGCCGCGGTGACCGGGGCCGCCCCCGAGTCGTCGTCCGCGACCTCGGTGACGCCGCTGCCGCAGGCGCCGAGAAGCGCGGTGGCCAACAGGAGCAAGACGGCGAGGGTGGCGGCGCGGGTCGGGCGCATGGCGGGCTCCGGTGATCGGGCGGGGGGGCGAGCACCCCGGGGGGCGTCGTCCCCGCGGAGGGTACCGGCGGTCAGGCCGGGAGCGCGAGCAGGCGCTCGCGCAGCAGGTTCAGGACGCTGATGGTCGAGAACTCCCGGATGCGTTGGCGGTCGCCCGGCAGGCGCGTGCCCAGCGCCTCGCCCTCGTCCGCCACCGCGACGCCGAGGTAGACGGTGCCCACGGGCTGGCCCTCCTGCTCGGCGGGGCCGGCGACGCCGGTGACGCCGATGCCCACGTCCGCACCCAGCCGAGCGCGCACCCCCTCGGCCATCGCCGCCGCCGCGGCGGCCGAGACCACCGGGCCCTCGGGCACGTCGAGCAGGTCGTACTTCACCTCGGAGGCGTAGCTCACCACCCCGCCAAGGAGCACGTCGCTGGAGCCGGGGACCTCGGTGAGCCGGCTGGTGATCAGGCCGCCGGTGAGCGACTCGGCCACGGCCAGGGTCAGGCCCCGCTCGCGCAGCAGGTCGATCACGACCGACTCCATGGTCTGGTCGTCCATCCCGAACACGAGGTGCCCGATGATGGCCCGCAGCCGGGCCTCCTCGTCGTCGAGGATCGCCTCGGCCGCGGCGTCGTCCTCGGCCTTCGCGGTGATGCGCACCTTGAGGCCCTCGATGCCGCTGGCCAGGAAGGCCAGGGTCGGGTTGCCCAGCTCGTCGAGCTCGGCGATGCGGTCGGCGAGCAGCTCGGCGAGGCCCGACTCCGAGTGCCCCCAGGTGCGCAGGGTGCGGCTCCGGATGACCGACGAGACGCCCGCGCGCCGCCGCAGGTCGGTGAGGATGCTGCCGCCGACCATGGCCTTCATCTCGTAGGGCACGCCCGGCACCGCGTAGATCACCTGGGACTCGCCCACCGGGCAGCACAGCCCGGGGGCGGTGCCCGGCATCTCGGCCAGCACCTCCGCGCCCTCCGGGACGTCCGCTTGGCGCAGGTTGTTCGCGGGCATCTCGCGGCCCCGCGACCCGAACATGGCCCGGATCTTCTCCTCGAGCTCGGGCCGGCGGACCAGCCGTACGCCGAGCACGTCGGCGATGACGTCGCGGGTGATGTCGTCCTGGGTGGGCCCCAGCCCGCCGCACATGATCACCGCGTCACTGCGTTCGAGGGCGATCCGCAGGGCCGAGGCGATGCGCTGGGCGTTGTCGCCCACCTTGGTCTGGAAGTGCGAGTCGATGCCCGCCAGCGCGAGCTGCTCGCCGATCCACGACGAGTTGGTGTCCACGATCTGGCCGAGCAGCAGCTCGGTGCCGACGGCGATCACTTCACAGCGCACGGTCGCTCCGGGGTGACGAGGGGCGGGGAGGCCGGTGGGGCCGCCCGCAGGCTACGGGGCGGCCTCACCGCCCATGGTGGTCGTGGCCCGCTGACCGTCGACGACGTACTGGACGCCGCTGAACAGGGTCAACGCGACCGCGGCCCAGAGCAGGGTCTCGCCGAGCCACGGCAGGTGCTCCGCGATGGGCGGGCAGATGACCGCGGTGACCGCCAACTCCTGCACGACGGTCTTGACCTTGGCGCTCTTGCGGGCGGGGATGGCCAGGCCACGGCGGCCCCAGTACGAGCGGTAGAGGGAGATGGCGAGCTCGCGTGCGGCGATCAGCGCGAACGGCACCCAACCGAAGGCCCCGCTGCCCACGAGCACGGCCATCGCGCCGAGGACCAGGACCTTGTCGGCCAGCGGGTCGAGGAAGGCACCGGACCGCGTGGCGCCCTGGCGACGCGCGATCCAGCCGTCGACCCCGTCGGTGAGGGCCAGCACCGCCCAGAGCACCGTGGCCTCCCAGGAGACGTCGTCCCTGGCCAGCATGGCGAAGAGGAACGGCGAGACGAACAGCCGGGTGATGGTGACGAAGTTGGCCGGCGTGGCGATGGCCGACGGGCCGAAGGTGCCCTCCGGGCGCTCGGGCCGGTCGAGGCCGGGGCGGTGCTCCGCGGTCACCGGCCGCCTCCTGGTGCCGCCCCAGGGACGGCACCGACCGCGGCCTCGGCGCGGGCCAGCAGGTCGGGCCCCACCGCGTCGGACACCGTCACCACGTGGAAGGCGCCGACCTCGAGGTGATCGGGCACGCTCACCACCCCGTCGATCTCGGGCGCCTCCCGGTGGGTGCGTCCCGTGCCCGGCCGGTCGACGAGCACCTCGACCTCGCGGCCGACGAGGTCGAGGCGGCGGGCCGCGGTGATGGCGTCCTGGCGCTCGGTGAGCTCGCCGAGCCGCTCGGCCACGAGGTCCGGGGCGACGGCACCGTCGAGCCCGGCGGCGTAGGTGCCGGCCTCCTCCGAGTACCGGAAGAACCCGCACCAGTCGAGCCGGGCCTGCTCGACGAAGGCCAGCAGGGCGTCGTGATCCTCCTCGGTCTCGCCCGGGTACCCGACGATGAAGTTCGAGCGGAAGGCGGCGTCGGGCTCACGCCGGCGGATGGCCTCGATGCGCTCGAGGAAGCGCTCGCCGTCGCCCCAGCGGCGCATCCGGCGCAGCAGCGGCGGTGACACGTGCTGGAGCGAGAGGTCGAAGTAGGGCACCCCGGTGGCGCAGATGGCGTCGATCAGGCCGTCGGTGAGGTCCGAGGGGTACAGGTACAGCAGACGGACCCGATCCACCCGCTGGGCGACCCCCTCGACCAGGGGGACGATGGCCCGCTCGCCGTGGCCCTGGTCCCGGCCGAACGAGGCGAGGTCCTGGGCGACGAGGACCACCTCGCGGACGTCGAGGGCGTCCACCTCGGTGAGGATCGAGTCGATCGTGCGGGACCGCTGCGCGCCCCGGAAGCTCGGGATGGCGCAGAACCCGCAGGCCCGGTCGCAGCCCTCGGCGACCTTCACGTACGCCCAGGGCGCCGCCGAGCGGGGTCGGGGGAGGTTCAACAGGTCGAACGAGGGCGCCGCCGGCGTGGACGAGCCCGGCTTGGCGGTGAGGGCGACCGGGACGCCGAAGCCCACGACGGCGTCCGCCTCGGGCAGCGCGCCGGCGAGCTCGTCGCCGTAGCGCTCGGCCAGGCACCCCGTGACCACCAGCTCGGCCCCCGGCCGGCGGGCATCACCGAGTGCGAGCACCGTGTCGATCGACTCCTGGCGGGCCTCCTCCACGAAGGCGCACGTGTTGACCACGACCAGATCGGCGTCCTCGGCGGTGGGCGCAGGGACCAGGCCGTCCGCGAGCAGGGTGCCGACGAGCTTGTCGGAGTCCACCTCGTTCTTCGGGCAACCCAGCGTCTCCACCCAGAAGCGCCTCGCCGTCACGCCCCGAATCTAGCTGTCGTGCGCCTCGGGCCCCTCAGGCCAGGCCGTCGAGCTCCTCGACGGTCATGAGGACCGCCCTCGACTTGGAGCCCTCGGAGGGGCCGACGACGCCCTGCTGCTCGAGGAGGTCCATGAGCCGGCCCGCTCGGGCGAAGCCGACCCGCAGCTTGCGCTGGAGCATCGAGGTGGAGCCGAGCTGGCTGCGCACCACGAGCTCCATGGCCTGTCGGAGCAGCTCGTCGTCCTCGCTGTCGCCGCTGCCCACGCCCCCGCCGCCGGCGGCGGAGGGGTCGCCTTCGCCGTCGACGCCCTGGACGTAGGTGACGTCGGGGGCCTGGTCGTGCCAGGCCTTCACCACGGCGCGCACCTCCTCCTCGGTGACCCACGATCCCTGGATGCGGTGCGGGACGCTCGAGGTGGGCCCGAGCAGCAGCATGTCGCCCTTGCCCACGAGGCGCTCCGCGCCGGGCTGGTCGAGGATCACGCGGCTGTCCTGGAGGCTCGCGACCGCGAAGGCGAGGCGGGCGGGGATGTTGGCCTTGATGACGCCGGTGATGACGTTGACCGAGGGGCGCTGGGTGGCGACCACGAGGTGGATGCCGACGGCGCGGGCCTTCTGGGCGATGCGGGTGATGGAGGCCTCGACGTCGCGCGCCGCCACCATCATGAGGTCGTTGAGCTCGTCGACCACGACGAGGATGTACGGCATGCGCTCCTGGGCGGGAAGCTCGTCGCCGTCGGCGCCCTCCCCCGGCGGCGGGCCCTGACGGAGCTCGCCCCGGTCGTACTTGGCGTTGTAGCCGTTGATGTCGCGCACCCCGGCCTCGGAGAGCAGGTCGTAGCGGCGGTCCATCTCCTTGCAGGCCCAGGCGAGCGCGTTGGCGGCCTTCTTGGGGTCGGTGACGACCTGGGTGAGCAGGTGCGGGAGGCGCTCGTACTGGCCGAGCTCGACCTGCTTGGGGTCGACCAGGATCATGCGCACCTGCTCGGGCGTGGAGCGCATGAGGATCGACGTGATGATCGAGTTGATGCAGCTCGACTTGCCCGCACCGGTGGCGCCGGCGATGAGGATGTGCGGCATCGTGGCCAGGTTGGCCATGACGGCCTTGCCGGCGATGTCGCGGCCGACGGCGACCTCGAGGGGGTGGGTGGCCTTCCGGGCCTCGGGCGAGGCGAGGATGTCGCCGACCGAGACCAGGTGGCGCCGGACGTTCGGCACCTCGACGCCGATGGCCTGGCGACCCGGGATCGGGGCGAGGATGCGCACGTCGGGCGAGGCCATCGCGTAGGCGATGTCCTTGTGGAGGCTGGTCACCCGGGCGACCTTCACGCCGGGGCCGAGCTCGAGCTCGAAGCGGGTGACGGTGGGGCCGACGACCATGCCCACGAGGCGGGTCTCGACGCCGTGCTCCGCGAGCGCCCGCTCGAGCTCGCGGCCGGTGGCCTCGACCTGCTGGCGGTCGTACTCGTGCTCGCCGGCCCGCTCGAGCAGGTTGGCAGGCGGCAGCTTCCACAGCGACCCCTTGACCGGCCGCGGCGGGTCGATCTCGCGCGCGGTCGAGGGGATCGGGTCGAGGGCGGGCTCGACCTCGGGGCGCTTGCGGGCGGGGCGCAGCGCCTTCCTGGGCTCGGCCGGCTCGAGCTCACGGCCCTCGTCCTGGTCGAACAGCGAGGGCGGGGTGGCGGGCAGGAGCCCGGCGTCGGGCCGATCGCCCACCCGGAACAGCCACTGGTAGGCCCGTCGCAGCGCCGACCCGGCCGGTCGGACGCCCTGGGCCGTGCGGTCGGCGGCCACCCGGACGTGGCTCCGGCTCAGGACCACGACGCCGACGATCCCGAGGGTGAGCAGCACGAGCGCGGCACCCCACACCGCCAGGACGGCTCGCAGCGGCGCGCCGGTGGCGAAGCCCAGGTAGCCGCCGGCGCCGCCGAAGTCCTCGACCGCGTCACCCCACTCGGGGGCGCCCGCCACGAGGTGGAGCAGGCCGGTCGCCGACAGCACCAGCAGGCCGCAGCCCACGATCAGGCGAGCCGCCTGGTCCGCGCCGGTGTCGTCGTCGACCCCGGCGCTCGTCGGATGGTCGCCCCGTGGGCCCGAGCGCAGCACGACCACACCGACGAGGATCAGCGCGGGAGGCAGCAGCCAGCGAGCGAGGCCGATGAGGGCGCCGGCACCGTCGGACAACGCCTCGCCGGCGGGCCCCACGACGTCCCCGTAGATGCCGAGGCCCGCGATGATGCCCACGACGACGAGGGCCAGGCCGACGATGTCGTGGCCGTGGCCACCGAGCGCCCGACCCGCGAAGGCGGTGGCCCGCTCGGTGGCCGTGGGTGGCGGCGGCGGCTTGCGGGTGGCCGTGCGGGTGCCACCGGAGCGGGCGCCGTTGGACCGGCTACCGCCACTCGTTCGGGGCTTCGCGGCCCCCGAGGATCGAGTCGTCTGCTTGGCCACAGTGGCCACAACGCTAACACCAGCCCCACCGGCAACAGTCGGATGGATCGAGTCCGGCCGGCGGCGATCTGGACCAAGATGGCGGTGTGACGAGCATCGACGCCCCACCCTCCGACGAGCCGTTGGCGGTCACCCGCGACGGGGCGGTGGCCACGCTGTGGCTGAACCGCCCCGACAAGCGCAACGCCGTCACCCAGGCGATGTGGGCCGGGATCACGACGGTCTGCGCCGAACTGGGCGCCGACCCGGGGGTGCGGGTGCTGGTGGTACGGGGCACCGGCGAGCACTTCTGCGCCGGGGCCGACATCGGCGAGCTCTCGGGCCTCGCCGACCGCACCGAGTACAACGCCGTGAACCAGGCGGCCGACGACGCGCTCGCCGCGTTCCCCCGACCGACCATCGCCGACGTGCGCGGCTCGTGCGTCGGCGGCGGCGCCGAGATCGCCATCTCGTGCGACCTGCGCATCGCCGAGTCCACCGCCCGCTTCGGCATCACGCCGGCCCGCCTCGGCATCGTCTACCCGCCGTTCGCCCTCGAGCGGGCGGTGGCGGTGATCGGCCCGGCGGCGGCCAAGCACCTGCTCTACTCGGGCGAGCTCATCGGCGCCGAGCGGGCCCACCACATCGGCCTCGTCCACGAGGTCCTCGACCCCGGCCTCGCCGGCGAGCGGGTGGCGTCGCTGGCCCACGAGCTGGCCGACGAGCGGTCGCTGCTCACCCAGCTCGCCACCAAGGAGATGGTCGCCTCGATCAGCGAGACCGGGGCGGTCGATCCCGAGGTCGAGGCCCGGTGGGCGGCGGTCTCGGCCGAGGCGCCCGATGCCCCCGAGGGCCTCAACGCGTTCCTCGAGCGTCGCCCACCCCGCTTCACCTGGACCCCGACCTCGACCCCCTGACCCCCGGTGTCGGCCCGGTCCGGCTGCTCCTCCCCCGAACTGGTCACGGAAACGGGACGTTCCAGGTTCCGTTTCCGTGACCAGAAGGGCTTGTTCGCGCCAGACGGGTTCGTTCGCGTCAGGGAGGCGGCCCGGGTGCGGGTGGGGGCAGGGCGCCGTGGTCGCGGCAGCGGGCAGTGACCCCGGTGGGGGTCACCTGGACCGCGAGGCGCCGGCCGCAGTCTGGGCAGTGTCGGGGCGCCTCGTAGGGGCCGGCGCAGTCGCCGGCGCACTCGGTGGACGGGCGGCCGCAGCCGGTGCAGAAGCCCGGGGCGTCGGCGACGAGGCGGAGCGTCAGGGCGCCGGCCTCAGAGGACCTTGCCCAGGGCACCGATGGGCATGCGCAGGTCGTCGAGCATCTGCAGGTCCTCGTCGGGCGACCGGCCGAGGGTGGTCAGGTAGTTGCCGACGATGAGGGCGTTGATGCCCGAGGTCATGCCGAGGGTCTGCAGCTCGCGGAGGGTGACCTCGCGGCCGCCGGCGTAGCGCAGGATCACGCCGGGCAGGCCGAGGCGGAACAGGGCGATCCAGCGGATGGCCTCGAGCGGCTCGACCAGGGG
>CAZYPY010000086.1:0-13128 GCA_964649545.1 uncultured Microthrixaceae bacterium | reverse complement strand
CGGGCCAGGTCGGCCAGCTCCTCGTTCTCACGATTGACCTCGAGGCTGCCCTCGACGTTGATGACGTTCTCGGGCCACAGCACGAGGTCGACCGGCGTCCCGACCAGCTCGCTGGCCGCGAGGTGGCGCTCGAACACCTCGCGCTCGTCGGTGTCGGCCGCCCGGGTGCGCTGCGGCCCGCCGCCCTGCACGATGGCCACCTCGAGGGTGTCGACCTCGTGGGCCCGGGGGGCGACCAGCGCGGCCAGCGCGACCAGGGCCACCACGCCGAAGGCGACCCCGGCCTGGACCGGCCGGCGCTCCCAGAGGGCCGACAGGCCGACGCCGACGATCACGACCAGCGCCACGAGCACGAGGCTGCCGGCGAGGCGCACGGTGAAGTTGAGCGGCGCGGCCGCCTGGCTCATGGCCAGCGTCGACAGGGGGACGCCGCCGAAGGGCCACGACCAGCGGGCCCACTCGGCCAGCACGAAGGCGCCGGGCAGGGCCAGCCATCGCCACCGGTTGGGCGGCACGAGCGCCACCGCCCCGCCGAAGTAGGCCGCGTACGTGGCGCAGGCGATCACGTAGCCCGGGGCGGTCAGGTCGACCATCCAGAGCATCGTGGGGTACAGCCACGTGGCGCAGACCAGCCAGGTGCGCCGGAAGCGCCGCGTGGCGGGCTGGCCGGCGATCAGGCGGTCGAGTTGGAGGATGCCCAGGAAGGCGAGTGGCCACCAGCCGTAGGGCGGCACCGAGAGGGCCAGGCACGCGCCGGCGGCGACGCCGCGGAGGGCGAGGATCGCCCGGGCGGCGCCCCGTGACCGACCGGCGGCCGAGTCGTCGGCGGTCCGGCGTAGGGGCCGATCGTCGGCGGCCTGGTCGTTCGTGGCCGCTGGTTCGGGGGCGCCGGCGTCCGCCTGGCCGTCCGAGGTGGCCGGCTCTGAGGGGCCGTCGTCCGACCCCGAACCAGCCCGGTCCACCGGCTCCGCCGGCGCGCCCGACCCCATCGGGGTGCGGGATCCGGTCGCGCCCTCGTCACGTGCCGCGTCGGGGCCCACGTGGTCGCCGCTCAAGACCGGTGATCTTCGCCGCGCTAGGGGCGCTCGGCCAGTCGCCCCACGACCGCGTCGGCGGCGGCCCGCCCCTCACGGATGCAGGCGGGGATCCCCACGCCTCGCAGTACGGCGCCCGCGAGGGCCACGCCGGGGGCGTCCTCGGCGAGGCGGGCCTCGAGAGCGGCCATGCGCTGGAGGTGCCCGGGGACGTACTGCGGGAACGAGCGGGTCCAGCGCACGACCCGCACGTCGGTGGGCTCGGCGTCGAGGCCCATGGTCGTGCCGAGGTCGTCGCGGACGGCGGCGACGAGGGCGTCGTCGTCGAGGTCGGCGATGCGCTCGTCGCCGTAGCGGCCGGCCGACGCCCGCAGCAGCACCTGGCCGGGGGCGGCGAGGTGGGCCCACTTGGCCGACGCCCAGGTGCAGGCGGTGATGAGGCAGCCCTCGGTGCGGGGCACCAGGTAGCCGCTGGCGTCGAGGGGCCGCTCCACCGAGTCGGCGGGCACCGCGAAGGTGACCAGGGCGACCGACGAGTAGTCGATGGCACCCAGGGTGGCGGCGGCGTCGGGGGCGACGTCGGCGAGCAGCGGCGCATCGGCGAAGGCGGGGGCGGCGAGCACGACGGCGTCGGCGTCGACCGGCCCGCCGGGCGTGGTCAGCGTGTAGCCGCCGCCGGTGCGCCGGGCCATGGCCGTCACTGGCGTGTCGAGGTGCACCTCGGCGTCGAGGCGGGCGACGACGGCGTCGACGAGGCGCTGGAGGCCACCGGGCAGGCTGTAGAACATCGGCGTGCCGGGGTCGGGCGGCGCCGCCGCCTTCATGGCCAGCAGTCCCCGCACCAGGCTGGCGTTGCGCCGTGCCGCGTCGGCGATCTGCGGCGCGGCGGCGGCCACGCTGAGGCGGTCCGAGTCGCCGGCGTTGATGCCGCCGATGAGGGGGTCCACGATGCGCTCGAGCACCTCGTCACCGAGGCGCGAGCGGATGAGCTCGCCGACGGACACGTCGCCGTCGGGGAGGTCGCCGGGGGCGTCCTCGGGGTGGTCGAGGTCGCGACGGGCGATGGCGACGGCCTCGTCCGACACGAGGCCGGAGGCGGCGAGCTGGTCGAAGTCGGTGGGCACGCCCAGGACGTGGGCGTCGGGCAGGCGCCGCAGCGCGCCGCGCGCCCACAGGTAGGCGGTGGTCTCGACCGGGCTGACCAGCTCGTCGAAGAGGCCCAGCTCCCTGCAGAGGTCGACCGCCCAGGGCACCCGGGCGAGGAAGGTGTCGGGGCCGAGCTCGACGGGCAGGCCGGCGAAGGGCTGGGTCTCGATCTTGCCGCCGAGGCGGGGGCCGGCCTCGAGGAGGGTGATCTCGGTGCCGGGGTGGTTGGTGGTCAGCTCGTAGGCGGCGGCGAGGCCGGCGATCCCGCCGCCGACGACCGCGACCCGGGCCATCAGCGCTGCTCCCCACGTCGGCAGCGAGTTCGGCTGGTGGGAACGGTGTTGGGGGTCACGGGGCCTCCTCGGGCGGCGTGGCGGCGACGACCAGGTCGGCGAGGGCCGCCATCACCGCGGGCTCGGCGTTCAGCGAGGCGGTGCGCCCGAAGGCCAGGCCGACCTCGTCGGCGACGGCCATGGCCTCGATGTCGAGGTCGTAGAGCACCTCGAGGTGGTCGGCGACGAAGCCCTGGGCGCACACCGCGATGCCGTCGTGCTCGCCGGCGGCGGCGAGGTCGCGGATCACGTCGAGGATGTCGGGGCCACGCCATGGCTCGGGGGTGCGGCCGGCACTCTGCCAGGCGACGCCCCAGTCGGCGGCACGGGCACCGACCCGCTCGACCACCGCGGCGGCGCTCTCTCGGAGCTGGTCGGGGTAGGGGTCGTCCACGAGTACCCGCTCGGGCAGGGAGTGGGCGGTGAACACCACCCGGGTGCGCTCGGGCAGCCCGGCGAGGGTGTCGGCCAGGGCGCCGGCGAGGAAGTCGAGGTAGGCGGGCTGCAGGTGCCACTGGTCGACGCCGGCGGTGGTCACCCCCCGCTCGGCGGCGGCCTCGGCGAGGCGACGCTGGTACTCGCCGACGCTGAAGCCGGAGTAGTGGGGCGCCAGCACGAGGCCGACGAGGCGGGTCACGCCCTCGTCGGCGAGGGTGGCGGCGGCGTCCTCGATGAACGGGGCGGCGTGCTTCTGGCCCAGCACCACCCGGTAGGCGCCCGGGGCGCGGGCCTCGAGTGCGGACTCGACGGCGGCCCGCTGGGCCTCGGTGCGCTGGGCGAGCGGCGACACGCCGCCGAGGGCGTCGTAGCGGCGCTGGAGGTCGGCGAGTTGCTCGGGCTCGGGTGGCCGGCCGCGGCGGATGTGGGTGTAGTAGGCCTCCACGTCCTCGGGCCGCCTCGGCGTCCCGTAGGCCATCACCACGACCCCGACCGGTGGCGTGCTCACGGCGGGCCGGGCCACGTCGCGTCCGCCGTCATCGCCGCACCGGGTCGGACTCGTCCACGAGCTCCCATTCGGCCTCCAGCGAGAAGGTGAGGACCTCGGCCTGCACGCGGTTCCCGAACTTGAGGGCCTGCCACGCGCGGGCGGTGACCAGCGCCTCCCGCTCGTCGATGGCCGAGATCATCGCGTAGCAGTCGCCCAGCAGGACGTTCTCCGGAACCCGCCCGGTGAAGCGGTACCGACCGACGTCACGGAGCGGGCCGCCCGCCGGCACGACGATGCGCCGCAACACGGTGTTGGCGGCCAGCTCCTCCGCGGAGATCCGGTTCGGCTCGCCGTTGCGGGCGACGAAGGAGAACTCGATGCGCACGGTCGGGCTCGGCTCGAAGACCTCGATGGTCCCCTCGAACGCCAGGTCACCGCCGGCCGGTATCTGGTGGGCGTGCAGCGCGAGGTCGTCGATCCGCACCGGCGAGGTCAGCTGGAGGACGCCGCTGGCCCAGCCGCTGCCGCCCGATCGGTTGATGACCTCGCTGGCCGGGCCGTCGTCCACGATGCGGCCCTGCTCCAGCCGGACGACGCGATCGCAGAGGTGCTCGACCAGGCTCGGATCGTGCGAGACGAAGATGGACGTGGCGCCGTTCTTCACCAGTTGACGCACGGTGTCGACCGCCTTCTCCCGGAACTCGAGGTCGCCCACCGCGAGGACCTCGTCGATGAGGATGAGATCGGGGGTGGCATTGACCGCCAGCGCCAGGCCCAGCCGGGATCGCATCCCCGACGAGTACTGCTTCACGGGTGCGTCGATGGCGTCGCCGATGCCGGCGAACTCGACGATCCGATCCCAGGCTTCGGTCACCTCACTGCGGGTCAGCCCCAGCAGCAGGCCGGTCTGGCGGATGTTCTCCTCGCCGGTCAGGTCGGCATGGAAGCCGATGCCGAGCTCGAGCATCGAGACCATGCGGCCTCGAGTGGTGACGTCACCCGCGGTGGGAGCGATCACGCCGGCGATGGCCTTGAGCAGGGTGGACTTCCCCGATCCGTTCGGGCCCATGATCCCGAGGCTCTGGCCGGGGGGCACCCGCAGGTCCACGCCGTCGAGGGCCACGACCCGAACGTCCTCGTCGGTCCCGGGTGTCCCTCCGGGGTAGGCGAGGCGGAAGCCGCCGCGACGCAGCCCCTTGCGGAAGTGCTTGGTCACCCCGTCGCACTCGACCATCCACTCGTCCGGACGAGGGGTCGAGGTCGCGCCGACCGCAGTGTCCTCCGGGGCGGCGGTTCGGTCCTCCGGCCCCTCGGCGGCCTCCGGCTCCATCGACCACAGCACCTCGGCCGCGAGTTGGGGCTGCTGGCGGATGACGGGGCCGACGAACCAGAACTCGCGCGTCTCGATCCCGAGGAGGCGTTGGGTCGCCTCGTCGAGGAGCGCCAAGCGGACCAGCGCGTGGCCACCGCTGTCGACGGGCAGGGGAGAGCTGGTCCCCCGCAGCCGGTAGCGGCCGGGCTGCTCGAGCGCCGCGGGCAGCCGGGTGATCACCCGTGCGTAGGTGACGTCGGGCGCGATGGTGGCCCACGAGAGCTCCAGGGCGATCGCGGGTTCGGAGATGGGCGCCGACACCTCGACCTCCGCCTCGAACTCGATCCGACCCCACGGCTCCACCTCGGTCGAACGGAGGGTGACGTCCCGGAAGGACATGCTCGGTGTGGCCTCGGCCTCGAGATCGGTGGCCGACGGCATGAGGTAGCGCTGGATCACCTTGGCGCTGGGCCCGTCGTCGACGAGGCGGCCTCGGCGCAGCAGCACGACCCGCTCGCACACGCTCGACACCAGCCACGTGGCGTGCGACACGAACACGAGCGTCGTGCCGGCGGCGTGCATCTCGGTGATGCGGTCGACGCACCGCGCCTGGAAGCGGCTGTCGCCCACGGACAGGACCTCGTCGATGAGCAGCACGTCGGTCGGGACGTGGACGGCCACCGCGAAGCCGAGTCGTGCCCGCATGCCCGTCGAGTAGTGCTTGAGGGGCGTGTCGATGGCGTCCTCGAGCTCGGCGAAGGCGATCATCTCGGGGGCGAGCTCGACCGCCTCGGCGGTGGACAGGCCGAGGATCGTCGCCGACGCGACCACGTTCTGCCGACCGGTCAGCTCGTTGTGGAAGCCGAGCCCGAGCTCGATCATCGAGCCGACCCGCCCGACGCACGCCACGGTGCCCACCGTGGGGTCGATGACCCCGGCGAGGAGCTTCAGCACGGTGGACTTGCCCGCACCGTTGGCCCCGATCAGCCCGACGGACTCCCCGGGTTCGATCTCGAGGTCGATGCCCTGCAGCGCGTGGTGCTCGTGACGGATCGGCGGGGTCGACCACGGGACCATGGTCGTCCAGTGCTTGCGCGGTGCTCGGTCGTAGACCTTGTGGACGCCGTGGAGTCGGATGGCACCGAGCGGGAGCGACGCGTCAGAGGACATCGGCCATGCGTTGCTCGATCTTGCGCATGTAGAGCAGCGACGCCACCAGCAGCACGCACCCCAGGACCATCTGGATCGCGAGGAGGTCCCACTGCGGCCACGTGCCGCAGAGCAACGTCCGCCGCAGGCCGTCGATGCCCACGGCGATGGGGTTGATGACCGCGAGCCACTCGAGCGAGCCGAGGAACGAGGCCTCGTACATCACGGGCGTGGCGAAGAACGCCGCCCGGAGGAACAGCTGGACCGCCTGGGTGATGTCCCGGATGAACACCGCCATGGCCGAGGTGAAGACGCTGAGGGCGGCCGTCCACACGATGATGAGCAGCAGCACCGGGATGGCCCCGAGCACCGTGATCGTCGGCGCGACCCCTTGCACCCCGGCCACGAGGAACACCGTGGCGAAGGCGATGGCGAAGTCGACGAGGGCCACGCCGACGTCGGCCAGGGGGATGGTCTCGCGGGGGAAGTAGATCTTGCTGGTCAGCGGTGCGGCGTTGATGAGGCTCGTCGTGGACGTGCCGAGCGCCCCGGAGAAGAACGTCCACACGACGAGGCCGGTCCAGGCCGAGCTGACGTAGGGGGCGCACGATCCCTCGGCGCCGAACGCCTGGGTGAGGATGATGCCGTAGACGGCGAGCAGCACCACCGGCGTGATGATCGACCAGGCGAGGTCGAGGATGCTCTCCCGGTAGCGCACCCGGAACTCACGGGGAGTGAGGATCTTCAGGAGCTCCCAGCTCCGGGCGAGCCGATCGGACATCGGCGGGACCGACCGGGTGGAGCGCTCTTGCATCGGAGGCGAGGCTAGGAGCCGCCCCGAGAAGGGCGCCAGTTGACCCGACCGCCCGGCGGTCGGGTCGATCGGCCCCGATCGGGGCCGACCACCGCTAGCGCGTGCTCCCCGGTGTGGGGTACGTTCGGGCACGCGCGCGGCCGGCGCGCGGGTGCAGTCGAGCGGAATCGAGGGGTTCTTGGTGACGATGAGCGACGGCCGACGGCTCGCTCCTGCGCACGGCCTGATCGTGGTGTGCGTCGAAGGGGTGTGGTCCGTGGCACCTGCGGGAGGACGGGACCCGATCGAGGTCGACCTCGACGCGCTGATCGCGCTGGTGCAGGCCAGCGGCGGAGGGTCCGCGACCCTTCCCGAGGCCCTGACCGAGGCCATGCTCGCCGTGGGTGCCCTCGTCGAGACCGCCCCCGCGCGCCGCGACGCGGACGGTTCGTCGTGGCGCCTGCGGGCGGTCGAGTCGCGCTCGCCGGTGGCCGACACGGCGCTCCTCCGGACCGTCCCCGCCATGGTCGCCGTGGTCTCCGCTGGTCACCTCGTCGTCGAGGGCCTGGCCGGCCGCCGCCTGCTGCTCGACCCGATCGACCTCGCCCTGATCACCGCCGTCGGGGCCAAGCGGCCCGTGACCGAGGTGCTGGCGGACGCGCGGGCCCGGTTGGCGACGATGGCGGGAGGCGTCGACTTGCCGTCGGACGACGAGCTCCGTCGCCGGGTGCAGGATCTCCTCGACGTCGGCCGCCTCCTGGTGGGCAACTGGACCTATCCGATCCCCAAGCCGGCCCCCGGCGGGGCGGAGGATCCCGCGGCCCCGAAGCCGGCGAGGGCCCCGGTGCACGAGCCGCCCCGCTACTACCCCCCGGGCGCGGACCCCGAGGTGCACTACTTCGCTGATCCGCGGCCCGAGTCGGCCCCCGACGGCCTCGTGCCCGTGTACGCGGTGTTCAAGGTCGACGTCGGCCCGGCCCTCTCCCTCGGGATGCTGACCGCCGCCGCCCGATGCCATCGCGACGGCGCGCTGAACGAGGTCTTCGAGATCCGTCGGCCGGAGGAT
The DNA here is from genome assembly GCA_964649545.1 of uncultured Microthrixaceae bacterium. Taxonomy (GTDB): domain Bacteria; phylum Actinomycetota; class Acidimicrobiia; order Acidimicrobiales; family DATDAH01; genus JAEUJM01. The sequence goes on along the minus strand of CAZYPY010000086.1, from coordinate 5,368 downwards.
CCGTCGTCGTTCCTGGCCGACCTGGCCACCCGTGAGGGGCCGGCCATCCTGCTCTGCTCGAACTACCTGTGGTCGGTCGACCACAACCTGGAGCTGGCGCGCCAGGCCAAGGCGCTGCACCCGGAACTGCTCGTGATCCATGGCGGGCCCAGCACGCCGAAGTACGACGGGGACAGCGAGCGGTTCTTCGAGGCGAACCCCGACATCGCGCACATCACGGTGCGGGGGGAGGGCGAGGCCACGCTGCTCGAGGTCCTCGACGTGCTCGCCGGGCAGCTGCCCGAGCTGGATCTCGACGCCCTGGCGGGCGTGCCCGGGCTGACCTTCCGCGCTTCCTCCGGGGCCGTCGTGAAGAACCCCGACCGCGAGCGGGTGGCCGACCTCGACACCATCCCGTCGCCCTACCTGACCGGCGAGTTCGACCACGTGCACCCCTCGGCGTGGAAGGACTGCCTCACGATCGAGTCGAACCGCGGCTGTCCGTACGGGTGCACGTTCTGCGACTGGGGCTCGATGACGTTGTCCCGCATCCGCAAGTTCGACCTCGAGCGGGTGGCCGGCGAGATGGCGTGGGCGGGTCGCTTCGGGCACAAGACCTGGGTGATCGCCGATGCCAACTTCGGCATCTTCGCCCGGGACGTGGAGGTCACGCAGCGCCTGGCCGAGGTCAAGCGGGAGACCGGCCTACCGCTCTCGCTCGGCTTCACGGTGGCGAAGAACACGACCCGCCACCTCACGAAGATCTTCGACGAGTTGGTGACCGCCGGCGTCGAACCGCACTGCTCGCTGTCGCTGCAGAGCCACGACGACGACACCCTCGAGGCGTTGCACCGGACGAACATCAGCACCGACCACTACCTCTCGCTCGCCACCTCGTTCCGGACGCGTGGCCTGCCCCTGCTGGCCGACCTCATGGTCGGCCTGCCGGGTCAGACGAGGACCTCGTTCATGTCGGACGTCCAGTTCCTCTTCGACCACATCCTGCCGACGCGGATCTGGCCGACCCAGCTCCTGCCGAACGCGCCGATGAACGAGCCGGAGTACCGGGAGAGCTACCAGCTCGAGGTGAACGACCAGCACCTGGTCATCAGCTCCAGCACGTTCTCCCGTGACGAGCGCGACTTCATGATGCGGATGCGCCAGGCGAACGCCGTGTTCGAGCAGTACGGACTGGGCCGCCACCTCATGCGTTTCCTGCAGTGGGACCACGGTCTGTTGGCCATGGACTTCCTGGCGCGTGCCATCGAGGTGACCCAGGACGACCCGGACCGCTACCCCCTCCTGAACTTCACCCTGCGGTACTTCGAGCTCTACCCGGTGCCGCCGCTCGGCTGGCGCGCCTTCTACGACGAGCTCCGCCGCTTCGTGGTCGACGAGTGCGGCATCGAGCTCTCCGAGGCGCTCGACACGGTCCTCGACCTCCAGGTCTTCCTGATGCCCGAGTACGGCCGGAGCTTCCCCGACACGCTCCTGCTCGAGCACGACTACTACTCCTACTTCGAGGATGCCACCGCCAGCCTCTGGACGACCGGCGCGGCAGGACAGCCTCCCCGACCGCTCGCGGAGTACGGGCCCGCGCTCTTCACCGCCTGGGGCGATCCCCTCGACCTGTGCCAGGGAGGGATGCTCCTGTACCCGGACTCCCGCAACCAGCAGATCGTCCGCGTCTTCTGGATCCGGGGGCACCTGGAGCTCGACACGCCGCTCGTCTGGAACTACCCGTCGGTGGCGGCGATGAACAGCTACACGGGCTTGACGCTCCGGGAGGACACCGAGGTCGTCGACCTCGCCCCGACGTCGAGCACGGCTGCTGCTCGGGGCCTCGACCGCGCCACCGACGCGTCGGAGGACGTTCCCGTCGCGGTCGCCGTCGGAGCGCCGGTGCGGCTTCGCAGCCCGTCGTGAACGACGCGACCCAGGAGGCGGGACACCGCGGTCCGGCCTCGGTGGTCGACCCCCCGGCCCTGGTGGCGCGGACCCCGCAGGGCTGGTTCCTCGCCGCCGGAGACCGCTCCGCCTCGCCGATCGACGACGAGGCCCTCCACGCCTGGTTGCGGGCGAGTGGAGGCGAACGGCTCCCCGCCGACGACCCCACGCGCTCGGTGCTCGAGGCGATCGGCGTGTCGTTGCCGGCGGACTCGGCGGGCCAGGACGACGCCGGTCGGCATCGTGAGCTGCCCGCGGCACCGGGTCCCCTTCCGCCGGTCGGCGGAGGCGTGCCGCTGGTGCGTCGTGAGGACACGGTCGAGCCCGTCGCCGGGTTCCTGGGCCGGGTGGTCGCCGGGCGCCTGCTGATCGAGGGGCCCGGCGGCGTGCGCACCCCCCTCGACGAGACGGATCTGCGGATCCTCGAGGTGGTCCGCGGGGAGTCGACGGTGGCGTCCGTGCTCGAGCAGCTGGCCGGGCGTGGCGATGCTCCCGGGCCGCGCGACGAGGAGCTGTGCACCCGGCTCCGCAGGCTGGTCGAGGCCGGCCGTCTGAGCCTGACCGTGTCCGAGCCCACCGAGCCGGTGCCGACGCCCCCGGACGACCCCGACGACGACGGTGGCGACCTCGTCGCCGCCCCCGGGATGACCACGGGAGCGAAGGCCTTCGTGCGCCGCCACCGGTTCCCGGGCCGCCGCTACCTGATCCGGGGCTACCGGCGAGCCCGCCGCCTGGTGGCGGGGGGCGCCACGTCGGCGCCCGAACCGACGGCGGCACCGGCGCCACCCCGCTCCCGCTCCGCCGAGCGCACCGAGGTCGACACCGTCGCCGTCGCGAGGCCGCTCGACGCCTCCCCCGATGGCGACGAGGCGCTCGAGCTCGACGTCGACATCGACCTCCGCTCGGAGCCGTTCCTCGCGTCGGTCCTGTCGGCGCGTCGTGAGCGCCTTCCGGTGCGGGCCCCGATCCGGCTCGGCGCGCCCGACTACACGGTCGCGTCACTCTGGGACGACCTTCAGTACCTGATCGACCGGGAGATCCCTGCGCGGTTCGTTCCCGCGCTCCTCGGCCAGACCACCGATGCGGGCACGAGCGGCGTCCCGGACGGGTCGGACGAGCTCCAGGCGGCGGCCGACGCGTACCTCGCGTTCGAGCACTACGGGATCCTGCGCCACGTGATGCGCGCGGTGCAGTGGGACCACGGCATCGAGGCCACGACGTTCCTCCAGCGCATCGTCGGGGTGAGCCGGGACCACCCGGATCGCTACCCGCTGATCACCTGGGTGGCACGGCACTTCGCCTCGTTCCGACTCGTTCCACTCGGCTGGCACTCGTTCTTCGAGGAGGCGCGACGCTTCATCGTGGTCGAGCTCGACGTGCCGCTGACCACGGCGCTGGACTCGGTCCTCGATCTGCAGGCGTTCGTGCTGCCCGAGGCCGGGCGGCGCTTCCCGGCGGCCCTGGCGTTGCGCCACGACTACGTCGCCTATCACGCGGACAAGACCGCCTCCCTGTCGGTCACCGGTCAGCCGGCGCCGACCTCGACGCCGCTGGCGGACTTCGGCCCGGGCCCCCTGACCGTGCAGGGCGACCCTGCGGGTCGGTGCACCGAGGGGTTCGTGGCCGGCGGTCGCCGTGCCCCGATCGGGCACTGGGAGCTCGATTCGCCGCTCGTCCGAACCCTCGCGCTCGGCCCTGGCGAGGTCCGACGCTTCACTCCTGAGCAGGTGCCCGCGACCTCGGGCCCGTAGCGGCGCAACGCGATGCCCTGACGCGCCCGTGCCGGACCGGCCCCGGGGTCAGGCTGGCGGCGGACGTTCAGCGGCCCTCGGCGGCGAGGGCGACGCCCTCGGCGTGGACGAGGGCCACGACCTTCTCGAGCACGGTCGGATCGGTCTCGGGGAGCACGCCGTGGCCGAGGTTGAACACGTGGCCGCGGCCGCCGCCCCGCCGCAGCACGTCCCGCGTGGCCTCCTCGACCACGGGCCAGGGCGCCAGGCACAGCGCCGGATCGAGGTTGCCCTGGAGGGCCCGGCCCCCGACCCGCTCGCGGGCGACGTCGAGCGGCACCCGCCAGTCGACGCCCACCACGTCGGCGCCGGCCTCGCCGAGCAGGCCGAGGAGCTCGCCCGTGCCGACCCCGAAGTGGATGCGGGGCACGCCCGTCTCACCGATGCCCTCGAGCACCTTGGCGCTGAAGGGCAGGACGAAGCGGCGGTAGTCGTCGGGGGACAGGGCGCCGGCCCACGAGTCGAAGAGCTGGATGGCCGAGGCGCCCGCGGCCGCTTGGGAGTGCAACGAGGTCAGCGCGAGGTCGGCGAGGGCGTCGAGGAGCCTCTCCCAGAGCGCCGGGTCGCCGTGCATGAGCGCCTTGGTCTTCGCGTAGGTGCGCGACGGGCGGCCCTCGATGAGGTAGCTGGCCACGGTGAACGGGGCGCCGGCGAAGCCGATCAGGGGCACGTCGAGCTGCTCGACCAACAGGCGCACCGTGTCGAGGACGTAGGGCGTGTCCGCCTCGGGGTCGAGGGGGCGCAAGCGGCCCAGGTCGGAGGCGGAGGTGAACGGCTCGGCGATCACCGGGCCCACGCCGGGCACGACGTCGACCCCGAAGCCGATGGCCTCGGCGGGCACGACGATGTCGGAGTAGAGGATGGCGGCGTCGACGTCGTAGCGCTCGACGGGCTGTCGGGTGATGGTGGCCGAGAGCTCGGGGTCCTTGATGGCCTGGAGGATGCTGCCCTCGCCCCGCACCGCCCGGTACTCGGGGAGCGAGCGGCCCGCCTGGCGCATGAACCACACGGGGATGCGGTCCACGGGCTCGCCTCGACAGGCGCGCAGGAAGTCGCTGGAGGCGACGGGTGCGGAGGCGTCGGTGGGGGTGTCGGGGGCGGGGACCACGTTCTCAACGTACCGTCAGGGGTCATGCGGCGATCCATCGACGACCATCCCTTCGACCCCGCGGACCTGCCTCCCGACGCCGACGACCTCGCCCGCCTGTCGTGGGCGGTCGCCATCTCGGACGACTACGACGACGCCGAGCCGCGGGTGGTCCTCACCGTCGAGGAAGTCGGCCGCGCCGGCGAGGGCCTGGTCTTCCACCTGACCCCCGACCACACCCGCCGCCTCCGCGCCGCCCTCACCGACGCGCTGAAGGAGATCGGCCACCCCGACCCTTGACGGTCCCTCGGCGCCGTACGCCCGTCGGGTCCTGCCGGCGAGTTCCGTTTCGGGCCATGCTCGCTCGTCCCTCGCTGCGCGTGGCCCGAAGCCGTCTCGCCGTCACCCGCCGGGCTGGGTGGTCCCTCTGCCCGTCGCCCAACCAGCAGGCGATCAGCGCCCCAGGGGGCGCCGATCGCCGTCGCGTCCAGCGGGACTAGGACTCCAACCTCCGCGCGAGGTCGCGGTAGCGGCTGACGGGGATGAGGTGGATGCCGTCGAAGGC
>CAZYPY010000085.1:0-13179 GCA_964649545.1 uncultured Microthrixaceae bacterium | reverse complement strand
AACCGCATCGACGCCGAGGGCTCGGCGCGGGTGATCGTGCTGTCGTCCACCGGGAAGCACTTCAGCGCCGGCATGGACCTCAGCGTCTTCACCGGCGGCGGGGGCGTGCTCGGCGGCGGCGGCTCGGTCGACGTTGAGCCCGTCGAGGTGGGCCGCCAGCGGGCCATCCTGCGCGAAGGCGTGCGGGTGCTCCAGGACACGTTCACCTGCCTCGAGAAGGCCCGCATGCCCGTGCTCGCCGCCATCCAGGGCGGGTGCATCGGCGGTGCGGTCGACATGGTCACCGCCGCCGACTGCCGCTACGCCACGGCCGACGCGTTCTTCTGCATCCAGGAGATCAACATCGGCATGACCGCCGACGTGGGCACGCTCCAGCGCCTACCCAAGATCATCCCCGAGGGCGTGGCCCGCGAGCTCGCCTACACCGGCCGGCGGATGCCCGCCGAGCGGGCGGTCGAGGTGGGCCTCGTGAACCAGGTGTTCGCCACCCACGACGACCTGCTCGCCGGCGTCATGGAGATCGCCGCCGAGATCGCGGCCAAGTCGCCGCTGGCCATCTGGGGCACCAAGGAGTCGATCAACTTCACCCGCGACCACTCGGTGGCGGACTCGCTCGACTTCATCGCCACCTGGCAGACGGGCATGTTCCAGCCGGGCGACATGCTCGAGTGCTTCGCGGCCAAGGCCGAGAAGCGGGTGCCGAAGTTCCAGGGCCTGCCGCCCCGCCCCGGCGGGCTGTAGCCCCCGGGTCGCCGCGCTCAGCGCGCCGGCGGGTCGGTGTGGCGGATCGGCTCCTTCGGGGGGAGGTTCATCGCGCCCTGCGGCGCCCATCCGCTGTTGGTGATGATCTCCATGACCTCGGCCATGTTCAGGATGTCGAGCTCGTGGTCGAAGCGGCCGTCGCCGGCGTAGCGCATGATCGACACGCCCGGGGCCTGGTACGGGCGGCCGTTCGGGTCGGTGCCGGGCAGCCGGTTCCACCAGAAGCTCACGACCCGGTCGCCGTCGACCATGGTCCACTCCTCGGGGAAGGTCCAGTCCTCGAGGCCCTGCATCGACTCGTCCATGAAGCGCACGACGGCCTCGCGGCCCTCCGAGCGGCCCCACGCAGGGTCGATGAACACCACGTCCTCGGTGAAGAACTCCTCGGCCAGCGAGCCCCAGGTGCGCTCGCCCCGCTCGACCCGGCCGCGTTCGGCCACGTAGCGGTCGTAGGCGGCGCGGGCCTCGGCGGTGCGGTCGTCGGTGCCTGCCATGTCGGTCCCCCCGGGTGTCGGCTGCGGGGCGCACCGTAGCCGGGGCGCCCGGGCGGCCATGACGGGAAAGGCCCACCGCCCTACCGCGTGTCGTCCTCGATGTCGGGCGGCAGGTACGACAGCTTGACGTCGCCGAGGCGCACGAGCATCGAGGCGATCCAGCCCCCCATGTCCTTGAAGTGGTCGTCGAGGATGGATCCGTCGCTCAGGGCCGCCTCGCCGAGCTCGTAGGAGCCGTCGTAGGAGATCTCGAGGGCGTACTGCGGGTGGTCGAGGTCGCGGTCGTAGACGATCTCGACCGTGGGGCTGGACCGCTCGAGGCGCTCGTCGCCGATGGGCGGACTGCTCTCCGGCAGGACGTCGAGGACGGCCCGCAGGTCGGGCTCGCTGCCCAGGCGCTGGACCCGGAGCACGATCTCGACCTCGATGTGGGGTCCCTCGTCGAAGTCCTCGCCGATGAACCACGAGCGGTAGGCGCTCTGCGCCCAGGTGGGCCAGTCGAGGGTGATGTCGGCTCGGATCCGCGGGGGGAGGCCTTCGCCGGGAAGCCCGTAGCTCGTCTCCCACGTCAGGTCGCCGAGCAGGACGTCGGCCTGGAAGCGCTCCTCGAAGGCCTGGCGCTCGAGCATGGCGCTCACCAGGGCCTCCCGGAGTGCGCCGATGGCGTCGGTGAAGACGTGGTCGAGCACGCGGGCAGGTTACGGGTTCGCCAGGGCGATGGGCGCGAAGGTCGTGCCGTCCTCCGACGGCACCAGGACCTCGGCCTCGTTGTCGCCCTGGCGCACGAGGACGTCGTCGAGCACGCCGACGTAGGTGCCGTCGGCGGCGAGGCGGCTGAGCATGCCGGCCACCGTGCCGTTCAGGGCCAGCAGCAGGTGCTCGGGGGCGGCGTCGCCACGGATCGTGCCCCAGACGAACACGGGCCGCGCTCCGGTCGCCTCGGTGTCCACCGCGGCCAGATCGGAGGCCTGCTCGAGGTCGAAGGCCCCCGTGGTCGTCCCGGTCGACGGGAGGTTCGACACGGCGGTGCCGACCAGATCGCCGAACGGCTCGGGGGCGGCGATCGCGCGCCAGTCGTCGCCGCCGGGCAGGAGGCGGGCGTTGCGCTGCGCCAGCGCGATGAGCTGGTCGACCGTGATGTCGGGGTGGATGGGGTCGCCGTCGGCCACGTACACCGCCGCGTCCTGGGCCCGGTGGGGGACGGGCTCGAGGAGGGACTGCCCGTTGGTCTCGATTCCGGCATCGGTGCCGAGCACGGCGAGGACGGTGGGGGCGACGTCCACGTTGTACGCCAGGTCGGTGCGCGTCTCGCCCGTGGACTGCCCCGGCTGCTTGACGAACATCGGGATCCGGTAGACCTCCTGCGCCGTCGCGCTGGTGGGCTGGCGGTACGGCTGGGTGGGGTCGAAGGCGGCCCCGTGGTCGGCCACGACCACGACCAGCGCCTCGTCCCAGAGCTCGGTGGCCTCGAGGCGGTCGATGAGGCGGCCGAGAAGGCGGTCAGTGGCGCCCACCTGCAGGAGGTGGCGTTGGAGCCCCACCCGGGCGAGGATGGGGTCGTCCCCCCAGTCGCCGAGGTCGGTGGGACCGTTGGCCAGGGCGGCGTTCGTTTGGTACTCGTCCCCGGTGTGGCCGAGCGACCAGGGCACGTGGGGCAGCACCACGTGCTGGTACCAGAACAGCGGGCGCTCACCGGTGGCGTCGAACTCGTCCACGTGGGCCTCGGCACCCTCCATCCGCTCGCGGGCGGAGTCGCCGCCGAGGCCGTCGACGTTCTCGAAGTCGGCGATCTGCTGCACCCCCGACGGCAAGCGTCCCCGCAGGCCGGGGGGCAGCCAGAGCTGGCCGGCCACCCCCACGGCGTCACCGGCGAGGCCGCTCCAGTCCACCGAGCCGCCGCACAGCGACCGCGGGCACACCGCGGTGACGGGCTCGTCGACCTGGAGCTCGTAGGTGTCGCCGAGCAGAGTGAACAGGCTGCGGGGGTGGTCGGCGGCCGTCGGCAGCTCGCCGGGCTCGGGCACCGTGCCGGTCAGCGCCGCGGGGACGCTCGCCGTCGTGTTCGGAGCGATGGCCACGGCGTTCGCGAACCAGGTCGAGGTTCCGGCGAGGCGGGCGAAGTTCGGGAACCGGGTCTCGTTGATGGTGCCGTCGGGCCGGAGCAGCGACGACATGGGCAGCTCGTCCAACTGCAGGATGACGACCGGCGCCGGCTGGGGGACCTCGAAGCCCTCCACCGGGCCGACGTCGCCCTGCCAGACCAGCTCGGCGCTGGGTGACCACGCCACGAGGGCCAGGACCGCGAGCAGTGGCGTGGCCGCGAGGAAGGCCAGACCGGTGCGCGCCGCTCGCCAGCGGCGGGCGGCCAGCAGCACGCCCACACCCCCGGCGGCGGCGAGCAGGGCCGGCAGGGCCTCGGAGGGCAGGTCGAGGTGGCGGAGGAGCGATCCCACCGCGAGGGTGCCGAACAGCAGTGCCCAGGCGCTCCAGACGATCCGGCCGGCCCACGTCGAGAGCGCGGTCGCGACCACCACGGTGGCGAGCGCGATCAGCGGGGGGACCGTGGCTAGGATCACCGCGGCCACCACGAGCGACCCGCCCGTCAGGTAGTGCGAGATCAGGAACTCGGGGTTCGTGCCGAGCAGGTCGAGCAGTGGGAGCGCGTAGCCGAAGCCGGCGAGGCCGAGCAGCGGCAGCAGCTCGTCGATCGCGAGCCGTCGTCGGTCGAGACCCCGGTTCACCGGACCGCTCCGCGCCCGGGGGTCAGCAGGGCCGTGGGCACGGACATGCCCACGTCTCGGGTGCGCACCTTCGCGATCCGGCGACCGGGTTGGACGGCGTCCTTGGCGGGCCCGAGGAGCGGCCCGAGGGCCGCCTCGGACGCGTCGAGGTCGGCGACCGTGTGGGCCAGCCCGTAGATGCGAGCGGGGCGGTCGGCGCCTGCCGGGTCGGGGTCGCGGGGGCCGATGAGCTCGAGGATCACCTCGCCGGCGCGGAAGAAGTCCTGGCGCATCGGCTCGGCGTACTCGTCGGCCAGCCGGGTGCGCCGGTGGGTGAGTCCGACCCGCTCGAGCGCGGCGATCGTGCGCTCGGGGTCCGGGGTCGCCACGACCACATGATCGATCACCTCGACCCCATTCGGGTGCGCGCCCCCGCCGGGGCGGGCCTCCCGGGGCGGCGGGGACGCGGTGGTCGGAATCCCGTCGACGTCGGAGACCCGGGTGGTGAGGTCACGGAACGCCCAGGCCTGCACCCCGCTCCCGGCATCGCGGCCGAGCAGCCGGATCGTCACGGCGCCGATCCGGCATGACCCGTCGTGGTCGACCGTGAAGCCGACGCCACGCCAGGCGTCGGCGCCGTCCGCCACGTCCAGGCCGACCAGGGCGGGCCCGTGCGGCCCGTCCGGGCTCAGGGGTGCCGGACCTTCCAGCGCGCCGTCGCCTGGCGGGCCTCCGCCTCGAGCGGGATGGCACGGTACGCCGCCATGTGGTCCCGCAACCGCACCAGGTTGGCGATGTACGCGCCCAGGTAGCGCCGGAGGAAGCCGAACCAGCCGTACTGCCGCCACTGGCGGACGTGGACGAGCTCGTGGGCGAGGAGAGCGTCGCTCGCCTCGTGCCCCGGGCGGACCAGGACGGTCCGCCCCAGGGTCATGGCGTCGGCCTGGGGCGGTACCAGGCGTGAGGTGCGGACGCGGGCCCGGGCGACGACCTCGGGTGGCAGGTGGTCGAAGCGGTCGGCGCGCGCCTTGCCGAGGCTGGCCGCGACGGCCACCTCAGCCGGCCTCGAAGTCCGGGACGCCGGCGAGCACGGTGGTTACGAAGCCGATGGTGTCGCCGTCCCAGCTGCTCGTGCGTGACGCGTTGAGGCCGAGCGAGTAGGCGGCCACCGTGGCGGCCCAACTCCCGTCGGTCTCGGTGAGCAGCTCGTCGACGTAGGCGGCCATGAGCTCGATGCTCCCAGCGGCGACCTCGGGGTCGAGGGTGGGCCCGGCCACGAGCTCGTCGTTGATGTAGTCGACCGTCGAGGGTCGGAGCTGGGCGATGCCGACCCTCCCCTCCTCACCGACATCGTCCTCGTCCCAGGCGGAGACCTGCCAGGCGAGGGACTCGAGGAGGGCGACCGGGACGTCGTACTCGGTGGCCATGGCGGCGAAGGTCGGCCGCAGGGCGACGAGCGAGGGCTCGGCGGCGAGGAAGGTCGGCAGCTCGCTGTCGTCGCTCGTCGGGTGGGGGATCTCGATCTGGCTGCCCGGTTCGATGGACGAGCGGTCGGTGAGCCCGTTGGCCTCCTGGATCGCCTCCTTGGACGTGCCGTGGAGCTGGGCGACCGACGAGATTGTGTCGCCGAGAGTGACCGTGTACCTGTCGACGGTGCGGTCGGCGGGGCCGTCGTCCTCGCGCACCCTCGGGACGAAGAAGAGCGCCGCCACCACCACGGTGACCGTGGCGGCGACGAGCAGCACCAGCCGGGAGGGGCGGTGGCCGCGGTGGGTCGGGGGTGCCTCTGGATCGTCTCCGCCGCCGGGGCGCGCGGCCGGGCGGGTGCGGGCGGCGCCGCGGGTCGGGTCGTTGCGGTCCGGGCCACTGGGGGCACCCGGGCCGCCGCCGCCACCGGCGCGGCCGCGCCGGGACGACCGGACGGCGCTCGCGGTCGGCGCGGGCGCCACGGGTCGTCCGGTCCCGGTCGTGGAGGAGCTGATGCGCACGGTCGGGAGCTCGCCGGAGCGCTCGTCGGTCGGTGGGCGCGCGTCGGCGGTGGGGCTCGGTCCGGTGGTGCGGGCGGGGGGCGCGTGGCGGCGGGTCATCGGGTCATCGGGTCACGGGGTCGGTCAGTCGATCTGGTCCCAGTCGCGGTCGGGGGCCACGTAGATGAGGGGGAGGCTGGCGAGGGTCACGAGCATCTTGACGGTCAGGTTGACCACCACGATGTCCCACACGGACCCCCAGGGGAGGGTCAGGGGGTGGTCGCCGAGCAGAGGGAGCGCACCGAAGGCCAGCACGCTGAACAGGACGCTGTCCAGCGGGACGCTCACCGCGTTGGACGTGAGCACCCGGGCCCACTGGTGCCGCGTGGTCACCTTGGTGACGAACCAGTGGTACACCTCGGTGTCGACGAGCTCGCTCACCACCTCGGCGATGATCGACGCGAGCACGATCCGCCACACCGGTCCGAGCAGGGTGGAGAACTCGTCCCCGAGGCCCCAGGCCGGGTCGCTCGTGACGCGCGCGGTCCAGGCGAAGTAGGCGCCCATGAACAGGTTCACGCCCCCGCAGGTGACGATCAGGGTGCGCGCCGCGCTGCGGCCGAGAACCTTGTGGACCACGTCGCGGAGGGTGAAGGTGATGGGGTAGATGAAGGTCCCCATGTCGACCGCCCGCCCCGCCACGACACCGATCTTGAGGCTGGCCACGTCGGCGATGACCTGGGCGCCGGCGTACGCCGCGACGGCGACGATGGCGACCTTGGTGAACGCCGTCAGGGTCGGCGCGCCCGGCCGCGTCCGGTCGTCGGTGGTCACGGCCATGGTGCCTATCCTGCCGTGGTGAGCCGGCGCCGTCCCAGGACGCCCTCGGTACCGCCGGGGCCCCACCCCTCGGCAGGATGCCGTCGACGAGCGGTCGGTGAGGGTTTGATGAGCGACGCCGTGGTGATCGGGGCCGGCCCCAACGGGCTCGTGGCCGCCAACCGGCTCGTCGACGCGGGGTGGGACGTCGTGGTCCTCGAGGCCAACGCCGTCCCCGGCGGCGCGGTCCGCACCGCCGAGGTCACCGCCCCGGGTTTCCGGAACGACCTGTTCAGCGCGTTCTACCCCCTCGGCGTGGCCTCGCCGCCGCTCGCCGACCTGCGACTCGAGCGCCATGGGCTCGAGTGGCGCCGGGCGCCGCTCGTGGTCGCCCATCCGACGCCCGGCGGGCCCACGGCGGTGCTGTCGACGGACGGATCCGAGACCGAGGCGTCGCTCGACCGGTTCGCCTCGGGTGACGGCGACGGATGGCGCCGGCTGTACGGGCTCTGGGAGGACGCGGGCGACCGACTCCTCGAGGCCCTCCTGCGACCGTTCCCGCCCGTGGTCCCGGGGGCTCGGCTCGCGGCGGCACTCGGGCCGTCGCGAGCGCTGGCCTTCGGTCGCCTCGCCCTGCTCGACGTGCGCCGCCTCGCTGCCGAGGAGTTCCGGGGCGAGGGGGGTGGACTGCTCCTGGCCGGCTGCGCGCTGCACACCGACCTGAGCCCGGAGTCCACCGGGGGCGCGCTGTTCGGCCTGCTCCTCTGCGGGCTCGGGCAGCAGCGGGGCTTCCCCGTCCCCGCCGGAGGCGCCCAGTCGCTCATCGACGCGCTCGTGCGCCGCCTGGTCGAGCGGGGCGGCCGGATCGAGTGCGGTGTCCGCGCGACCCGCGTCGACGTGCGGTCCGGCCGGGCCGTGGGGGTCACGGCCGCGGACGGGACGACCTACGACGCTCGGCGGGCGGTGCTGGCCGACGTGGGGGCGCCGGCGTTGTACACGAGCCTCGTGGCCGCCGAGCACCTGCCGGCCACGGTGCTCGCGGACATGCGGCGGTTCCAGTACGGCTCGGGGACCGTCAAGGTCGATTGGGCCCTCGACGGGCCCATCCCGTGGCTCGACCCCGAGGTCAACCGGGCCGGCACCGTCCACGTCGCCGACTCGCTCGACGACCTGTCGGCCATGTCGAGCCAGCTGACCCGCGGCCTGCTGCCGGCCGACCCCTTCCTCGTGATGGGCCAGATGACCACGGCCGACCCGAGCCGATCGCCGGCGGGCACCGAGGCGGCGTGGGCCTACGCCCACGTGCCTCGCGAGGTGAAGGGCGACGCCGGTGGCGACGGCCTGGTCGGCACGTGGGACGAGGAGGAGACGGCCCGCTTCGTCGCCCGGATGGAGCAGCGCATCGAGCGCCTGGCCCCCGGGTTCGGCGAGCGCATCCTCGCCCGGCACGTGTTCACGCCGCCGGGGTTCGAGGCCGCGAACGCCAACCTCGTCGGCGGCGAGATCAACGGCGGCACGGCCCAGCTCCATCAGCAGCTGATCTTCCGCCCCGTGCCCGGCCTCGGCCGCCCCGAGACGCCGATCGACCGGCTCTACCTGGCCTCGGCGTCGGCCCATCCGGGCGGCGGGGTGCACGGTGCGTGCGGGGCCAACGCCGCCGCCGCCGCCCTGGGTCGTGACGCCCGCGCCCGACGCCTCGTGGCCGCCGGCGCCGGCCTGACCGCGGCCGCCGCCGTGGGGCGGGCCGTCCGGCGTCGAGGCCGATCCGGACGGCCGTAGGCCCAGTGGGGCAACGGGGGCTTCTCACCAGACAATCCGACGACGGGACGTCGTGCTCGAGGTCAGTCGTCGAGTTGGCTGGTCAGGAAGGCGAGGACGTCGGCCAGCTCGTCGGCTTGCATCGCCACGGGCTTGCCCTGTCCGTGGCCGGCCCGGGCCTCGATCTGCAGCAGGATCGGGCGCTCGTCGCCGCAGCTCGTGGCCGCCTGGAGGCGGGCCGCCATCTTGCGGGCGTGCATCGGGTGGACCCGCGAGTCACCCTCGCCCGACGTCAGCAGCACCGCGGGGTAGCAGGTGCCGTCGGTGACCCGGTGGTAGGGCGAGTAGGCGTGGAGCCAGGTCAGCTCCTCGGGGACGTCGGGGTCGCCGTACTCGGGGATCCAGAGCCGGGCGATCAGGAAGCGGTGGTAGCGGACCATGTCGAGCAGGGGCACCGCGCAGTGGACCGCCCGGCACAGGTCGGGCCGCTGGGTGAGGGCGGCCCCGACGAGGAGGCCGCCGTTGCTGCCGCCGCGAATGGCGAGGCGCCCGTGGGAGGTGCGGCCCTGCTCGACCAGCCAGTCGGCGGCGGCGTGGAAGTCGTCGAACACCTGCTGCTTGCGCTCGCGGGTGCCGGCCTGGTGCCACGCCTCGCCCTCTTCGGCGCCACCCCGCAGGCAGGCGGCCGCGAAGACCCCGCCCTGGCTGGCGATCTCCACGGCGGCGGGGGAGAAGGCCGGGCTCATGGTGACGCCGAAGCCGCCGTACCCCGTCAGCAGGGTGAGCGTCGTCGGTGACGGCTCGGTATCGCGGTGGCGCACGAGGAACATCGAGATCGCGGTCCCATCGGTAGACGGGCACTCGACCCGTTCGACCCGGAAGGTGTCGGGGTCGAGGCCGGCGGCGGCGCGGTCGGCGCCGTGCTCCCCGTCGTCGAGCGGCGTTCTCGTTCCGAGGGGCCGATCCGATGGGTGAGACCCCTCGGCCGTGCCGCTCGAGGCGGAGGGCGCGCCGAGCGCGTACGAGTCGCTCCACGTCTCGGCGCCTCGGTCGGGTGTCCACCGGAAGAGCTGCGCGGGCCGTGTGAACGAGGTGAAGGCGAAGAATGCCTCGTCGCGGTCATGGGAGGCAGCGAGGCCGGCGAGCGACCCGGCCTCGGGGAGCGCCACCGCCGTGGCGGGGCCGAGGGTGCCCGTGCCGGGGTCACGGTCGTGGTGGGTGAGCACGGCCTCGGCGTGGCGGGTGGCGGCGAGCAGCAGGCTGCGGGGCGTGGTCACGAAGCCCTCGAGCACGGCGTCGCCCTCGGGGACGACCGTCTCCCAGCGGTCGGTGCCCGGGGCGTCGAGCGGGGCGGCGACCAGGCGGCCCCACGGGGCGTCGAGGGTGGTGGTGCCGAGCAGGCGGTCGTCCACCACCGCGAACCCGTTGACCGCCTCGACGCCCCCGGACACCACGGCCCAGGTGCCCGCGTCCCGGTCGTGGAGGTGGACGTCGACCCGGCTCCAGCCGTAGGCGACGTGGACGAGCAGCCAGCGGCCGTCGTCGGAGAGCGACCCGTCGGGCCAGGCGGTGCGGTCGTCGGGGGCGGGAAACACGACCTCGTCCTCACCGGGGTCGGTGCCGACTTCGTGCCAGCGCAGGTGGCGGCCGTAGCCCTCCTCGCCCTCGGGAACCGTGGCCGGGTCGGGGTAGCGCGCGTAGGCGAACGCCGAGCCGTCGGGTAGCCAGGCCACCGAGGCGGCGCGGGCGTGGGGGATGCGGTCGGCGAGCAGCTCGCCGGTGGCGACGTCGAGCAGGTGCAGGGTGCTCTGCTCGTCGCCGCCGGTGGACAGCCCGAAGGCGACGAGGGCGCCGTCGGGGGAGGGGTGGTACCAGTCGACGGCGGCCGTGGGGTCGCCGGCGAGCGCGGCGGGATCGACGAGGACCCGTGGCGGCTCGGGGGCGTCGCCGGTGGCGGGGCGGACGCAGAGCACGGCCTGCTCTCGGTCGCCGCCCCGCTCGAGGCTGAACACCCGCTCGCCCTTCACTCGGGGCGCCGCCGAGATCGGCGCCTGCAGGAGCGGGAGGAGCCGCGCTCGGATCGCGGCGCGCCGGGGCAGCGCGTCGAGCAACGCTCCGCTGCGGCGGTTCTGGGCGTCGACCCACGCCGCGACCTCCTCGCCGTCGTCCTCCAGCCAGCGGTAGGGATCGGCGACGGCGAGGCCGTGGAGCACCTCGACCAGGTCGTCCCGACGGGTCGCGGGCGGGGCGGGCGGCGGCGCAGGCAGATCGGCGGGGGCCATGGCGCTACCTTGCCCCACCGTGACGGGTACCCCCTTCTCGGTCCGGGGCAGCGTGCTGCAGGTCTCGGTGACCGGCCCGTCGGGCACCCCGGTCGTGCTGCGCGGCGCCGATGGCTCGGTCGTGCGCACGGGCGAGGTCGACCACTTCGGCGATCGCCTGACCCTCGCGGACTTGGGGGTGACGGACGGGCTCAAGGGCCTCGGCGGCCTGACCTTCCGCGAGCTCGACCCCGGTCGGTACACGCTCGACCTCGACGGCGAGCAGGCGGAGGTCACCGTCCTCGATCCTGACGTCCTGCCCGACGACTTCGACGATCGGGTCCGGGGACAGCACATCGACGAGGGCTACGGCTACGTCGAGGTGCGCGACGGCGCGTTGTTGAGCCTCAACGTCTGCTTCCCGGACCGGGACGAGTGGGGTGACGGGCCCTACCCGACGCTCGTCCAGTACTCGGGCTACAAGGACGCGAAGCCCGACTTCGCCACCGGCGACCCGGCGGCCGACAACGGGTTGAACACCGAGGCCAACCTGGCGTTGCACTGCGGGTACGCCGTCGTCGGGGTGGCCATACGGGGCACGGGCGGGTCGGAAGGGTCCTTCCTGCTGCTCGAGCCGATCCAGGGGACCGACGGCCACGACGTCGTGGAGGCGGTCGCCGCCCAGCCGTGGGTGGCGCGGCGCCGTGACGGGTCGCCCGCCGTGGGGATGATCGGGCGGTCGATGCCCGGGTACGAGCAGCTGCTGGTGGCGTCGTACAACCCGCCTTCGCTGGCGGCGGTGACGCCTGCGGCCGTGGGAGGCCGACCCTACGGGGCCGCCGGCCGCCCCGGTGGTGTGGTCAACGTGGCCCTCGCTCGTGGCATCGCCGGCTGGCAGATCGACCCGGTGCCGCCGCCCGGTGGCGTGGCCCAGGTGCAGCCGCCGCGCTACGCGCCCGGCGGGTGGGACGACTGGATCCCGGCGCGGATCGCCGGCGGTGACGCCGTGTGCGAGCGCAACCAGCTCCTCAGGGGGCAGGCCGTCGACGCCGTGCCGGCGTGGTCCGGGGCCGACCACGAGGAGGGCGGGGTGCTCGCGCACGTGGACGGCGAGGCGTGGGCCGCCAGGACCCGAGTCCCGACGTTGCTGCTCGGGGCGTGGCAGGACCAGGAGTCCGGGCCCTGGTTCACGGATCTGCTCGACAAGTACCCCGCCGACACTCTGGTGCGGCTGGCCGCCTACAACGGCTCCCACGAGGAGACCCGGTTCCCCCTCGCGGCCGCCCACTGGCTCGAGTTCCTCGCCTTCCTCGTGCGTGAGGAGCTGCCGTCGTGGCCGGAGGCGGCCGCCCGCTACCTGGAGGCGGTGACGGGGTACATGTTCCCCGACGGGCTCCCGGTGGTGTTCCGCCACCACGGTCGGCGCACGTTCGACGAGGCGCGCGCCGCCTACCTGGCGCCCCCTCGGTACGAGATCGGGTTCGAGAACGGCTACGCGCCGGGCCGCCCACTCGGCTACCCCTACGCCGCCTTCTCCGTCGCCGTCGACGCCTGGCCGCCGGTGGAGGCAGACGTCGAGCGGTGGTACCTCGCGCCGGACCACCGCCTCGTCGAGGGCCGTCCCCACGACCACCGGCGACCGCTCGGCTTCCACTACGACCCCTCGGCGCGCCCTCGGACCACGAAGGGTGGGCTCAGCGACGTGAACTGGCCGATGGGGGAGTACGACTGGCAGCCGCCCGCGGGTGGGCGTGGGCTCCAGTTCGCGACGCCGCCCTACGACCGCGACGTGCTCGTGCTGGGTACGTCCTCGGTCGACCTGTGGGTGCGGTCGACCGCACCCGACCTCGACCTCGACGTCGTGCTGAGCGAGGTCCGTCCCGACGGCTGGGAGACCTTCGTCCAGGTGGGCTCGCTACGGGCGAGCGTGCGCGGGCTCGACGACGCCCGCTCCACCGAGTTGCTGCCGTGGCTGAGCTACCGGCGCGCGGACGTCGCCCCGCTCCCCGTCGGCGAGTTCACCCTGCTGCGGGTCCCGATCCCCGCGGCCGCGCACCACGTGCGGGCGGGGTCGTCGCTGGGCATCACCATCACCGCCGCGGGCGGCAACCAGCCGCACTGGGAGCTCGATGCCCGCTGGCCTCACGGGGTCGACGACCAGGGTCGTGCCGTCGTGGTCGACGTGGCCATCGACGAGGCGATGCCGTCGTCGGTGGCGCTGCCGGTCGTCCACCGGTGGGCGCCGGGCGACGGCCATCCCCACCGGGCGCTCCCGCCCCTGAACGCACTGCGGCGGCAGCCGAGCCGTCGGTGGCGGCCGGCGGGGCTCGACACGCCGGCGCCCGGGGAATCGGGGACGCTCGCGCCGGTCGGGGTCGCGCCGCGACTGCGGCGCCGG
>CAZYPY010000084.1:10817-13307 GCA_964649545.1 uncultured Microthrixaceae bacterium | reverse complement strand
CGCCCGGGGGCCGACGAGGCACGCGTCGAGGGTCGCTTCCTGCGCGGCGACGAGGAGGTCGTGCTGGCGCGGGTCATCCCCCGTGAGGGCCGAAGCCGCGCGTACGTCGACGGTCGGCTGGCCACGGTCGGCGCCCTGTCCGAGATCGGCGCCGAGCTGGTCGACCTGCACGGGCAGCACGCCCACCAGTCGCTGCTGTCGTCGGCGGTCCAGCGTCGGGCCCTCGACCGCTACGGCCAGGTCGATCTCACCCCGCTGCACGACGCCCGCGAGCGGCTGGCCGAGATCGATCGGGCCCTCGCGGGCCTCGGGGGCGACGAGCGCAGCCGCGCCCGGGAGATCGACCTCCTGCGCTACCAGGTCGACGAGCTCGCCGCCGCCGGCCTGGGCCACCCCGACGAGGACGAGCGCCTCGAAGCCGAGGAGGACCGCCTGGCCGATGCCGTCGCCCATCGTGAGGCCGCGGCCCAGGCCCTCGAGGGGCTGGTGGGGGACGGCGGGGCCCAGGACGCCGTCGCCGGCGCGCTGGCCGCGGTCGCCGGGCGGGCCCCGTTCGCCGCCACCGAGGCCCGCCTGCTGACCCTGCAGGCCGAGCTGTCCGACCTCACCTCCGAGCTGCGCGACGCCGGCGAGGCCATCGTGGACGACCCCGAGCGACTGGCGGAGGTCCGGGCCCGCCGACAGCTGCTGCACGAGCTCACCCGCAAGTACGGTGAGTCGCTCGCCGACGTGCTGGCCTACGGCGACGAGGTCGCCGCCCGTCTGGCCGACCTGGAGGCGTACGAGGAGCGGGCCCGTGAGCTCGATCGCCGCCGGGCCCACGCGGTCGCCGCGGTCGACGACGCCGCCGCCGAGGTGGGTCAGGCGCGCCGCGCCGCGGCGCCGGGCCTGGCCGAGGCGACCCAGGCCCACCTCGCCCACCTCGCCATGCCCAAGGCGGTCCTCGGCGTGTCCGTGGGCGAGGACGACCCCGGTGACGACGTGTCCTTCACCCTCGCGGCGAACCCGGGCGCCCCGATGTTGCCGCTCGCCAAGGTGGCGTCGGGGGGTGAGCTGGCCCGCACCATGCTGGCCCTCCGGCTGGTGCTCACCGCGGGTCCGCCCGTCCTCGTCTTCGACGAGGTCGACGCCGGCATCGGCGGCGCGGCGGCCCTGGCCGTCGGCCGGTCGCTGGCCGCCCTCGGCGAGGACCACCAGGTGCTGGTGGTGACCCACCTGGCCCAGGTCGCCGCCTTCGCGGACGCCCAGGTCGCGGTCACCAAGGCCGACGACGGTTCGATCACCACCAGCCAGATCGAGGTGCTCGACGACGCCGAGCGGGTCGTCGAGCTCGCGCGGATGCTGTCCGGGTCGCCCGACAGCGAAGCGGCGCACGGCCACGCCGCCGAACTGCTCGCCTCGGCCGCCCTCGAGCGCGGGCGCTAGCGGCACCGTGCACGTCGCCGTGGCCTTCGCCGTGGGCCTCGCCCTCGGCCTCGTGGGGTGGTGGAGCACGCGACCGGTCCTGGCCATCCCCGCCCTCGAGCGCACGAACTACCGGGACCACACACTGCCCACCGCCGGCGGGCTGGTGCTGGTACTCGCCGCCATCGCCGCGCAGGGCGTGGTCGCCCTCGCCGACGCCGCGGGCTGGTCCTACGAACCCGGCTCCGCGGCGGTGCGCGCCCAGGTGCTCGTGCTGGTGCTCGGCCTGGGCTTCCTCGGTCTGCTCGACGACCTCGCCGGCGCCGGGCAGTCCGGAGGCTTCCGCGGGCACCTCACCGCCTTGGCCAGGGGTCGACTCACGACCGGGTCGCTGAAGCTGTTCGGCGGCGCCGCCGTGGGTGTGGTCGTGGTGGCGGGGCCGCGGGCGGGCTCGATCGGGCGGATCCTGCTCGACGCCGCCCTGGTGGCCCTGTGCGCGAACCTGGGCAACTTGCTCGACCGGGCCCCGGGCCGCACCCTCAAGGTGGGCCTCGTCGGCTTCGTGGTGCTGGCCGTGGCCACGTCGGCGCCCGCCTCGCTCGCCGGGGTGGCCCTGGTCATGGGCGCGGGCGCGGCGCTGCTGGTGCCCGACCTCCGCGAAGAGCTCATGCTCGGTGACGTCGGGGCCAACGTGGTGGGCGGCGTGCTCGGACTCGGTCTGGTCCTCGTCACCGCACCCGAGGTGCGCACGGTGGCGCTCGTCGTGGTGGCGGCGCTCAACCTGGCCAGCGAGGCGGTGTCGTTCTCGCGGGTGATCGACCGCACCCCGCCGTTGCGGGCCCTGGATCGCGCCGGGCGGCGGCGCGGCGGTACTCTGTGACGGTCCTGTTGCGGCCCCCGCCGTCGTCGTTCGACGAGCACCCCGGGCCGCGCCCCGTTCCGGAGACCTGACATGGCGCGCCGCCTGAGATCCCAAGACGTCGGCCTCGACGCGCCCATCACCGCCCGGGTGCGCGTCGACCGCCGCACCAAGGACCTGATCAAGCGCCTCGAGCCCGGTGAGATCGCGATCATCGACCACGCCGA
>CAZYPY010000084.1:9450-10717 GCA_964649545.1 uncultured Microthrixaceae bacterium | reverse complement strand
GGCGCCCAGCTCATCGTCGCGGTCGGCACCCACGCGACCATGGTCGAGTTCCTCGACAAGGGCCGGGCCGGGATGTCCTCCACCTTCCTCACGCGTCTGCGGATCGGACCGATCCTCGTCGACGCCAAGGGCATCTCGAAGCTCTACGAGGGGCGCCTGCGCCGGCGCGACCTCGGCCTGCTCATCCTCGCCGTGCTCGCCGTGGTGCTCGTGCTGCTGCTGCTGTCCGACTCGCTCCAGACCATCCTCGACGCGGTGTGGCTGATGCTCCGCAACATCTGGGTCACCCTCACCGGCAACTTCTGAGAGAACCGTGCTCACCTTCCGCTACCACCTCGTCACCATCGTGGCCGTCTTCCTGGCCCTCGCCATCGGCATCGTCGTGGGCTCGACCTTCGTCGGCCCCTCCGTGGTCGAGAGCCTGCGCAACCAGGTCGAGGACGTGTCGGACACCCTCGACGAGCGCAAGGCGGCGAACGACCGCCTCACCGCCGAGAACGAGCACCTCGACGAGTCGCTGGTGGAGGCCTCGCCGTGGGCGGTGGACGGCCGCCTCGACGGGCGCTCGGTGCTGGTGGTCGCCGACCGCGGCGTCAGCGAGGGCGTCCTCGAGCAGACCGACGAGCTCCTCCAGCAGGCGGGCGCGACCACTCCCGGCACCCTCTGGATCGACCCCGCCTTCGAGCTCGACGACGAGGACGAGCGGGAGGCGCTGGCCACCGCGATCGAGGTGGAGGCCACCGACGCGACCACCCTCCAGCGCCAGGCCTGGCGCCGGGTGCTGCGCGACCTCAGCACCGGGGCCGACCCCGAGGCCGCGACGCAGGCCCTCATCGACGCCGGCTTCTTGCGGTTCAGTCCGGTCGGCGACGGCGCCAACCAACTCACCGACCTCGCCGACGACCAGTTCCAGGTGCTGCTCGTGTCGGGCAACGGGTCCGACCTGGGCTCGACCGCCCACCTGGCGGTCATGACCGACGTGCTCGTCGAGCGCGGTCAGCCCGCGGTCCTGGCCGAGGAGTTCCGCCCACGCGACGGCGACACCGGCCAGGGCGACCTCGTCGCCCTGGTGCGTGACGACGCCGTCCGGGCCGCGGCCATCTCCACCGTCGACGACCTCGCGAGCCCGTCGGGACGCCTGGCCGCGGTGCTGGCCGAAGCCGATGCCGGCCGGGGCGTGGTGGGCCACTACGGGGTGGGGGACGGGGCCCAGGGCCCGCTGCCCGAATGGCCGGAGTCACCCTGACCGCGCGGCCGCACCCCGAGG
>CAZYPY010000084.1:7834-9350 GCA_964649545.1 uncultured Microthrixaceae bacterium | reverse complement strand
GGGCCCGCTGCCCGAATGGCCGGAGTCACCCTGACCGCGCGGCCGCACCCCGAGGCCGAACGGGACGCCGACGAAGCGGACGGCACGAACGTCGCCGACGCCGACACGGCGGTCGGGGCGCCACGGTCGGTCGGGCGGGCCGCAGCGGGCATGGGCGTGGCGGCGGCGGTCTCCCGCGCGCTGGGCGGCGCGCGGGTCATCGTCGTGGCCGCGGTGCTCGGCACGAGCTTCCTCGGCAACACCTTCGAGGCGTCGAACACCCTGCCCACCGTCGTGTTCGAGCTGCTCGCGGCGGGGGCCCTGTCCGCGGTGCTGGTGCCCAGCTTCGTGGAGCTGTTCGACCGGGGCGACGACGCGGAGGCCGAGCGGCAGGCCGGAGGGCTGCTCGGGATCTTCGTGGTCCTGCTCGGCGCGCTGACCGTGCTCGGCATGGTGTTCGCGCCGCTGCTGGCCGACGTGTTGACGAGCGCCGTCCCCGATCCCGAGGTCGCCGCACAGCAGCAGGCCCTGGCCACGACCCTGCTGCGGTTCTTCCTGCCCCAGCTCGTGCTCTACGCGTTCGGGTTCCTGGCGATCGCACTGCTCAACGCCAAGCGGGTCTTCGCCCTGCCGGCGGCGGCCCCCATCGGCAGCACGGTGGTCATCGTGGCCTCGATGGTGGTGTTCGCGGCGATGGCGGGTCCCGACCCCGGGCTCGAGCTGACCACCGCCGAGATCGTCGTGCTCGGCCTCGGCGGCACCCTCGGCGTGGCCGCGTTCGTGGGCATCCCGGTGTTCGACCTGCACCGTCGGGGCTTTCGCCTCCGGCCCCGCCTGCCGCGCCGTGATCCGGCGGTGGGCCGCCTGCTGCGGCTCTCGAGCTGGGCCGTGCTCCAGCACACGGGGGCCGCGCTCCTGCTCGGCGCCGCCATCATCCTCGGGGGTGCGGTCGAGGGCGGCGTGGTCGCCTACCGCGTGGCCTTCTACGTGTTCCTCGCGCCCTACGGCGTCCTGGCGCAGCCCATCCACACGACGGTGACGCCCGAGCTCGCCACGGACGTGGCCAACGGTGACCTGTCGAGCTACGCCAAGGCCGTGCGGTGGGGCCTCGACGCGCTCTCGGTGACGGTTCTGCCGGTCTCCGCGGCGCTGTTCGCGCTGTCGGTGCCCCTGATGGCGGTGATCGCCTTCGGGGAGGCCGACTCGGCCCGGGGCGTCGAGCTCATGGCCGCGGCCACGGCCTCGCTCGCCCTCGGCCTGTTCGCCTACGGGGCGTTCCGGCTGCTCGCCGGCGCCTACTACGCCCTCGAGGACAGCCGCACCCCCGCCGTCGTGGCCGTGGCCAGCGCGGTGGTGGGCGTCGTGTTCATGCTGGCGGCGTCGGCCACGAGCGAGGGGACCGCCACCATCTTCCTGCTCGGCATCGGTCACACCGTCGCCTTCCTGCTCGGCGCCCTGGTGCTCGGCGTCGGGCTGCGCCGCCGGATCCACCAGCCGCTGTTCCCGCGTGCCTTCGCGCCGGCGCTGGCGGTCTCCG
>CAZYPY010000084.1:0-7734 GCA_964649545.1 uncultured Microthrixaceae bacterium | reverse complement strand
CGGATCCACCAGCCGCTGTTCCCGCGTGCCTTCGCGCCGGCGCTGGCGGTCTCCGCCGTCCTCGCCGCGGCCGCCTGGGCCGCCGTGCAGGCCCTCGACCCGGACACCCGGATCGAGGACCTCGCCGTGCTCGCCGGCGTCGGCCTGGTGGGTCTCGGTCTGTGGTGGTCGGCGGTGCGCGCCCTCCGCCTGGCGCCCGAGAAGTTGACGATCCACACCCCGGCGGCCGCCGCGTGAGCGCCCCGAGGCGCCTTCTGGCGTCGGCGCTCGCGGCCCTGGCCGTGGTCGTGGGGGTCGTCGCCGGCGCCCCCACGCCCGCCGGCGCGTCGCCTCGTCAGGGTACGGAGGCGAGCGGGGTCGACCGGGTGCTGCTCATCTCGGTGCCGACGCTGTCGTGGGAGGAGCTCGAGGAGTTCGCCGATGAGGCCCCGCACCTCAACGCCCTGCTCGACGAGTCCGCCGTCGCCGACCTCTCCACCCGCAGCGTGGTGCGGCGCACGACACCGGGCGACGGCTACACCACCCTCGACGCCGGCGCCCGCGCCCGTGGCGCCCGGGGAGCGGACGGCCTCGCCTTCGACGTCGGTGAGACCTTCAGCGGCTACCCGGTGGAGGAGGTCTTCGGCCGGCGCACCGGGTTGCGGGTCGACGAGGGCATCGTGAACCTCGGCGTGCCCCAGACGATCGCCGAGAACGACCGCCTGCCCTACGACGCCCTCGTCGGCGCCCTCGGGGACACCCTCCAGGCCAACGGCCACACGCCGGCGGTGATCGGCAACGCGGACGGGTCCGAGCAGGAGCTCGACGTGGAGTACGGACGCGCGGTGGGCGGCGGCCTGATGGACACCGAGGGGTTGGTGCCGGCCGGATCGGTGGGGCTCGGGCTGCTGGCCGAGGACCCCGACGCCCCGTTCGGACGGCGTCTCGACCTCGACCAGGTCGAGGCCGTGTTCGACGGGGTCTGGCAGCAGGACGCCGTGGTGCTGGTCGAGGCGTCCGATCTCGTGCGGGCCGACGCGTACCGGAGCCGGGTCACCAAGGCCCAGCGCCACCGTCTCCGGGCCCAGGCCATCGCGTGGACCGACGAGCTGGTCGCCCGTCTGCTCGAACGGGTCGACCCCGAGCGTGACGCCGTCCTCGTGGTCGGGCCCTACCACGCGTCGACCGGTGTGCACCTCACCATCGCCGGCCTGCGGGCGCCGGACGTCGAGCCCGGCCTGTTGAAGTCGGCGGTGACCCGTCGGGTGGGCTTCGTCACCCTCGCGGACACGGCACCGACGGTGCTCGACCTGCTCGAGCTGGAACGGCCCGACCAGATGGAGGGGCGCCCGTGGGAGCGTGCCGCCCAGGGCGGCTCGGCCGCGGACCGCCGGAGCTGGCTGATCGACGCCAACGACGGTGCGCTGTTCCGTGACTCGCTCGTCGGTCCCGTCTCGACCTTCTTCGTCGTGTCCCAGCTCGCGCTCTGGGTGCTCGCCGTCCTGGCCTTCCGTCGCCACCGACCTCGGTTGCGGCGCATCATCGAGGTCGCCGCCCTCGCCGTGCTCGGACTGCTGCCCATGACCTACCTCGCGGGAATGGTCACCTTCCACGACCTGGGCACCGGCCCCTACTGGCTGTTCCTCGTCACCGGCGCGGCCGTGATCGGCCTGGCCTGCGACCAGCTCCGCCGCCTCGGCAGCCCGGTCGATCCGCTCATCGGCGTGCTCTCGCTCATCGTGGCCCTGATCGTCGGCGACCTGCTGATCGGGGCGCCGCTGCAGCTCAACACCAGCTTCGGGTACACCCCCACCATCGCCGGCCGCTTCGCCGGGCTCGGCAACCTGGCCTTCGCCCAGCTCGCCGCCGCCAGCATCATCCTCGCCGGACTCGTGGCGTGGCGGGTCGGCGGTCGCAAGGGGGCCTGGCTCGGGGTCGGCATCCTCGCCGTCGCCGTCATCGCCGACGGCTCGCCGTTCTGGGGGTCCGACGTCGGCGGCGTGCTGTCGTTCGTGCCCGGCGCGGGCATCACCGCGGTGGCCCTGCTCGGCTGGAAGATCCGGTGGCGCACGATCGCGCTGTGGGTGATCGGCGGTGTGGCCGCCATGGTCGCGGTGGGCTTCATCGACCTGGCCCGCCCGGAGGAGCAGCGCACCCACCTCGGCCGGCTCTTCGAGCGCATCGGCGACGAAGGCTTCGGTGCCTTCGTCACGGTGATCCTGCGCAAGCTGAACGCCAACCTCACCGTGCTCACCAGCTCGGAGTGGATCCTCATGGTCCCGGTGGTGTTCGCCTTCGTGCTCTACCTCATCTGGCGGGCGCCGGGTCGGCTGCACCGCATCCAGGAGCTGATCCCCCAGGAGCGGGCCAGCCTCTACGGGTTCACCGTGGTCGCGGTCCTCGGCTTCGCGCTCAACGACTCCGGCATCGCCATCCCCGGCGTGATGCTCGGCGTGCTCAACGCCTCGCTCGTCTACCTGCTGCTCGTCACCGACGAGCTCCCCGACCCGCTGGCCGAGCCGCCCTCGGGAGCCGAGGGCCCACCGCTCGACGCGGAAGCCGTCCTGACCTGAGCGGATCTGCGCGCCTGGCCACCGGCGTGGCCGACCGCGACACCCACAACCGCGAGGGCATGCGCCAGACCCTCGCCGCCCTGAAGGCGGCCGCGGAAACCTCTTGAGGACGGGCCGCCGGTCGGGCCCGGAGGCTCAGGGCCGGCAGTCGTCCTTGACGTAGAGGCGCCGTTCGAGCGAGTAGGTGGCCTCGAGCTCGTAGCCGGCGTCGAGGAGCCGCTCGTCGAGGCCCTCCAGGTCCTCGCGGAACCGGGGGGTCCACAGCACCACGGCGCAGACGTCGGGGCGCTCGGCGTCGTCGAGGACCGTGTCGGTCGTGATCCAGAGCGACGGTCGGTCGGACTCGGTGCGCAGGACCGACGTGTCCACGAGCCAGTCGGGCGTGAGGCGGCCGGCCCGCCAGACCTGCCCGGGCTCGTCGCTGATGGCCAGGGCGCCGTCGGGCAACGCCCGCAGCTCGGCCACGACCTCGGCCTCGTCGCCCGTGTACCAGAGCGGGGTGATGGCCCCCCACGCGAACACCAGTGAGAGGGGCAGGACCACGACGGTGGTGATCCAGAGGGGCTTCCCGGTCGGTCGGTAGCGGGCGACGAGCAGGGAGAGCGGGGGGACGAGCTCGCTGACGTGGGGCCGCCACATCGGGTGCTCCGCGATGAGCATGAGGAACATGGCGAGTGCCCACAGGCCGAGCAGCAGGCCGAGGGCCGGCCGCCGGTAGGGTTCGCCCGCGCCGATCGGGTGGTCGCCCTCGGCGCAGGCCGCCACGGGCTCGCCCCGGCGGCGCCGCACCACCACGGCCACGAGGGTCACGGCGCCGAGCGCGAGCAGGAGCGGGTCGCGGGTGACGAGGGTGTCGAGCAGCTTCGTGAGGTTGGCGACCGGCTCCGAGCCGCCCGGCGCGTCGAGGTGGTAGGTGACCGACTGGTCCCAGACGTCGGCGAAGCCGAACGCCAGCGACGAGACGAGGCCCACCAGCACCGCGCTGCCGACCGCGGTGACCCAGTGCCACGGCCGGCGGCCGAACAGCAGGATCAGCCCGATGGGCACGGCGGCGGGCAGCACCAGCGCTTTGACGCAGAGACCCGCACCGAGCAGCACGCCCATGGCCACGGCCCGCCCGATGGTGGGGTCACGGCGGTAGCGCAACGCCACCAGGACCGCGGACGCGGCCAAGGCCATGGCGGGGCCGTCGGCGGCCAGCGAGCCGGTCACGGCCAGCGCGCTGCCGGTGACGGCGACGAGACCGCCGGCGATCAGCGCGCCGAGCCGGTCGCTCACCTCGCGGCCGGCGAGGTACACGACCACGACCAGCACGAGCGCCGAGGCGATCATGGTCAGCCTCGGGCCGTTCAGGGTGTGGAGCCCGACCTTGTCGCCGATCCACATCAGGGGCAGGAACAGCGGCCCCTGGCTGGAGAACACGTCCCGGAACGGGACCCCACCGTTGCGCATCGCCACGGTCGAGGCGCCGAACACGCCGTCGTCGAAGGTGAGGTGGCGGGTGGCGAAGAACGAGGGCAGGCGCAGCACCACCGTGATCGAGGCGAGCACGGCGAGGTCGCGGCGGCGCTGGGCGCGCTCGTCGGCGGGCAGGCGGGTGCGTTCGGGAGGGGCGGCGGTGGTCACGGAGGGCTCGCGTCGGGCGTCGGGGCGCCGGTGGCACCGGGGAATCCGGGGGGATCCGCCGTGGGTGCACCGGTTCCGGGTCGGGTCATGGTACCTTCGCCCAGGCCTCTCCGAGTCGGCAGTGCCCGACCCACCCGAAGCACCGAACCACCCACGGGGTGCCGCCGTTCCCGGCGAGACCAGTCCGGGAGTGGAGTCCCTTCGGTGAGCGATGTCGGGAGGCAGGCAGTGACCAAGCACGTGTTCGTGACCGGGGGTGTGGCCAGCTCGTTGGGCAAGGGCCTGACCGCCTCGTCGCTCGGCCGGCTCCTCAAGGCGCGCGGCCTCCGGGTCACCATGCAGAAGCTCGACCCCTACATCAACGTCGACCCCGGCACCATGAACCCGTTCGAGCACGGCGAGGTGTTCGTCACCGACGACGGCGGCGAGACCGACCTCGACCTCGGCCACTACGAGCGCTTCATCGACGAGCCGCTCACCCGGGACTCCAACGCCACCACCGGCTCGATCTACTCGGCCGTGCTCGCCGCCGAGCGACGAGGGGACTACCTGGGCAAGACCGTGCAGGTCATCCCCCACATCACCAACGAGATCAAGGGCCGCATCTCCCGGCTGGCCACCGACGACGTCGACGTCGTCATCACCGAGGTGGGCGGCACCGTCGGCGACATCGAGATCCTCCCGTTCCTCGAGGCCATCCGTCAGTTCCGGCTCGACATCGGCCGGGACAACGTCTGCTACCTCCACGTCACCCTCGTGCCGTTCATCGGGCCCTCGGGCGAGCAGAAGACCAAGCCGACCCAGCACTCGGTCACCGAGTTGCGCAGCCGGGGCATCCAGCCCGACGCGATCGTGTGCCGCAGCGAGGCGGCGATCAGCGACGACCTCAAGCGCAAGATCTCCAACCTCTGCGACGTGCCGGTGGAGGCGGTCGTCAACGCCGCGGACGCCCGCAGCCTCTACGAGATCCCCCTCGTGCTGCACGAGGAGGGCCTCGACCGGGTGGTCTGCGACCTGCTGCGCTTCGACGAGGGCGACGCCGACCTGACCGAGTGGGTCAACCTGGTCAACCGCATCGACGCCATCGACCGCTCGGTGCGCATCGGCATCGTCGGCAAGTACGTCAGCCTGCCCGACGCCTACCTGTCGGTGGTCGAAGCCCTCAAGCACGGCGGGTTCCACCACGGCACCGACATCGAGCTCGACTGGATCCAGGCCGAGGACGTCGAGGGGCTCCTGGCCGACGGCCGCCTGCGTGAGCTCGACGGCATCGTGATCCCCGGCGGCTTCGGCGAGCGGGGGATCGAGGGCAAGATCGCGGCGGCGGGCTACGCCCGCGAGCACGACATCCCGTGCCTGGGCCTGTGCCTCGGCATGCAGGTGATGACCATCGAGTTCGCCCGCAACGCCCTGGGCCTCGAGGGCGCCAACTCGAGCGAGTTCGACCCCGCGTCGCCGCACCGGGTGATCGACCTGATGGAGAGCCAGCGCGACGTCACCGAGAAGGGGGGCACCATGCGCCTCGGGGCCTACATCGCCGAGCTGCTGCCGGGCTCTCGGGTGGCCGAGGCCTACGGGAAGAACGTGGTGTCCGAGCGCCACCGCCACCGCTACGAGTTCAACCCCCGGTACCGCAGCCGGTTCGAGGGCAGCGGCTTCGTCTGCTCGGGCTCGTCGCCCGACGGTCGACTGGTCGAGTTCATCGAGGTGCCCGAGCACCCCTTCTGGGTCGGCACCCAGGCCCACCCCGAGTTCAAGAGCCGGCCCGAGCGCCCGGCCCCGCTGTTCCGGGAGTTCGTGGGCGCGGCCCTGGCCCGGGCCGAAGGCCGCAAGCCCCACCTCTTCGACCTCGAGCCCGAACGGTCGCCGCGGGTCAGCGCCGCCTCTTGAGCGACGGACCGGGCGGGGTCGACGACCCCGCACCCTTCACCAAGGGCCCCGAGCGCGAGCTCTACCGCGGCCCCGTCATCAGCCTGGCGGTCGGCACCTTCACCGCCCCCGACGGCACGACCTTCGAGCGCGACCTGGTCCACCACCCGGGAGCGGTCTCGGTGGTGCCCGTGACCGACGACGGCCACGCCGTGCTCGTCCGCCAGTACCGGGCCGTGGTCGACGAGCACCTGCTCGAGATCCCGGCCGGCAAGCGTGACGTCGCCGGCGAGGGGCCGGAGACCACCGCCCACCGGGAGCTGGCCGAGGAGGTCGGCCTGGCCGCCGGCCGGCTCGAGCCGCTCGCCCGCTTCTACAACTCGGTCGGCTTCTCCGACGAGCTCTCCCACGTCTTCCTGGGCCTCGAGCTCGCCCCGGTCGAGCGCGACACCCAGGGGATCGAGGAGGCGCACATGACCATCGAGCACGTCCCTCTCGCCGACGTCCCGGCGATGGTCGCCGACGGCCGCCTGCTCGACGCCAAGACCATCATCGGCCTGACCCTCGCCCGCGAGCGCCTCGGCGTGCGTTGAGGCGGGGTCCCGCCGGTGCTCAGGGGGCGCTGGTGTCGGTGGTGGCGGGGTCGGCCGGGACGAACCCCACGTTCGTCACGCGGTAGCCGTTGCTCGCGTTGCCCTCGATGAGCAGCGTGATGGTGCCTGCGGTGTCGCGGTAGTCGCACTCGGTGGCGCCGTACACCGTCTCCGAGCCCCGGCAGGGCAGCGACTGCACGTCCTCGGGGGCGGGGTACGAGAACAGCGCGTTGGCCACGTCGCTGCCCGCCACCGCCGACGCGGCAGCGATGTCGCCCTGGACCCACGCGTCGATCAGGCGCTGGCCCGCCGCCTGGGCGGTGGCCTCGGTCGGCGTGGTGGGGGCCTGGCCCGGGGGCAGGCTCTGCGCCGCGCTCGTGGTGGTGCCCGGTGCGGTCGTGGCCGTGGTGGCCGGCGCCACCGTGGTGCTCGGGCCTGCGGTGGAGACGTCGGTCGCGGCGTCGTCGCCGTCGCTCGAGCAGCCGGCGAGGGCGAGCGTGGCGACGAGGGCGGTGGCGGCGAGCAGACGGGGCATGGGCATCCATCGGATGGTAGAGGCGCGCCGCGTAGCGTTCGGGGCATGGCCGGCGACGAGGACGTGCCGCCGCTGCCGATCGAGGCCGAGGAGTTCCTGACCTGGTTGGCGGTCGAGCGGGGGCGCTCGTCCAACACCCTCGCGGCCTACCGGCGCGACCTGCGCGCCTACTGGACCTGGCTCCACGGGCGGGGGGTCACCGACCTGGCCGCCGTGACCCCCGAGGTCGTCCTCGACCACGTCGCCGCGCTGCGGGCCTCGGGCCGGGCCGAGGCGTCGGTGGCCCGGGCCCTGGTCGCGGTGCGCACGATGCACCGCTTCCTCGCGGGCGAGGACCTGCTGCCCGTCGACCCCGCCGCCGACCTCGACCCTCCTTCGGTGCCCGCCGGTCTGCCCAAGCCCCTGAGCGAGGCGCAGGTGACGGCCCTGCTCGAGGCGGTCGAGGGCGACGATCCGGCCGCCCGGCGCGATCGCGTGATCCTCGAGGTGCTGTACGGCACGGGCCTGCGCATCTCCGAGCTCGTCGGGCTCTCGCTCGGCGACCTCGACCTCGACGCGG
>CAZYPY010000083.1:0-13582 GCA_964649545.1 uncultured Microthrixaceae bacterium | reverse complement strand
TCCCGCTGACCACCGGCGAGCTGGTCCACGTCGACGGCGGGTACCACGCCATCGGCGCCTGATCACCCCGTGTGACGGGGCTCGTCGGCCTGGTGGCCGGGTTCGAGCCCGACCACGTCCGGCAGGCGCAACGGGGTGAACTCGCCGCTCCCCGCGGCAGCGACGGGCTCGCCGACGACGCACGTGTGGTCGCCGCCGCTGTCGAGCAGGGCCACCCGTCGCAGCACGAGGCGACGAGGGCAGTCCTCGAGCAGGGGCACGCCGCCTGGTCCGGGCGCCCACCCGACGGTGGCGAACTTGTCCTCCTCGTCACCGGTGCGGCCGCCGAAGTGCGCCGCGAGCGGCTCGTCCCCGGACGCGAGCAGGTGCACGGCGAAGGTGTCCGCCTGCACCGCGAGGTCGTAGGTGTGGTTGGCCTTGGAGAGCCACAGGGCGTAGCGACGGGGCTCGATGCTGCACTGGCCGTGGAACCCGACGAGGCACCCGCTCGGCTCGCCGTCGACCGAGACGGTGACGACCGCCATCGCCGCCGCCGTCCCCTCGACGAGCGCGTCGAAGGCGTCGGCGACGTCCTCGGCGACCCGGTCCGGGGACCCCTCGGCGGTCATCGCGCCGCCTCGTAGCGGAGGAAGAGCGAGCCGTCGGCCGACGCCGCTCCCCGCAAGGTGAACGACCGCAGGGGCATGCCCGGGGAGGTGCGCACGACGGGCAGCGGATCACCCCCGACGACCGGGGCCACCGTGAGGCAGAGCTCGTCGAGCCGACCGGCGGCGACGAGCTCGCCCAGCAGCGCCGGGCCGCCCTCGCACAGCACGACGTCGTGACCCCGGTCGGCGAGCACCCCGAGCAGCGCCGGCACCGACAGCGCCCCGTCGTCGCCGGCCTCGACGGCGAGCACGTCCGCGTGCGCCCGGGCCTGCCGGCCCGCCGGCGATGCCAGCGCCGGGGCCGGCACTGCCACCGCCGTCGGGCTCGCCGGATCCGCCTCGGTGAACAGCGGGCTGGTCCAGTCGAGCCGGAGCGATCGGCTCACGACCACGACGGGGGGCACCGCAGACCGACCGGCCGCGGTGCGCTCGGCCCGCAGGTCGTCGGGCAGCCGCACCGGCCCGTAGCCCTCGGCCCGGACGGTCGCGGCCCCGACCAGGACCACGTCGGCGAGGGCCCGGAGGCGCCGGAAGAGCACGGCGTCGGCGCCGCCGGTGAGCGCCCCGACCCGCCCTCCGACCGCGGCGGACCCGTCGAGCCCACCGACCATGTTGGCCAGCACCCATGCCCCGCCCTCCGGGCGGACGCGGTCGACGTCCCGGTAGGGGTCGAGGACGTCGGCCACCCGATCACCGTCCACCAGCAGCCGCATCCCCGCCTCCCTACCCCGATCCGGCCCGTCCCGCCCCGCTCACGTGGTCACGTCTCCGGGTAGCGCGGGTTGGCCACGGCCAGCTTGTCCCGAACGCTCGCCCACACGGCGGCTTTCACCTCGTCGTAGCGGTCGTCGAGCGCCCCCGACCGGATCGAGGCGGCGAGCTCGGCGTCGTCGGCCATCCCGAGCGCGGCCAGGCGGTCGGCGTGGCGGGCACGGGGCTCCGGCCCCGCCTCGATCTCGCGCTGCACCATGCCCAGCACGTTGATGGCGACCCGGGTGTGGAACTGCACCCGGCCCTCGGTGGCCCCGAGCACGTCCCGTTCGAGGAACTCGCGCACCGCCTCCACCAGTTCGGCGGCCGTCGGCGCGTCGTGGGGCGCGGTCACGACGGGTCGCTCACGGCAGCAGGGCGAGCACGTCGTGCTCGTTCTCGCAGGTCCGCCGGCCGATGGCTGCGAGCTCGACCGACCGGCTGAGTCCCTGGCGGTGCGAGGCGGCCTGGATGATGCACATGATCCCCCACTTCACCGTGCTGAGCACCTCCCACCACCGGACCACCTCCGGATCGACGTGGTCGAGGCCGGCCGCCGCCGCGTAGCGATCGAACAGCTCCTCGTAGGTGCCGAAGCCGCCCACCGGGAGGGCGCCGCCGAACCGCCAGGCCTTCACGCAGAGCCAACCGAGGTCCTCCATCGGGTCACCCAGGTGGGCCAGCTCCCAGTCGAGCACCGCGCGCAGGCCCTCGGGGCCGACGATCAGGTTGCCGATGCGGAAATCGCCGTGCACCACGCGGGGCGGCCCGACCGGCGGTCGGTTCGCCTCGAGCCACCGGAAGGCCAGCTCGAACGCCGGGTGCGGCTCGCCCAGCAGGTCCAGGAGCTCGCGGAACTGGGCGACCTGGTCCCGGCCGTGCAGGCCCGACACGTCCTCGACGGGGATGCGGTGGATCCCCGCCAGCGCCTCGGCGCACTGCGCGGTGAGCGCCGCCCGGGCCCCGGCGTACTGGTCGTCACGCAGGATGCGCCGCGGGATGGTCTCACCCTCGAGGCGCTCGACCACCAGGTAGGCGGCCGCCAGCGGGCCGCCGTCGGCCTCCCCCTCGCGGGGCGGGTCACTCGGGCCGGTGGCGATGACCCCGGGCACGGGGACGCCCTGGGCGGCGGCGGCGCGGAGCAGGCCGGCCTCGGTGCGGGTGCCGCCACCGGTGCCGATGGCCCCACCGGGCCGCTCGCGCTGCAGCACGAGCGGGTGGGTGGTCCCGTCGGCCCGGACCGCGTCGAGCGCGAAGGTCTCGCGCGACGCGCCGCCCGAGAGGCGGTGCAGGCCGACGACGCGCACGTCGTCCACCCCCAGGACCTCGCCGAGGACGCGCTGGAGCGCGGCGGCGAGGTCGGCGTCAGCAGGCGGCGGCAACGGTCGGATACGGGTTCACCGGCGCACCGCCGCCGGGCCAGATCTCGAAGTGCAGGTGGTTGATGCCGTTGGCGTTCCCGGTGGCGCCGACGTACCCGATCACCGTGCCCGCAGCCACGTTGCCGGACGCCCCGTAGCTGCTGAGGTGGGTGCCGAAGTAGGTGTTGCCGTCGGCGCCGTAGAGGAAGAACGAGAGCCCGCCCAGGCTCACGCCCCGGTGGGAGACCTGCCCGGACACCGGTGCGTAGATCGGCGTGCCGGCCGACGCCATCATGTCGACGCCCTGGTGGCTGCGACCGCCGGACCTCGGCGCACCCCACGAGTCGATGAAGGTCGAGCCCGGCACGGGGCAGAGGAAGCCTCCGCCCCCGCTCGGCGGCGGCGTGGTCCCACCCGGCGGGGGCGGGTCGCCGCCGGGGTCACCCGCGGGATCGTCGGCGGCGTCGTCGGCCGCGGCGGCCGCTGCCGCGGCGGCGGCCGCCTCCGCCCGGCGGCGCTCCTCCTCGATCCGACGACGCTCGGCCTCGATGCGCTCGCGCTCGAGCTCCTCGAGGCGGGCGACCTCCGCCTGGAGCTCGGCGTTGCGCGCCTCGATGCGCTCGACCGCGGCCTCCTGCTCGGCCTGGAGCACCTCGAGCTCGTCGGCCGCGGCCCGCAGGTCCGCCCGCTGACCGGCGTAGGTGTCGAGGAGGTCGGTGTCGCCCTGGGTGACGATCCGCGCCAGCTCGTTGCCGAGGAGCTGGTCGCCGGGATCCTCGTCGAGCGGGACGAGGGCCGGCGGCTCGCCGGCCCGGGTGTACTGGTCCACCGCGATCGAGCGCACCTCGGCCTCGAGCTCGTCGATGCCGATCGACGCCATCTCGAGCCGGTGCTC
This sequence comes from uncultured Microthrixaceae bacterium, assembly GCA_964649545.1. Lineage (GTDB taxonomy): Bacteria > Actinomycetota > Acidimicrobiia > Acidimicrobiales > DATDAH01 > JAEUJM01. Next base: position 9,929 of record CAZYPY010000083.1, on the reverse strand, counting down.
GACCTCCGCGACCTGCTGCTCGATGGCGCCGAGCTCCTCGAGCGCCTCGTCGAGCGAGCGAATGCTCTCCTCGGCCCGCGCCCGCGCCTCGTCCACGTCGTCGGCCGACGCATCCGCGCCGGACAGCAGCGCGACCCCACCCAGGGTGAGGGCGACGAGCACGGCGCACGCCTTTCGCACGGTGCGAGGGTAGCGAACGGGCCGCGTCACCCGTCGGCACCGATCGGGTGGTGGGGGCGGCCATCGGGCGCGCCCGGGTCGTCGCGGTCGGACTCGTCGCGGATGTCACCGACGAGCTCCTCGACGAGGTCCTCGAGGGTGACGAGCCCGGTGGTGCGTCCGTCCGCGGCTCGCGCGATGCCCAGGTGGCGTCGGCGTCGTCGCATCTCGACCATGGCCTCCTCGACCGGCCGGGTCTCGTCGAGCTGCACCAGCTCGGTGCGCAGCAGACGGTCCGGGAGGGGCTGCTCGCGGGCGTCCGGGCGCAGGGTCAGCAGGTCCTTGGCGTGGATGAAGCCGACGACCTCGTCGAGGTCCTCGCCGACGACGGGGAGGCGGCTGTGGCCGCTGCTGCGGATGACCGCCTCGATCTCGGCGACCGGATCGGTGCGTCGCACGTGGACCACACGCTCGCGGGGCACCATCACCGTGGACACCGGGGCCGCCCCGAAGTCGAGGGCGCTGGCGAGCAGCTCGTGCTGGTCCTCGGGGATGAGGCCCTCCGCGTGCGACGCCGACAGCATCGTGGCCAGCTCGGCCGCGGAGTGGGTGTCGGAGAGGGTGTCCTTTCGCTCGATCCGCAGCAACCAGAGACCCCCGTTGGCGAGGGCGTTGAGGAACCAGATGACCGGGCGCAGGACCGTCGTGAGCGCCCGGGTCGGCAACGCGAGCAGCCGCAGGGTCTTCTCCGGTTGGGCGAGGGTGAGGTTCTTCGGGACCATCTCCCCCACCACCATGTGGGCCAGCACGACGATCGAGAGGCCCACGACGAACCCGATCGAGCGCAGCAGGCTCTCGGGGAGCTCGACGACACCGCTGATCGCCGCCTCGATCGTGTGCGATACCGCCGGCTCCGCGACGTAGCCGAGCAGCAGTGAGGCCACGGTCACCCCCAGCTGCGCGCCGGCGAGCTGCAGCGACAGCTCGTCCACCAGGCCGATGGCCACGCCGGCGGCCCGGCTGCCGGCCCGGCGGTCCTGTTCGAGCTTGGTGCGACGGGCGGCGATGAGCGCGAACTCGACCGCGACGAACCAGCCGTTCAACAGCAACAGGGCGACGGCGAACAGCAGCGCCGGCCCGTTCATCGCGGCACGTCCGTCGGGTCGAGTCCCGGCTCGGGGGGCACCAGGCGGATCCGGTCGATGCGCCGGCGGTCGAGCTCGACCACCTCCAGCTCCCACCCGGACTCGGCGATCCACTCTCCCGGCACCGGTAGGTGGCCGAGGCGGTCCAGCACGAAGCCGGCCAGGGTCTCGTACTCCCCCTCGGGCACGACGAAGCCGCAGGCGTCGAGCACCTCGTCGGGGTGGAGGCCGCCCGAGAGCAGGAACGCACCCGAGGGCTGGACCACGGAGACCTCCTCGGGCTCGGGGTCCCACTCGTCGTCGATCTCCCCGACGATCTCCTCGATCAGGTCCTCCATGGTCACGATGCCGGCGGTTCCGCCGTACTCGTCGACCACCACGGCCAGGTGCGCGCCCTGCTCCCGGAGCTCCCCCAGGAGCGACGCGAGCGAGCGGGACTCCGGGACGACGAACGCCTCGGTCATCACCGCCTGGACCTCGGTGGTGCCCCGATCCTCGGGGGCGATGTCGTAGACCGACTTGACGTGCACGACCCCGCGGACGTCGTCGAGGTCGGTGCCGTAGACCACGAAGCGGGAGAACCCCGTGTCGAGGGAGCGATCGACGAGCTCGTCGAGGGTGGCGTCGGTCTCGAGGGCCACCAGGGCCGTCCTCGGGGTGAGGGCGTCGTCGGCGGTCTTCTCGCCGAAGCGGATCGAACGGGTGAGCAGGTCGCCGGCGCGCGCCTCGAGGGCGCCCTCGGCGACCGAGCTGCGGAACAGCAGCTCGAGCTCGGGGAGCGAGCGCACCGCCGAGAGCTCCTCCTGGGGCTCGACGCCGAGCTTGCGGACCGCCCAGTTCGCGGCGCGTTCGGAGAGCTCGATGACCGGACCGAACACGATCGCGTAGGCACGGAAGGGCGCGGCCAGCCACAGCGCCGAGCGCGTGGGCCGGGCGATCACGACGTTCTTCGGGATCAGCTCGCCCACGACCATCTGGAACACGGTCGCGAGGGCGAGCGCCACCGCGACGGACACCCCCGCGGCCGCACGCTCGCCGACCAGGGGCTCGATGACGGGCTCGATGAGGGCGGCGACGGTCGGCTCGGCCACGAAGCCGAGGACCAGCGAGACGATGGTGATGCCGAGTTGGGCGCCGGACAGGTGGAACGACAGGCGCCGGAGCACGGCCAGCGTGGTGCGGGCCCGGCGAGAGCCCTCCTCGGCCAGGTGCTCGACCCGGCTCCGGTCCACCGCCACCAGCGCGAACTCGGACGCGACGAAGAAGGCGGTCGCGAGGATCAGGAGCAGGACGGCCAGCAGGCCGAGCGCGGTGGTCAGCGGAGTCGTCCGAGAGGTGCGGGCGGGTCGGGGTCACGCTACCGGCCCCCGGTAGCGTCCCCGGGGATGCGCGCCCCCACCGACCCCGTGCTGCGACTGACCGGGGTCGGCCTGGTCCACGGGGACCGACGGGTGCTCGACGACGTGAGCTGGGAGGTCCGGGCGGGCGAGCGCTGGGTGGTGCTCGGGAGCAACGGCTCGGGCAAGACGTCGCTGCTGTCGATCGCGTCGCTGTACCAGCACCCGTCCGGCGGAGCGGTGGAGGTGCTCGGCGAGCGGCTCGGTCGCACCGACGTGCGGCGGCTCCGCACGCGCATCGGCCTGGCCAGCGCGGCGATGGCGGACCGCCTGCGCCCGGGGCTCGCCGCGCTCGACGTCGTGGTCACCGCAAAGCACGCGGCGCTCGAGCCCTGGTGGCACGACTACGACGACGAGGACCGTGCTCGGGCCCGCTCGCTCCTCGAACGGGTCGGCGCCGGCGCCCTCGCCGAGCAGCGGTTCGGCACGCTGTCGTCGGGCGAGCGCCAGCGGGTGCAGCTGGCCCGCACCCTGATGGCCGAGCCCGGCCTGCTGCTCCTCGACGAGCCCACCGCCGGGCTCGACGTCGGCGGTCGCGAGGACCTCGTCGGGCGCCTCGCCGGACTCGCCCGCGACCCGGCCACCCCTCCCGTCGTGCTGGTCACCCACCACGTCGAGGAGATCCCCCCGGGCTTCGGCCACGCGCTGCTGCTGCGCGCCGGTCGGGTGCAGGCCGCCGGCCCGATCGGTGCCGTCCTCACCTCCCGGGCGCTGTCGGCCTGCTTCGCGCTCGCCCTCGAGGTCGAGCGTCGCGGCGACCGGTGGACGGCCCGGGCCTGCTCGGGCGAGGCTTGAGCGATGGCGGTGCACCACCCGTTCGACGACGTCACCCCGGGACGCCTGCGGGTCTGGTTCGTCCCCTCCCTCGTCGTGACCGTGGTCGTGGGCGCGGCGCTGCTGCTGCTCGACCCGGGCGGCGAGGGCATCGTGGGCCTCGAGGTGGCCGGCAGCGTCGAGGCGGCCCGGGAGGTCATGGCCGTCTGGGACGACCGCGACGTGATCCACGCCGCGTTCGGCGTGGGCCTCGACTACCTGTTCCTGCTCGCGTACTCCACCGCGATCGCGGTGGCGTGCGTCTGGGGCCGCCGGGTGTACCGCCATCGGTGGCTCGTGACCCTCGGGGGCGTGCTGGCCTGGGCGGCCTGGCTCGGTGCGGCCTGCGATGCCATCGAGAACATCGCCCTGCTCGACATGATCCGGGGGCCGGTCGCGTCGCCCGCTCCCCAGGTGGCCGCCGCCTGCGCCTACGTGAAGTTCGTGCTCGTCTACGCCGGGGTGATCTATGCGCTCGGCGCCGCGCTGGCCCGCCTCGCCCGCCGGGCCCCCTGACCACCCCGAGCGGGGCTCGTTCGGCCTACGACTCGACCGCGGCCGCGAGTCGGGGCCGGCTGTGCTCCACCTCGTCGCGCAGCATCCGCTCGAGTACCGGCCCCCACAGACCTCCGCCGTAGTGCAGGCGCATCGTGAGCCGAGACCCGGCCTCGAGGGGCTCGACCGCCGCGTCGAGCCGCCAGGGCGAGTGCGAGCGACCGTCCACCTCGCGTCGCTCGAACACGGCCCGCCCGGGGGGCTCGTGCCGGGTGCGGACCATGCGGAGGCGCTTGGCCCGCGAGAGCGGGCCGAGGCGGCCCCGCAGGTCCACCGACCAGGCCGGGCCGGGATCGCCGGCCGCGGGCTCGGCCGGCTCGGCCCGGACCACGATGTCGAGCCAGTCCGGGTACCGGTCGAGGGTCGCCACCCAGGCGAACAGGGCCTCGGGGCGGGCGGCCACCTCGAGGTTCTCGGTCACGTCCATGCCCACCCCCCCATTCCACCCGATCGGCGACCGAACGCGGCGCGTCCGGCGCCACGTGGTCCGGCGGTGGCGCCGCGGTCGGTCAGCGCCGCGCGGCCGACGGGCCGCCGACGTCGTCCAACGCGTCGACCACCCGGAGCAGCGGGGTCGGGTTGACCGCCGGGCCGTTCCCGGGGTGGATCTCGAAGTGCAGGTGCGGCGGCGTGCTGATCGCGTTGCCGGTGTTGCCGACGTAGCCGACCACGTCGCCGGCCTCGACCACGAGCCCGTCGCGGATCCCCGGCGCGAAGGCGAGGAGGTGCGCGTAGTAGTAGGTGGTGCCGCTCTCGCCGTAGAGCCAGAGCTTGATGCCGCCGAGGCGGTTGGTGCCGACCTTCGCGATCACCCCCCGCTCGACCGCGAACAGGTTCGTGCCCGTCGGGGCGAAGATGTCGATGCCCTGGTGCTGGCGCCCACCCGACCGGGGCGCCAGGAAGCTGTCGATGTAGTCGTGGGGGTCGTCCACGGGGAAGACCATCCCGGTGACGAAGATCTCGCTGCCCGCCTCGAAGGCGAGCAGCTGCACCCGGGCGTCCTCGACCTCGGCCCGCACCGCCTTGTCGAACGCCTTGGCCTGCACGAGGAGGCCGAGGACCTCGACCCGGCGGTCGGCCAGCTCCACCAGCTCGTTCGAGACCCGGCGCCGGGCCGCCCGGTACTCCTCGACCGCCCGGTGGTCGGCGTCGAGGACGCTCTCCATCACCGCCTCGTTGGCGCCGAGCTCGTTCGGGTCGGAGGCCGCCAACCCCGCCTGGAGACCGCCCAGGTTGCCCCGGATGTAGGCGTCCACGGCCCGATCGGCGAGGACGTCGCGGGACTCCTCGACGCGCTTGACCGCCCGTCGCTCCTCGTCGGTCAGGGCCACGATGCGGGCATCGACACGAGCGAGCTCGTCGGTGAGCGACGCCACCCGCGCCTGCGCCTCGGCCACCCGGGCCTCGGCCTGGGCCAGGCGCTCGCGGGCCGAGCTCAGGTCTCCGACGATGGCCAGGTGCGGCTGGTGCGGGCCCCCGTCCGTCCGCGTCGGCGCCGGGACGTCGACGTCGAGGTCGGGCACGGAGCCGCCGGTCACGTCACCGCCGGCGCCGGGGTCGACGGGCGACACGGTCGTGGAGGTGGTCGTGGTGGACGACCCGGGCGGCGGCGCGGTCGTCGAGGTCGTCGACGGCGGCGGCGCGGTGGTCGAGGTCGAGGTGGTGCTCGCGGGATCGTCGACGGCCGGGGCTCGGCGCTCGGCCGCGACCGGCGGCGCGAGGACCAGGACGGCGCCGACGGCGAGGACGAGCGCCCGCGTGGCGGAGCGGGGCATCACCACCGCTATCGGCAGCTCCGTGCGGCGCCTGAGGGGGATCGGTGACGGTCAGCGGGGCTGGACGGCGAGCACCGCACCCTCGGCGACCACCACGGTGGCCTCCGAGGCGACCAGCTCGTTGCTGACCCCCCGGGTCGTCGCCTCGGGGAGGTCCTCCCCCCGGAGCGGCCACCGCAGGCCCTCGGTCCGGACCCCACGGGCCGGGCCGTGCACCGGCAGCAGGGTGACCAGCTCGCCCGGCCGGCCTGTGAGGCGCCGCCGCCGCGAGCGGACCACCACGAAGCGCCCGGCCGCGGTGCGGGCCTCGACCTCGACCGCGGCGAACGCCGGCGACGCCAGGAGCAGCAGGTTGGCGAGCTCGTGGTCCGGCCGTCCCCCCCCGAGGCCGACGACGACGAGCTCGCCGGCACCGCGGCGGATGGCGGCGTCGAGGGCGAGGGCGAGGTCGGTGGCGTCCTTGTCCGCCGGGTGGGCCTCGACCGTGGCGCCGGCGACCCGGGCGGCGGCGAGGGCGGCCGCCGACACCGAGTCGAGGTCGCCGACGACCAGGTCGACGGTGAGGCCGAGGGCCACGGCGTGGTCCAGGCCCGAGTCGGCGGCCACCACCACGTCCCACCGCTCCCCCACCGCGGCCACCTCGCCGGGACCGGGGGGCTCCCCGCCCGCCACGACGAGGGCGCGGGTGGACCGGACGCTCAAGCGCCGATGCCCTCCATGCGGGCGATGGTGCGCAGCATGACCTCGTCGGCACCGCCGCCGATCGACCACAGCCGCGAGTCCCGGAAGTAGCGCGACGCCCAGGTCTCGTCCATGTAGCCGATGCCGCCGTGGAACTGGAGGCACGTGTCGGCGACCCGTCGGGCCAGCCGGGGCGCCACCAGCTTGGCGATGGTGGCGAAGCGCGTGGTGTCCTCGCCCCGGAGGTACGCCTCGGCGCACGAGTAGTTGTACTGGCGCACGACATCCAGCTCCGCGAAGAGCTCGGCGAGGGCGAACTGGATGTGCTGGCTCTCGGCGAGGGGCGCCCCGAAGACCACACGCTCGCGCAGGTACGCGACCGTCCGCTCGAGGGCGACCTCCATCGAGCCCACCGCCAGGTAGTTGGCGATCATGCGCTCGTTCTGGAACTGGGCCATCTGCTGCTGGAAGCCCCGGCCCTCCTCGCCGATCGTGTTCGCGACCGGGACCCGCACGTCGACGAAGCTGAGCTCGGCCGTGTCCGACGACCACATGCCCATCTTCTTGAGGTTCCGGCTCACGCGGAACCCGGGGGTGTCGGTCGGGACGACGATCTGCGACATCCCCCGGTAGCCCCCGTCGTCGGAGGTGCGGGCCAGGAGGCACAGCCAGTCCGCCTGGGTGCCGTTGGTGATGTAGAGCTTCGTCCCGTTGATGACCCACTCGTCGCCGTCGCGCACCGCCCGCGTGCGCAGCGCGGCCACGTCCGAGCCGGCGTCGGGCTCGGTGACCGCGATGGCGGCCACCGCCTCGCCCCGGATGGCGGGCACGAGGTAGCGCGCCTTGAGCTCCTCGGTGCCGAAGCGGTGCAGCGACGGCGTGGCCATGTCGGTCTGCACGGCGATGGCCATGGGCACGCCGCCGCAGTGGATGCGCCCCAGTTCCTCGCCCAGGATCACGGTGTAGCTGTGGTCGGCGCCCTGACCCCCGTAGGCCTCGTCGTACTCCAGGCCGAGCAGGCCCAGCTCGCCCAGCTTCGGGAAGAGCTCGTGGGCCGGGAAGATGCCGGCCGCCTCCCACTCGTCGACGTGGGGGTTGATCTCGCGTTCGACGACGTCCCGCACGGTCTTGCGGAACATCTCGTGGTCCTCGGTGAAGTGCATGGCGTGGGCTCCTGTGGGCGGGGTGGCGGCGGCTCAGCGGAAGGCGGGCAGACCGGTGATGGCCTGACCGAGGACGAGGGTGTGGATCTCGTTGGTGCCCTCGTAGGTGAAGACCGACTCGAGGTTGTTCATGTGGCGGATCACCGGGTACTCGAGGGTGATCCCGTTCGCACCGAGGATGCTGCGGGCCTCGCGGGCGACCTCGAGGGCGGTGCGCACGTTGTCGAACTTCCCGAAGCTCACCTGCGCCGGGGTGAGCTCGTGGGCGTCCTTGCGCCGGCCGAGGTGGAGGGCTACGAGGGCGGTCCGGTTCACCGCCACCATGAGCTCGACGAGCTTGCGCTGGGTCAGCTGGAACCCGGCGATCGGCTGGCCGAACTGCGTCCGCTCGGTCGCGTAGTCGAGGGCGGCTTCGTAGCAGGCCCGGCCGGCACCGACGGCGCCGAAGAGGATGCCGAAGCGCGCCTCGTTGAGGCACGACAGCGGGCCCCGCATGCTGGCCACGCCCGGGAGCACGGCGTCGGCGGGCAGGCGGACATCCTCCATGACCAACTCGCTGGTGACCGACGCCCGCAGGGACATCTTGCGGTGGACGTCGTTGGTCGTGAACCCGGGCGTGTCGGTGGGCACCACGAAGCCGCGGATGCCGTCGTCGGTGCGGGCCCAGACGACGGCCACGTCAGCGATGCCGCCGTTGGTGATCCACATCTTGGTGCCGTTCAGGATCCAGTCGCCCCCGTCCCGGCGGGCGTTGGTGCGCATGCTCGACGGGTCGCTGCCCGAGTCGGGCTCGGTCAGCCCGAAGCAGCCGACGGCCTCCCCCGCCGCCATGCGCGGCAGCCACTCCTGCTTCTGCTCGTCGCTCCCGTAGGCATGGATGGGGAACATGGCCAGCGACCCCTGGACGGACACGAAGCTGCGGAAGCCCGAGTCGCCGGCCTCGAGCTCGAGGCACGCCAGCCCGTAGCTCACCGCGTTGGTGCCGGCGCAGCCGTAGCCCTCGAGGTGCATGCCGAGCAGGCCCAGGGCCCCCATCTCCTTGGCCATCTCCCGGGGGAAGGTGCCCGCCTCGAACCACTCGCCGATGTCGGGCAGCACCTTGTCCCGGACGAAGGTCCGGACGGTGTCGCGGATCGCGCGCTCCTCGTCGTCGAGCAGGGCGTCGAGGCCGAGGAAGTCGCGGGGGTCGTCGACCGGGTGGGCAGCCATGCGCCCAGTGTGGTCGGCCGCGCCCCACCTGCAAAGCGAGCAGGCCGGCGACGCGGGCGGGCGGTCCCGGTCGATCGAGCCACGACCCCGCCGGTCGGCCCGGGAGCCAGCGGGCAGACTGGATCGCGATGCCCGTCTCCCCGCTCGACGCGAGCGACCCCCAGCGCCTCGGGGACCACGTCCTCACCGGCCGGCTCGGCGCCGGCGGGATGGGAATGGTGTACCTCGGCGAGGCCCCGGACGGCGCCAAGGTCGCGGTGAAGCTCGTCCGGGCCGACCTGGCCCACGACCCGACCTTCCGGGAGCGCTTCCGGCGCGAGGTCGAGGCGTTGCGGCGCGTCGCCGGGCCCCGGGTGGCGACGCTGCTCGCCGCCGACACCGAGGCGGCCCAGCCGTACCTCGTCGTGGAGTTCGTGGACGGCCCCACGCTCGCCGATGCCATCGCGACCGACGGACCCCTCGGCGGCGAGCGCCTCCGAGCCCTCGCCGCGGCCCTGGCCGAGGCACTCGTCCTCATCCACGAGGTCGGGGTCATCCACCGCGACCTCAAGCCGAACAACGTGATCCTCGCCGCCGACCAGCCCAAGCTGGTCGACTTCGGGATCGCCGCCGCCACGGGGTCGATGCCGCTCACCGTGGCCGGCACCGTCATCGGCTCGGCGGGGTGGATGGCGCCCGAACAGGCCGCCGGCGAGGTCTCGACCCCGGCGGTCGACGTGTTCACCTGGGCATCGCTCGTCGCGTACGCCGGAACCGGTCGACCGCCATTCGGGGTCGGCGGCCCCGAGGAGGTGACCGCCAGGATCCTCTCGGGCGAGCCCGACCTCTCGGGGCTGCCGCAGGAGGTCCGCCCGTTCGTCGAGGCGGCGTTCCTCAAGGACCCCACCCGGCGCCCGACCGCGCGAGCGCTGCTGGCCGGCCTCGTGGGTGGCCAAGAGGCCGGCCCCACCGACGAGTTGGTCGAGGAGACCACGCAGCTCATCGAGCACACCTGGGTGATGCCGGTGGCCGGCTGGCCCAGCCCCGTCGACG
>CAZYPY010000082.1:0-13660 GCA_964649545.1 uncultured Microthrixaceae bacterium | reverse complement strand
CGACGGCCCCTCGCCGGCCGCGTCCGCGTCCTCCGCACGGGCCTCGCTCGCGGCCTCGTTCGCGGCCGCCGGGGGAGCGGGGTCGTCGGCCGGGGTCACGACGGCCGCCTCCTCGGCGGGGGCGTCGTCGGTGCCCGCTTCGGCGGCGGGCGCCTCGGCCGGGAGGGCGTCCGCGGGCGCCTCGTCGACCGGGGGAGCGGAGTCACCGACGGCGGCCTCGTGGACCGGGGGAGCAGGCTCCTCCGCTCGTGTCTCGTCGGCCGGTGCGGTCTCGTCGGCGGGGGGAGCGACGTCCTCGGCGGTCGGCGCGTCCTCAGAGGGTGTGGCGCCGGCCGTCGCCGCGGCCGAGGCCTCCCCCGCCGGGGGAGCGGTCGTCACCTCGGCCTCGTCCTGCTTCTCGCCCTCCTGCTTCTCGCCCTCCTGCTTCCGCGTGGCGTCGCCCGTCTTGGGCGCAGCGTCGGGCTTGGGGGGACGGGGCTTCTTGGGACGGTCGGGGCGAGGTGGGCGGGGTCGCGGGCGCTTGGAGGACTTGGCCGGCTCCACCCCGAAGACGGTGGCGATCTGGGGGATCTGAGAGGCCAGGCGGGCGATCTCGGCGAGCAGGGCGTCGCCGGGGACGGCAGGCAGGCTCTCGGGCACCACGGTGAGGCGCACGGGGGAGAAGGCGAGCGCGTCGAGAACAGTGGCCCAGCGCTCCTGGGTGACCTCGCTCGTCAACGAGGCCGCCGTGGCCTCGGCCAGGCGCGTCGCGAGCTCGGGCGGCAGCGGGGCGCCGGCCTTGGGCGGGCGCGAGCTGAGGCGCAGGGCCCGCACGCTGCGGCCTTCGGCCAGGTTGGCCTCGATCTCGGCGAGCCAGGCGGCGTGCTCCTCCTCGACCCGGCGGTTCAGGGCCGCGCGGAGCTGATCGGCCATGGCTCGGGTCTCGTCGTCGCGGGCGGCGCTGTCGGCCGCCACGATCACCGAGCGGAGGTCGCGCAGGTCGAGCTCGTCGACGTCGGCGAGGGCGGCCTCGGCCTTGTCCCGCCACTCGGCGGTCTTCAGGCGGGGCAGCATCTGCTCGGCCAGCGCCACCAGGGGCTCGGCCTTCACCAGCGGCTTGCCCTCGGTGGTGAGGGTCTCGTTCTGCTTGTCCACGGCCTGGCGCACGGCGGGGATGCCGCCCTTCAGCACCTGCTCGGCGATCGGCCGCTGCTCGGGGGGCAGCTCGGCGAGCACGGCGTTGCGGTGGGTGCGCCCCGCCTTGAGCCGCTTGGGCTTCGGCTTCGGCTCCGGCTCGGGGCGCGGCGGACGGTGCGGGCGCCGGTTGCCCTCACCCTCGGGGCGGGGCTTGCGCTCCCGCCGCTCCCGGTCGGGGCGGTCGTCCCGGTTGCGCGGCCCGCGGTCACCACGGTCGCGGCGTTCGCCACGGTCGCCGCGGTCACCGTCTCGGTCGCGGCGGCCGCCGCGACCACGGTCCCGGTCGCCCTTGCCCTTCCGGGCCAGGGTGGTGGTGACCGGCTCGAGCTTGGTGGGACTGCCGATCACTTCGATGCGCTCCGGCTCGGGTCGGGCCCCCTTGGGTGGGAGCACCCCGGTGACGGTGATGCCGTCGATGTCGAAGTCGGCGTCGGCCCGTACGACGTCGCCGACCTTGGCGCCCGAGAAGAGGAGGGCACCGTCGAGCTCGCCCTTGGGCTGCTTGGCCCCGGCGGCCCGCCAGGTCCAGACCCCGTCGGGGCGCTCACTGGTCAGTTCGATGTCGATGCGACGAGACATGGCCGCACCACGCTATCGGCCCGAGGCCGTCCGGTCGGAACCGGTTCACCGGGGAGGTGGCGGGCGGACCCCCGGGTCGAGGTGCACAACGCCCATAATCTCCGTTATGTTAAGTCAGGAGTTGCGGTCCGAGACCGGCGCTATCCACAGGCGAGCCACGGGCTCCGCCTGCGACACCAGCCAGTCGAGCGCCTGGCGGACGTCGGCCATCGTCCGCGCCTCGTCGACGTCGCCGGCCACGTCCTCGAGGGCCGAGCCCAGGGCGTAGAGCGCGTCCTGCAGCTCGACCAGGTCGTCCCGCTTGACGATCACCTCGTCGTCGGCGAGCTCGTGGGCGGCGGCCAGCTTGCGGGCAAGGTAGGCCTGCTGGCGGCACGCCGCCCGGCAGTACCGGCGCTTGCGGCCCACCTTGGGCTGATCCACCACCGGTGCCCCGCACCAGCCACATCGGGTCGATTTCGTCACGTGACGAAACTACCGCCTCTCGCAGGGTTCGAACGCTGACTCTCCGGCGGTGAGTAGTGGGCGCGTGGAGGATATGAGTAGGTGGTACTCACGACTCGGTGGCGGCCGCGTGCGACACTGGCCTCACGGTCGCCCGATCCGAGGTGGCCGTGACCCTGACGGAAGGATCCCCCTCCAATGCGCACGCGCAAGTTCTTCGCCTTCTTGCTGGTCGGCCTGCTCTTCGCCGGCACCGCGGCCGCCTGCAGCTCCGACGACGACGGCGGCGACGGTGGCGACACCACCGAGACCACCGCGGCCGCCGACTCCGGCGACTCGGGCGACGCCAGCTCGAACCCCGACGTCGAGGAGTTCTGCACCCAGGCCGAGGAGCTCGGCGAGCAGCTGCAGGCCGCGATCGACGACCCGACCAGCGCGGACGCCGCGGAGATCACCCAGCAGGCCTCCGAGCTCTCCGCTTCCGCGGCCGAGCTGACCTCGGCCAACCCCGACGACGTGGACCGCATCAACGAGTGCGCCCAGCTCCTGTCCGTCACGCCCTGATCCAGACGAACACCTGTTCGTGAACGGGGCGGCGCTCCGGCGCCGCCCCGTTCGGCGTTTTCGGACGACCGGCGCCCCGCCAGACTCGGGGGAGCGACTCGCTCCCCCGGTCGCTGCCCCTCTCCCCTGCGCAAGCGAGGTCTCGATGCTCTGCCAGTCCTGCGGACGACCGCTCGGCCCCGGCGCGCAGTACTGCGGTGAGTGCGGCGCCCAGGTGGTCACCCCCTCCTGGGCCGCCCCCGCCCCCGGGGCGCAGACCGCGCCCCAGCCCGAGGTCGGCGACACGGTGCTGCCCCCCTCTCCCCCGTTGGCGGACACCTTCGGTGGCCCTCCACCGCCCTCGGTGGTCACGGGCACGCTGGCTGCGGGTGGTGCGCCCGTGGGTCCCGAGCGAGGCTCCAAGCGCATGCTCGTGCTGCTGGGCCTGCTCGGTGCGCTCGTCGCCGTGGCGCTGCTCGGCGTGGGCTTCGCCCTGGCCCGCTCCGGCGGCGGGGACGACGAGGCGGCGCCGCTCACCACGGTCCCGGCGCCGACCAGCCTGCCGCCGGTGACCGAGCCGCCGGTGACCGAGCCACCGCCGACGACCGCACCACCGGTGACGCCGCCCTCCTCGGAGGATGAACCGTCCGGTGAGCCCTCGGAGGCCGTCGGCGTGGAGGCCTACTGCGCGCAGGTGGAGGAGTTGGCCGGCCTGTTGCAGGACGCGATCGACGACCCCTTCGGTGCCGACGTGGGACGCATCACCGATCTGAGCACCGAGCTGACCGAGACCGCCGCCGCGCTGTACGCGGACGCCAGCCCCGAGGAGGTCGAGCAGATCGACGAGTGCACGCAGCGCCTCGGCACCCTCGGGGTGCCGGGCGGCTGACCCGACCCCGGAACCGGTGAGACTCAGGCCCGGCGCTGGCGGCGGGCCCGCACGACCAGGGTGGCGATCACCGCAAGGGTGAGCGCGAACAGGGCGACCGACGCGAGCCACCCTCGCCCGCCGGCGGCGGGATCGGGGCGATCGCCCTGGGCGGCCTGGAAGGCGATCTCGTCGGCGTCCTCGGTGGAGGCATCGTCGCCCGCCGCGCCGGAGTCGGCGCCCGTGCCCTCGGTCGAGGTGGTGGCCGGCACCGAGGTGGTGGTCGAGGTCGCGCCTGCGGGAGCACCCGCCGCCGTGGCGGTGGTGCCCGCCGCGGGTGCGCTGGTCGCAGTCGGTTCGGGGGCGGCGCCCTGGCTCGGGCCACCGCCAGTCGCGCCCGCGCCGGGGCCACCGCCGGTGGTCCCGCCGCCGCCGGGACTCGGTGCCGGCGGCGGTGCGGGGGGAAACACCGAGGTGAACGAGCGATAGGCCGGGGCGCTCCCCGTCCCCCATCGCCAGGCCTCGACATCGCCGTCGTGGACCCGGGTGGCGCCTGCGCCCACCCGTGAGTACGCGTACCCCGAGGATCCGGCCGGTGCTCGCCAGTAGGACCAGTAGTAGCCCCGACCGTCGCAGGTCAGGCAGCTGTCGTCGGAGGGACACCCGACGCCCGAGATGGCGCACACCGCGCCGCCCTCGCCGGTGAAGCTCTGCAGCACCGGAGCGAGGCCGGCCAGCTGGAGGGCCTCGATGCCCGAGATCGAGTCGCCCTCGAACTCGATGCCCCGCACGACGACCCCCGTCCCCGAGTCGGCGACGACGACCGCTCGGCTGGGCCCGCTGGCGATGGCTCGTGGGGCCATGGGTCCCACCAGCGCGGCCAGCAGGCAGACGACGGTCAGCGCGGCGGCGAGGACGGCGTGGCGCACGCGCACGTCAGAACTCGATCGTGGAGGGCAGGGGCACGTCACCCCAGGCCGGCACCGTGCTGGCGAGACGATGGAGCATGACCGCCGTCTGCGCGCGGGTCACCTTGCTGCGGGGCCGCACGTCGCCGTTCGGCTGCTGCGTGATGACGCCGTGCTCCACGGCCCAGTCGACGGCGTCGGCGAACGGCGCTGCCTCGTTGACATCGGGGAAGGTGCGGTCCGGTGCCTCGGGTGAGCCGGCGAGCCGCCAGAGGAGGTTGGCGACGCGGCCTCGGTTCACCTCGCGCTTGGGGCTGAAGGATCCCCCGTCGGCCACCAGTGCCCCGTCGACCATCCAGTCGACCGCGTCGTTGTAGGCCGCGTTCGGCGGGATGTCGGTGAACGTGTGGTCCGGCAGCGGTGCCGGGTGATCCATGAAGTTCCAGAGCAGCAGCGCGAGCTGGCCGTTGGTGATGCCCTTCTTCGGGCTGAACGTCCCAATGGTGTTGCGGGTGATGCTGTTCTCCGCCATCCAGGCGACCGCCTGGGTGTACCAGACGCAGGGGGCGACGTCGCTGAAGCCCTCGGTGCGCGGGGGTGCGGCGCTCGAGGTGGGGAGCCAGTGCCCGAGGAGCGCCTGCAGCGACTGGCTGGTTGCGAAGGTGTTCACCCCGAACTGGTCGCCGGGGCTGGCGATGCGGCCGAGATCCCCGGGATCGCCCGTCGTGACCTGCTGGCTTCGGATCCACGCGTCGGGGTCCACGTAGGGGGACGCGCTCGCGGCGCTGCTCGACGAGGTTCGCCAGCACGACGTCGCTGTGTCCCATCCCGCCGCCTCGATGCCGAGGAGGCCGAGCGAGGTGCTGTTCGGGTCGTCGGCGCCGAACGCCTGCCAGGCGCCCGAGTCCCGGTGCTGGTTCGCGAGGAAGCGCAGCCCGGCGGCGACCGTCCCATCGCTGGCCGGCAGCCCGTTGGCGGTCAGGGCGGCGACGGCCAAGGCGGTCGTGTCGACGTCGAGGTCGGTGCCGTTCGGGTCGCCCGCGAAGCCCCAGCCGCCGTTGGCCTGCTGGACGCTGCGCACGTAGGCGATGGTGTCCTCGGGAGCGGGTCGATCAAGCACGTCATGGGCCAAGAGGGCGAAGAGGGTGGCGTTGAGCGCGCCCGCGCCGTACGAGTGGTCGGGCAGCTCGCCCTGGTCCATGATGCCTTCCAAGTCGATCGGGGAGCCATCCGCGGCGGGATCGAACGCCGTGGTCGACTGCCCGGTTGGTGCCGCAACCAGGACGATGAACTTGGCTGCGACACCGGCCGACGGAGTGGCGCCGGACAGGAAGGCATCGGCCCACGCCAGCGGTGTGCCGCCAGGATCGGCGCCGTTGGCGTCGAGGGCCTCGACCGCGTCGAGCGCCTCGGTTGTGCTCCAGGTGGGCGTGCTCTGCTCGGCCGAGGCGATCGCGGCGATGGCGTCAGGGGTCTCGAACGGCGGGAAGCTCGCGAGCTCGAAGCCACCATCGGTCTGCTGCTGAGCCCCGAGCCAGGCGGCGGCCGCGTCGGTCGCGGTGTCGGCTTGGGCGGGCGGCGTCAGGACACTCAGGAGCAGCAGCGCGACGAGGGCGCCGGCCACGGCCAGACGGGAGTGATGGTTCATGGGTTCCTCCGCGGCCCCGTTCCACGAGGGCCTGCTGTTCGGAGCCGCTGGTGCGGCTCTCCTGCGGGAGCACCGGTGGCCCGGTGCGGCAGCGGCAGGTCATCTGGCTCACGGCTCACCGAGCCGCTCACAGTTGCGGGACAGCGCCGGTCTCTCACCGGCTTCCCCTACCGCGTCGGGAGGCGGACCTCCGTCGGCGGCGCACCTGCGACGTCCGGGCCGCAGGTGACCGTTGCTGGTCGCACACTAGGTCCCGCCCTCGGCGCCCCGCAAGCACCTCCGAGGCCCCGGCGGTCGCGGTCGGCCCTCAGGCGTTG
The DNA here is from genome assembly GCA_964649545.1 of uncultured Microthrixaceae bacterium. Taxonomy (GTDB): domain Bacteria; phylum Actinomycetota; class Acidimicrobiia; order Acidimicrobiales; family DATDAH01; genus JAEUJM01. The sequence goes on along the minus strand of CAZYPY010000082.1, from coordinate 7,177 downwards.
CTGCGGCGCATGATCGTCACGGCCCCGACGACCATGACGAGGGCGATCACGACGAGCACGACGAGGGACGGACGGATGCCCAGGCCGCCGGCCTCGGGGGTGCAGTCGACCGCCTCGGCGCGAGTCGTGGGGAGCCAGTTGCCGAGGAGCGCCTGGGCGCCCAGCGCGGTGGAGGCCACGGGATCGAGCCCGCCCGCGATGGCGCCGTCGTCACCCTGCTCGGCCACGACGGCCTCGGCGGGCGAGACGTACGTGTCGTCGGCGGGCGTCACGCCGGTGGCGTCCCGCCAGCAGCCTTCGGCCGGGTCGTAGCCGGCGGACCGGATCGCGCCCATCGCCCAGCTCGTGGCGATGGCATCGGTGCGACCACGCGCCTCGACCGGCCAGCCCCCGTCGGCCTTCTGGGTGTCCGCGAGGAAGGCGAGGCCGCGTCCGGCCGACGTGTCACCGGTGGGGGCCACGCCGGCCGCGACGAGCGCCTCGACCACGAGGCCGGTGGTGGCGGGATCGACGAACTCGCCGGCGGGATCGCCGTCGGCGTTCCAGCCGCCGTTCTCCTGCTGCGCCGCCTCGAGGAAGGCCGGGGTGCGCTCGTTCACCGGTCGGCCGACCATCACGAGGGCGATGACCGCCTCGGCCGTGGCGGCGACCGAACCGAACGAGCCGTCCTGGCGTCGTCCCACCGCGACGTCGCGCACGAGGTCGACGGGGTCGCCGTCGCCCGCGGGGTCGAAGTTCTCCGGGTCGAGGCCCATGGGCACGACCGCCCGGCTGATCAGTTGGGCGGCGAGGTCGGGCGCCGCGTCGGAGGCGAGGGCATCGAGGGCGTCGAGGGGTGTGGTGCCCTCGTCGGATTCGACCGCGGCGACGGCGTCGACGGCCTCCTTGGTGCTCCAGGTGGCGCCCGTCTGGGCCTGCTGGGCGATGGCGGCGGCCGAGTCGGGGGTCAGCGCGCCGGGCCCGAAGCCGCCGTCGGCCTGCTGCTGGCTGCGGAGGAACTCGACGGCCCCGGCAGCCGCCTCGGCGTCGCGGTCCTCGTCGGCGCGCGGCACCGCGAGCGTTGGTGCCGCCACGGCCACGACCAGGGTGAGGATCCCGATCGCGCACGCGACGTACCGTGCCGCCCGACGGGTGCTGCGCCGTCGCTCGCCAGGGTGCGGACTTCTGGCCACGGCACCACCCTGTCATGCTGGACGCCTCGTCGTGCGCACCTCCTCCCGCCTCCACGCGGTCACCTGGCTCCTCTGGGCGGTGGCCGGCGCCGCCACCGTGCAACTGGCCCCGAGCCCGGTCTACGTCGCGGTGGTGATCGCCCTTGCCGCGCTCGTCGTGGAGGTGCACCGCCTCGACACGGCCATGGCGCGTGCCTTTCCCGTCCTCGTCGGCCTCGGCGTGGCCTTCGCCCTGCTGCGGGTGGTGCTGACCGCCTTGACGACCCACGGCGTCGGCCACGTCCTGTTCACCCTGCCCGAGGTGACCCTCCCGCGCCTGCTGGGCGGGTTCACGGTCGGTGGCACCGTCGAGGCACCCGTGGTGCTGCAGGCGGCCGCCGAGGGCTTCGCCGTGGTCGGGGTGCTCGCCGTCTTCGGCGCGTTCAACGCGGTCATCACGCACCACGAACTCGTCCAGGCGGTCCCCCGCGCCTTCCACGAGCCCGGCCTCATCGCCACCGTGGGCCTGGCCTTCGTGCCGTCGACCATGCAGGCGGTGGCCCAGGCCCGGGAGGCGGATCTCGCCCGCACGGGCGGTCGGCGCGTCGGGCGACGACGACTCCTCCGCCAGCTCCTGCCGGTGCTCGAGAGCGGGATGGAGCGCGCCGTGCGCCTCGCGGAGTCGATGGACTCGAGAGGGTTCGCGCGCACGCGCGGCGGGCGTCGCGAGCAGGCCTCGGCCTGGGCGGGGCTCGCGGCCCTCCTCTGCCTGGCCGGTGCGTTCGTGGCCCTCGTCGGCCGTGCGACCGCGACGGCGTCCGTGCTCGGCGGCATGGGCGTCGTGCTCCTGGCCGTCGCCGTCGTGCTCTCGTCCCAGGCCAGTCGCCGCACCCGCTACCGGCCGCGGCGGATGACGGGGCTCGACTGGGAGGCCGCCGCGGTCGTGTGGCTGGCCCCGATCGGCCTGGTGGCCCTCCAACGGGTGAGCGACCCCGCGCTGCGATGGGCCCCGGACCCGCTGGCGTTCCCCGAGTTCTCCCCCCTCGTCGCGGTGATCATCCTGGCCCTCGGTCTCCCGGCCCTGATCCGCCCCGTGGCCGTCGCACCGATCGAGGGCGCGGTCGACGGGGGGCGCGCCGATGGCGCCCCGGCGACGACGGCGGTGGTCCGGTGACCGGTGCCGTCGCCTGGTCGGAGGTCGCGTTCTCCTACCCCGACCGGGAGCGCACGCTCTCGGACCTCGACCTCGAGCTCGACGCCGGCGACGTGGCCGTCGTGCTGGGCTCCTCCGGGTCGGGCAAGAGCACGTTCCTGCGCACCGTCAACGGTCTGGTGCCGCACACCAGCGGCGGCCGCTTCGGCGGCGAGGTTCGGGTGGAGGGGCGCTCGACGCGGACGCACGCCCCCCGCGATCTCGCCGACGTGGTCGGGTTCGTGCACCAGGACCCCGAAGCCCAGTTCGTGGTCGACCACGTCGAGCACGACCTGGCCTTCGTGCTCGAGAACCTCGGCACCGATGCGTCGGCGATGCGTCGTCGGGTGGAGGAGGTCCTCGACGCCCTCGGCATCGCCCACCTCCGGGACCGCTCCCCCACCACCCTGTCCGGCGGCGAGCGTCAGCGCTGCGCCATCGCGGGAGCGCTCGCCGCGGCGCCGTCGGTGCTCGTGCTGGACGAGCCGACCTCCGAGCTCGACCCCCAGGGCGCTGAGGACGTCCTCGCCGCGGTCGCGCGCCTGAACGCGGACCTCGGGACGACCGTGCTCCTCGCGGAGCACCGCCTCGAGCGGGTCGCGGGCATGGCCCACCGGGCGCTGCGGATCGAAGGGGGGCGCCTCATCGCCGACGGCGACCCGGCCTCGGTGGTGGTCGACTACGACGGCGCACCGCCGGTCACCCACCTCGGGCGCCTGCTCGGGTGGGAGCCGCTGCCGCTGACGGTCAGGGACGCGCAGCTGCGCGCCCGCGCCGCCGACCGGGGCGACCAGGTGCCTCCGTCGATCGCGCCGGTCGACGCCGACGTCGCGGGAGCCGCCACCGGCGAGGTGGTGCGCCGGGCCCACGGTGTCGAGGTGCGCCTCGGCGGACGGGTCGCGCTGCGCCCGACCGACCTCGACCTCCGCCGCGGCGAGGTCGTGGCGCTGCTCGGCCGGAACGGCGCCGGCAAGACGACCCTCCTGCGAGCGCTCGGTGGGCTGCACACCCCTGACCGAGGGCGCGTCGACGGTGCGGCCTCGGTGTCCTACGTGCCCCAGGACCCCAACAGCCTGCTCTTCGCGCCGACGGTGCGGGGCGAGCTCGAGGAGACCCTGCGGCTCCGGGGCATCGCCGACGACGGCCGGGTCGACCGTTGGCTCGATCGACTCCGGCTCGGCGACCTCGCGGACCGACATCCCCGATCGCTGTCGTCCGGCGAGCGCCAGCGGGTGGCGGTGGCCGCCATCGCCGTCGGCGGTGCCGAGGTGCTCCTGCTCGACGAGCCGACCCGGGGCATCGACGCGCCGTCGCGCGAGGCGCTGCTGGTGGCCGTCCGTGAGCACGCCGCGAACGGCGGTGCGGTCGTCCTGGCGACTCACGACGTCGAGCTGGCGGCGCGCGGCGCCACCCGGGTCGTCGTGCTCGGTGCGGGCGAGATCGTGGCCGACGGGCCATCCCGCGAGGTGCTGTCCGGCTCGCTCTTCGCGCCTCAGGTGCTGCGGGTCGTGCCCCCGTTCCTGACCGTCGACGAGGTGCGGGCCGCGCTCGACGCCCAGGGTGCCCGGTGACGGAGGTGGCGGCCCGCCGTGGCCGTGGCTCCGGGGTCGCGCCCGATCCGTGTGCACCGGGCATCGGACCGGGACGTCGATGGGCCGCCGGCGCCCGACCGGTCGCGGTCTACGTCCTCATGGTGGTCCTCGGCGCCGGCGCCTTCCTGTACCCGTTCTGGCTGCCGGGCGAGGCCCTCCCCGACCAGGCCCACTCGGGTGACGCGCCGCTCGTGGCCGCACTCGTCGGTGCCCTGGTCGTGGCCGCGGTGACCCTCGAGGTGCGGCGAGGGACGATGAACGGCAGCACCGTCGCCCTCCTCGGCGTGCTGTCGGCGGCGTCCGGCCTGCTGCGCCTGCTCGACCTGCCGGGCGGCGGCAGCGGCATCTTCTTCCTCGTCGTGCTCGCCGGCGCCGCCTTCGGTCCCCGATTCGGCCTCCTGCTCGGGATCTGCTCGATGGCACTGTCGGCCATCATCACGGGGGGCATCGGCCCGTGGCTGCCGTTCCAGATGCTGGCGCTCGGGTGGCTGGGCGCGGGCGCCGGGCTGGTGGGCCGGCTGACGCGACGGCTCCCGGTGGCGGGCGAGGTCGGGGTGCTGGCGGCCTACGGGTGGGTCTGGGGCTTCCTCTACGGCGCCATCATGAACCTGTGGTTCTGGCCGTTCGCCCTCGGCGACGGCGAGCTCTCCTGGAGCCCGGGGATGAGCCTCGGCGAGACGCTCCAGCGCTACTGGGCCTTCTACGTGGCCACGAGCCTGCCCTGGGACGCGGCCGGCGCCTTCGCCAACGCGGTCCTCATCGGGCTCACGGGGGCGGCCGTGCTCGCCAGCATGCGCCGCTTCGCCCACCGTCTCGAGCCCGTCGTGGTCCTCGACCCCCTCACCACCCCCTGAACCTTCCCCGGCGGCTCGTTCTGGTCGCGGAAACGGGACGTTCTACGTCCCGTTTCCGTGACCAGTTCGAGAGGTGTGGGCGAGTTGGGCGAGGACGGTCAGTTGGCGGGGGCGAGGGCGCGGCGGGCGTCGCGGAGGTGGTGGTGGCCCTCGTGGAGGCAGAACCGGGCCATGTCGGCGACGGTGAAGCGCTCGGTGCTGCGCCGGGTGCCCACCCGGTCCCAGCCGTCGTCGGGGACGGTGGCGAGCACGTCGGCGAGGTGGGCGGCGTTGAGCTCCAGGTCCGCCAGCACCGCGCCGGGGTCCTGGGCGCCGTAGCCCTCGTCCACCGCGGCGGCCTCGTGGTCCCACCAGCCGAGCTCGGGCTCGTCCTCGGCGAGGGTGAGGCTCACCCGGCCGGCGAAGACCGCCAGCACGTCGCGGGTGTGGCAGGCGTACTCGAGCGCCGACCAGGTCACGTCGTCGGGCCGCTCGCTCAGTCCCGGCGCGGTGATGGGCAGCCCGGCCCGCCAGGCGTCGCCCAGTTCCCGCACGGTGCGCACGAGGTCGTCTCGGGGCACGGCCGCGGCGTCGTAGCCGCATTCGGCACAGCGCCCGCGCGTGGTGGCGAACCAGTCTCGGTCGTCGGGCACGGCGCGCAGGCTAGGGCGTGGGCGCGGACAGGGCCTCGACCAGAGCATCGGCGGTGGGATGGGGGGCGCGGTCGGTGCGCCGGACCGCGGCCAGCGGGCGGTGCACCAGCACGTCGTCGATGATGCGGCGGAGGGGTCCGGGCCCGTGCTCGGCCTGCACGACCGGGAGCACGGTCCACCCGATGCCGAGGCGCACCATCTCGCAGAGGACCTCGGGCTGATGGGAGTCGGCGACCACCTCGAAGGGCGCGCCCCGGGCCCGTAGCGCCGCCTCGATGAGCGTCCGGGTCTGCGAGCCCGTCGGGAAGCTCACCCACGGTCCCCAGGTGGCCGGCGGGCCCACGACCGTGTCGTCGGGGGCGTACACGGCCATGGGCTCGTCGAGGAGCGCGACGGCGTCGAAACCCGGCCGGCGGGGGTCGACGCACACGGCGAGGTCGAGCGTGCCGCGGCCGAGACGGTCGAGCAGGTCACCCGACGGGGCCACGGTGAGCCGGAGGTCGACCTCCGGACGGGCCCTGCGGAACGCCCGGAGCACCCCGGGGTGGTGGACCACGGCGGCCACGTCGATCAGGCCGACCCGGAGCGGCCCCGACCGGCCCGTGCGCGCCGCGTCCGCCCAACGCGCCAGGTCGCCGGTCTGGGCCAGGACGCGCTCCGCGTAGCGCAGCACCTCGGTGGCCTGGGGGCGCAGCACCCGACGCCGACCCTCGGTCTCGAACAGGTCGACGCCGACGCGGCGCTCGAGCTCCCCGAGCCCCTGCGACAGCGCCGACGGCGACACGCCGATCTGCGCCGCGGCGTCCGCGAAGGTCGCCGCCCCGGCCGCCGCCACCAGGTAGTCGAGCTGCTGCACGGTGAGGTTGGGCAGGACCGGGTGGTCACGACCGTTCACACCCCTGGATCGTAGCTTCAGTCTTGCTTCATTGTCTGTACCAATCGTTCACGATCGCTTAGGGTCTTGCCATGGCCAACCACGACCAGCCCCCCTCCCCCACCGTGGCGACCGCCGACGGACGCCTCGGCATCCTCTGCGTCGGCCTCGGCGCGGTCACCACCACCCTGATCGCCGGCGTCGAGCTGGCCAAGCGGGGCGAGGGCGACCTCGTCGGCTCGCTCGCCGAGATGGGCACGATCCGCATCGGCAAGCGCACCGACGACAACGTGCCCACCATCCGTGAGTTCGTGCCGCTGGCCGCGCTGGACCAGATCGTGTTCGGGGCGTGGGACCCGTACCCGGACGACGCCTACACCGCGGCGAGTCGCGCCGGCGTCCTGGACCAGGCCCGCCACCTCGAGGGCATCGCCGACGCCCTCCGGGCCATCCAGCCGATGCCCGCCGCCTTCGACCCCTCGTACGTCAAGCGCCTCGAGGGCACCAACGTCATGGCGTCGGTCGACAAGCGCACGATGCTCGACCAGATCAAGGCCGACATCGCCACGTTCCGCGACGAGAACCTGTGCGACCGGCTCGTGATGATCTGGTGCGGCTCCACCGAGGTCTACATCGAGCCCGGTCCCGCCCACGCCACCATCGAGGCCTTCGAGGCGGCCATCGACGCCAACGACCCGTCCATCGCCCCGTCGATGCTCTACGCGTATGCCGCCCTCCAGGAGGGTGTGCCCTTCGCCAACGGTGCCCCCAACCTGGCCGTCGACACGCCGGCGCTGCGCACCTACGCCGAACAGCACGCCGTGCCCATCTGCGGCAAGGACTTCAAGACCGGCCAGACCCTGATCAAGACCGTGCTCGGCC
>CAZYPY010000081.1:0-13747 GCA_964649545.1 uncultured Microthrixaceae bacterium | reverse complement strand
GTGCGCGCGAGGCCCCGCAGCTGCGCACGAACCGCTCGGAGGACCCGGAACATGCTGCCCACACTACGACGGGGGTCTGACAAGAATGATCGGTGTCAACTGTCGAGGGTTGAAATCGAGCAACGTTTGTCGATGGTCGTCGTGCGCTCCCTCCCCTGCGGATCGATCGGGCCGTGTCACCCTTCGCTCCGATCAGGCCATCGGGACCGTCGACCGCGCCCACGGCTACATCCGCGAGCACTATTGAGCCATGAGCGCGAGTGCACCCCCGGCCGACTCGAAACGACCCTTGCAGTATGTCGATGCTCTTCGTACCATTCGGGACGTGAGTCTCGCAGTCGCCCGCGAAGGACGGTCGTTCACGATCGACGATCTCGACGCCTTCCCCGAGAACGACGGCCTCCGGTACCAGTTGCTCGAAGGAACGCTCGTCGTGAACCCCGCCCCTGTCCCGCTCCACCAGCGCATGGTCATGCGGCTGCTGCTCGCCCTCGCCGCGGCCTGCCCGCCCGACCTCGAGGTGCTTCCCGGCCCCATCGGTGTCGTGCTCGGGCCCGACACCGAGCTCCAGCCCGACGTCCTCGTGGTGCGGCGCGACTCCGTGCGGGGCGCCAAGAAGGCGACGACCCCGCCGCTCCTCGTCGTCGAGGTGCTGTCACCGTCGACCCGACTGCTCGACCTCGGCAGCAAGCGCCTCGCCTACCGGGAAGGCGGCGTCGGCGCCTACTGGATCGCCGACCCGGTCGAACCCCGGGTCACGGCGATCGAGTGGTCGGGCGACCGCGAGGCCGTGCGGACGGGCGCCGGGGACGAGATCCTCGAGCGGGACCTGCCCTTCCCCGTCGCCCTTCGCCCCCACGCCCTCGTCGACGACTGAGCCACCGAAGGGCCGGGCCGCCGCCGCGAGCGGCTCGGCTCGGTTCGGCTCGAACCGCTCCCTACGGCTCGATGATGGCGAAGTCGGGGTCGACCGGCGCCAGCACGCCCACCAAGCGGCCGAGCACGGCGGGGTCGCCATCCACCGCCACCGTGCCGTCGCTCATCGCCGTCGCGAGGTCGAGGGTGCCGGTGACCAGGCCGATGAGATCGGGCCGGCTCAGGGAGAAGGCGGTCGTGCCCGGCTCCACTGCGGGCACCACGCGGTGGTTGAGCACCCCGTTGCGGAGCTCGGTGAGGTGGGTCGTGCCCTCGTCGGTGATGCGCCAGCCGATGACGAGGTGCTCGTCCCAGGCGCGGGGACCGTCCACCCGGACGGCGATGCTGTCGAACACCTGGACGACCGTGAGCGCGCCGAGCACCCCGGCGCCCACCGACACCGGGGTGCCGAGGTTGCCGGAGCGCAGTTCGGCGGCGCCCATCAGGAACGCGTTGCGCCACGTGCCGTTCTCGGCGCCGAAGCCGAGCTGCTCGAGGGCGTCGGCCAACAGCTCCCGGGCCTCGGTGTCGGTGTCGTCGGCGAAGACGAGGTGCTTGCCCACCTCGGCGCACCACCGGTAGTCGCCGTCGTCCCACGCCGTGCGGGCGACGGCGAGGGCGCCGTCGTGCCCGCCCATCGCGTCGACGTAGCGGTGGGCCACGGCCTCGGGCGGGTGGGACCAGAGGTTGGCCGGGTTGGCGTCGTACCACCCCATGTAGCGCTGGTAGATCGCCTTGATGTTGTGGCTGACCGAGCCGTAGTAGCCGTGGGTGTGCCACTGCTGCTCGAGCGCCGGCGGCAGGGGCAGCACCTCGGCGATCTCCGCGCCGGTGTAGCCCTGGTTGATCATCCGCAGGGTCTGGTCGTGCAGGTACAGGTACAGGTCGCGCTGCATCGCGAGGAACTCGACGGCACGCTCTCGGCCCCAGGTGGGCCAGTGGTGCGACGCGAAGACGAGCTCCAGTTGGTCGCCCCACCGATCAATGGTCTCGGTGAGGTAGTGCGCCCAGGCGTGCGCGTCGCGTACGAGCGCGCCCCGGATCGTCAGGATGTTGTGGAGGGTGTGCGAGGTGTTCTCGGCCGTGCACAGGGCGCGGTGCTGCGGGAAGTAGAAGTTCATCTCCGCCGGCGCCTCGGTGCCCGGCGTGATCTGGAACTCGATCTCGACCCCGTCGACGGTCAAGCGCTGGCCGGTCTCGGTGATGTCGACCGTCGGAGCGATAAGCGTCACCGTGCCGGTGGACGTGGTCTGCCCGAGGCCGGCGCCGATCTGACCGGCCGGGCCACGCTCGAGCGCGGCGCCGTACATGTACCCGGCCCGCCGGGTCATGGCGGTCCCCGCGAACACGTTCTCGGCGATGGCGTGGTGGAGGAACCCCTCCGGCGCGATCACGGCCACGTCGCCGGCGTCCACCTGCTCCTGGGTGATGATCCCCTTCACCCCGCCGAAGTGGTCGGCGTGGGAGTGGGTGTAGATCATCGCCTTGACCGGTCGCTCGCCCCGGTGCTCGGTGTAGAGGGCGAAGGCGGCCGCCGCCGTCTCGGCGCTGATGAGCGGGTCGATGACGATGACGCCGGTCTCACCCTCGACGACGCTCATCACCGACAGGTCGTACCCGCGCAGCTGGTAGATGCCGGTGGTGACCTCGAACAGGCCGTCCTCGATGAGGAGCTGGCCCTGCCGCCACAGGCTCGGGTTGGCGGTGGGTGGCACCTCGGCGCCCCGCAGGAACTCGTAGGCGTCGAGGTCCCACACCACTCGGCCGTCGTCGGCCGTGATCTGACGGACGTCCGATCGGCCGACGAGGCCGCGGGTGGCGTCGTCGAAGTCCTGCCGGTCGTGCACCGGTAGGGACGCGGCCATCGCCTCGATGGCCGCCCGGGTGGCCGGCGTCGCCGTGGGATCGGTCATCGTGGTGCTCCTGTCGCTCGTCGTGGGCCTCCCGGCCCTCCACGCCAGGTCTCAACGGTAGAGGACTGTGACCGGTCGGTCACGTGCGGGCGGGCCGACGATCCGAGCCGGGGTGGCGGAGGCCCACCGGGTCGAGACCCCAGACCCTCGAGACCGCTCCTCGGGCAGGTGGGCCGACGATCGCGGCGCTAGAACAGCCGGAAGCTGATGTTGCGGGCCGTCGTCGTCGGTGCGTTCCCGGCGGCGTCGAGCAGAGTGGTCGCCAGCAGTGTGGACACCGACGCCGCGGTGGCGTTCGTCGAGATTCCGGCGCAGCCGGTGCCCGAACAGGTCGGGCCCACGGTGACCGTGATGGTCTTGCGGTCGGGGCCGAGCGCCAGCGGCGACGAGGCGAACGAGGCCACCGTGTTGTTGGTGCTGATGTAGTTGTTCGAGCCCGTGGACCGGGCGCCGTTGAAGAGGCCGGCGATGGTGATCGTGTCGGAGCCGCCGCCGTTCGGGTCGGCCATGGTGACCGTCGTCGATGCAGGGAGCGTGACCGAGGCGCCCAGCGCCTCGCTCAAGAGCACCGAGAGCGTGTTGCCCGGCTCGATGCGACCGACGGTCGTGCCACCGGTCCCCGACAGCGACACCGGCACCGGTCGGGCGCCGTCGCTCGGGGCCCGGGCCGAGAACGAGCTCAGGTTGCCGGCCGCGTCACGCACGCCCGCGGCGTTGGCGGCCAGCGCCACGGTGAACGAACCGACCGCGGTGTCCGCAGGCCCGGTCGGACTGCCCAGCGTCAGGCGCATCGTCGAGCCGCTGCGCGCGGCCGCAGTGAGCACGCTGCCCGAGGGCACGTCAGCGAGCGTCCACGGCGCGTTCCCGGCGCTGTAGGTGTTCAGCGCCTCGGAGAAGACCACGTCCACCCGGTCGACGATGCCGTTGTTCCCGGCGGCGTCGAGCATGGTCATGGTCACCACGGCCGGCGCCGCCGCGTCGGTCACCGCCACGGCGCCGTAGCTGGCCTGGTTGCCCGCCGGGTCGATCACGCCGGCGGCGTTGGCGGCGAGCGCGATCGTCCACGAGCCCACCGCGGTGGTGGTCGCCGTGCCCTCGTTCAGGTTGAGCGACGCCGTCGAGCCGGCGACCGTCACCGAGCCCAGCCCGGTCCCGGCGGGTGCGCTCGCCATGGTCCAGGGCACGGTGCTCGGCGAGTAGCCGGTCGACAAGGCCTCGCTGAAGGCCACGTCCACCCGGTCGAACTTGCCGTTCCCGGTGGCGTCGAGCCCGCGCTGGCTGACCCGGACCGGCCGGGCGCCGTCGAGCGGTGAACGCGCCGTGAACGACGTCTGGTTGCCGGCGGCGTCGCGGATGCCCGTCGCCGAGGCGGCCAGCGCCACCGTGAACGATCCCACCGCGGTGTCGACCGCCCCCGCGCCCTCGTTGAGGGTCAGGGTGGCGGTCGTGCCCGACGCGGCGACCGACGCGAGGGATCCCGCCGAGGGCACGCCGGCCAACGTCCAGGGGGTGTTGCCGGCCGCATAGGTGGCGAGGGTCTCCGACCAGGTGATGGCGACACGGTCCACGCGCCCATCGACGTCCACGTCCTGCATCGTCGGGCTGGTGACCGGTGCCGGTGCCGAGCGGTCGGAAGGCGCGGTGGCCGAGAAGGACGAGCGGTGGCCGTTGGCGTCGCGGATGCCGCCACTCGTCGCGGCGAGCGCGACGGTGAACGCGCCCATGGCGGTCGTGGGGGCACCGGCTCCCTCCGCGAGGGTGAGCGTCGCGGTGCTGCCGAACACGGCGACGGACGACAGCGTGCCGCCCGACGGCACGTTGGCGAGCGTCCAACCCGACGTCCCTGCGGTGTAGGGCAGGCCGAGCGGCTCGTCGAAGGTGGCCACGACCCGGTCGACCCTGCCGTCGGCGTCCACGTCGAACGCCTCGAGGGTGCTGAGGTCGGACGGGTCGACCACCGAGATGGCGGCGCTGGCCACGCTGCCGGCGGTGCCCACCACGAACACGCTGTGGGGCGAGTCGTCGGTGCCGGAGGGGATGGTCACCGAGATCGAGCCGCTCCCGCCGGCGCCGGCGGACGCCGGGCTGCCGCTGAGCGCCGGCCCGCTCGGACTGTCGAGGTGGAAGGTGATGGGCTCGAAGTCGACGAAGTTGGCGAGGGTGCCGTTCAGCGTGGCAGGCAGGCTGCCCACCGGGATGGTCGTCGAGGAGGTGAAGGTCAGCGCCGGGTCGCCCACGGTGACCGCGGCGCCGAACGGGCTCTCGAGGCCGGACCAGCCGGCCTGGACCGGAGTGACGGTGTACCGCCAGATCCCCGGTGGCACGTTGGTCTCGACGCAGCTCAGGGCGGTGATCAGTCCGGTGCAGGTGGTGGTCATCGACGCCGGCGTGGCGCTCGTCGACGGGTAGCGCACCAGGTGGTAGCCCTGCACCGGATCGCCGCTCGCGAGCAGCGCCTGGTCCCAGGTCACGGTGACGTTGCGGCCCGCGGCCACGGCGAAGGGGACGTCACCCGCGGGGAGGGTGTCCGCGTCGACGGTCGCGCTGCCGGCGGCGTCGGCGAGCCACTCCGCCCAGGACTCCTGCGGGACGACGGCCATGAGGGCCAGCCAGACCAGGATCAGGAGGGCCATCCCGCGCCCCGACCACCGCAGGCGCCGCACGGCGCGCTGCTCCCGGCGCCGCTGGCGCGCCCGGCGGTGCGAGCGGCGCGCCCGGTCGGGGTCCCGGGGCAGCAGGGTGCGGGGGTACGGGGTGGACACGGCGGTCAGGACCCGGTCACGACGGTCCATCGGACGGACACGACGGCGAGCGCCGCCACCGGGCCCACCCCCGAGGAGAGGCGGCGGTGGCGGCGCTCGGACGTGCCCATGGAAGGCCGGACGGCGCACCGGGCGGTGGGTCCCGCCCGGCGACGACCGTGGGTCAGTCCTGCGAGCCCGTGAGGGTCAGGGCGATGGTGAAGGTCACGCCCTGGCAGCCGTCGGGAGCGCTCGACTGCATCGAGACGACGTTGGCGATGGACTGCGCAGCACTCGTGGCGTTCGCCCCGACCGGCAGCGAGAGGCCGGTGGCACCGGTCGCGCTCACGTTGGACGCCGGGCAGTTCGTCGGGTCCGACGAGGTGATGGCGCCGGCGGTCATCGTGTCGAACGTCACAGGGTACGGGTTCGGGTTGGTGAGGGTGAAGTGCACGTCCCCACCGGTGAAGCCGGGGTAGAGGTCGGCCGCGCCGGTGGTGGCGTTCACCGTGATGGTCTGGGCCGTCAGGGCACGCGCGTTGCCGTTGCCCGAGCCGTTGGCCGTCCACAGGGCCACGGCCAGGCCTGCGGTCGCCAGCACCGTGACGGCGATGACCGCGGCGGCCACCTTGTTGCGGGTGCGAGCTTGCATGGTTCTGGACCTTCCGTCGAGGGGAGAGACGCCGGCGGAGCGCCGGCTCTGTAACCATCGGGTGCTCACCCCCCGATCGTGAGGCCCTGACTGACCAATGAGTCAGCGGACCCATTGGTGACACTGACCGCGAGGTCAGGACGTGGGTCGAACGACCCACGTGACGGCGACGCCGGGGATCAGGTCGTGACGGATCGGTGCCGATGCACCTGTCACACTGGACTGCGGCGGGGCGGCGGGCAGGACCAGGACAACCACCGAGGGAGGGCGGTTTTGCCCGCAATCGCAGACCGGACCGGCGCCGAGACGCGCCGGGCCATCATCGACACCGCCGCGCGCGTGTTCCGTCAGAAGGGCTACGAGTCGGCCACCCTCGCCGAGATCGCCACCGAGCTCGACATCACCCGGTCCGCGGTGCTGCACCACTTCGAGTCCAAGGAGCAACTGCTCGCGGAGGTCGTCACGCCGTTGATCGCCGCGGTCGACGATCTGCTCGATCGTCGTGAGGCCGCCGGTCGGCTCACCCCGCGCACCCGCCGGCCCTTCCTCGTGGAGCTGGTCGACATCGTCTGCGACCATCCCGACGCCGCGGTGGTCATGTCGTTCGACACGGCCATCCGCCATCGCCTGGGCCCCGACCTGCAGATCAGCGAGCGCGGCGCGCGCCTCGCCATGCTCGCCGCGGTGAACCAGGACGACCCCCAGGCGGCGGTGCGCGCCCTCTCGGCGCTCGGGTCGATCCTGCGTCCCGTCTACAACCCCCTCGGGACGATCGACCTCACCGACGCCGACGTGCGCCGCACCATCGTCGACTGCGCGATGGCCGTGTACTCCACCGCCCCCAGACCCGGCCCCTGAGCACCCCCGCTCGCCCTGCCCGGTCGCGGACGTCGACGACGGCGCCGGTCAGCGCTGATCCCGCTTGGCCTGGGCGCGCTTGCCGGCGGCGCGGGTCGAGGCGGTGGCCTTCTTGGACGCGGGCGACCGGAGCGCGGCATCGCCCCGGCCCCCCTTCACGGGGGTGGGCGTCCCCTTGCCCTTGCCGGGGGTGGGCGTGCGGGCGGCCCCGGTCTCCTTGACCGCCTTGGCCGCGGCGAGGCGCTCCGCCTTCAGCTCGGCGGCGGCCTGCTTGGCCGCCGCGGCGAGCCGGCGGCTGACCACCGACAGGATCTCCTCGAACACCTCCGCCTTGGCTGCGGCCTTCTGGTTGACCGCGCTGGCCCGTCCCCGGGAGGCGTCCGCGCCCACCTGCTGGGCGGCTCGACGGCGGTAGAGCTTCGAGTACTTGTTGCGGGCGCGGCGAACCCGGTCGTGCAGGTCGGCGAGCGCATCCTCGTCGAGCGCGTCGAGCGCGGCGGGTTCGGTCGCCCGCACCAGCTCCTTCTCGGCGTCGTTCAACATGGCCAGCAGGGAGGCGTTCATGGCGTGCAGCGTAGGGGGCAGGATCTCAGCCATCGTCCCGCCCGGCGTCGGGCGCCGCGGACCGGAGGTCGTCGCCGGCGGGGTAGGTTGCCGCCATGGGCGCACCGCCGTCGCCGCGGGTCCTGGGCCTCGACGCCCGACTCGTCCGCCACGACGACGAGGCCGTCCCCTGGTTCGCGGTGCGTTCCCAGCGGAACGCCGACGGCTCGGAGTCGCATGTGTGGGAGCGCTGGGTGGCGTTCTCGGTCGAGCCGCTCTACCTCGCGCTCCAGGCTCGCTGGGACCCGGGCATGATCGTGCGCCGCCACGGGCACCACAGCCCACACACGCTCACCGTGTTGCGCGGCTCGTTCACCTGCGACGGCGTCGAGCTCGGCCCGGGCGACCACCTCGAGCTCCCCCTGGGCGCGTCCTTCGGCCCGTTCGTGGCCGGCCCCGACGGCGTCGAGCTCTACGAGGTGATGATGGGCGACCCCCGCTCGTGGAGCGACGAGCCCGAGGTGCTCGCCGCGGTCCTCGCCGAGCACGGCGTCACCCCACTGCCCGACCCGCCCATCGAGCTGCCCGCGGGTCTCGAGGACCTGCGTGCGGTCTTCTCCGCCCCCACCGCGCAAGGATGAACCCCATGGCCAGTACCCCCGCCGAAGCCGACCTGCCGCTCATCATCTCGGTCGACGACCACGTGATGGAGCCGAAGGACCTCTGGCAGCGCGAGCTGCCGGCGTCGCGGCGCGACCGGGGCCCGAAGGTCGTGCGCGAGCGGGTGAAGCTCGAGTTCGTCGGCGGCCACTACGGCTTCCAGCGCGACGTGCCCGACGGCGACTGGTGCGACGTCTGGCTCTTCGACGACCTCGTCACGCCGACCGGCCTGCTCCACGCGCCCGCGGGCATGCCCCGCGACGAGCAGCGCAACGTGCCCGCGACCTACGACGACTTCCGCCCGGGCACCTACGACCAGGCCGCACGGCTCGCCGACATGGATCTCAACCACGTCGAGGCCGCCATCAACTACCCGAACATCTTCCCCCGCTTCGCCGGCCAGGGGTTCCTCGAACGCCAGGACAAGGATCTCGCGCTGGCCTGCCTGCGGATCTACAACGACTGGATGGTCGACGAGTGGTGTGGCGGCGACGGCCGGGGGCGGCTCGTCCCGCTGACCCTGGTCCCGCTCTGGGACCCGCAGCTCGCGGCCGAGGAGCTGCGCCGCTGCGCCGAGAAGGGCAGCCACGCCATCGCCTTCAGCGAGAACCCATCCAAGCTCGGCCTCCCTTCCCTGTACACCGGCGACTGGGACGTGCTCTGGGCGGCGGCCGAGGAGACCGACACCACGGTGTCCATGCACATCGGCTCGTCGTCGTCCATGCCCTCGACCTCGCCCGACGCGCCGCTCGCCACGTCGATGTCCCTTTACGCCCAGAACGCGCAGGGCTCACTCGCCGACTGGGTGTTCTCCGGCACGCTCGAGCGCTTCGCCGAGCTCAAGATCGCCTACGCCGAGAGCCAGGTGGGGTGGATGCCGTTCCAGCTCGAGCGCATGGACGCGGTCTGGGCCGACGGCCGTGGCGGCGTGGGCGGCCCGGTGCTGCCGAGCGAGCAGGTGAAGGGCCGGGTGTACGGCTGTGTCTTCGACGACCTCCACGGCCTCAAGTGCCGCGAGGACGTGGGCGTCGACATGATCCTGTTCGAGACCGACTACCCGCACTCCGACGGCACCTTCCCGCACTCGCGGAAGGTGGCGCACGAGCTGTTCGTGGCGGCGGGCATGGACGCCGACGAGTGCCGCAAGGTGCTCCGCGACAACGCCATCACCGCCTACGGCCTCGACCGCTTCGGGATCAGCTGACCGGGTCGCGCGACGAGCGCCCGGCGTCGAGGGCCACCGCCCCGTCCGGGCAGGCGCGCAGCACGAGGAGCGCGATGTCGTCCTCCCGACGGGGGATCGGCAGGATCTCGGCCAGTCGCCGGTGGATCTGGTCGGCGGTCCCGTCGGCGTGCAGCCCGGCCCGTGACGCCGCGCCGACGAGCTCGAGGACGGCGTCCTCGTCGAGGTCGTGGGGCGGGGCCACGTCGGTGACGCCGTCGGTGTAGAGCACCAGGGTGTCCCCCGGCGCCAGGCGGACCCGGACCGGGTGCACCCGCATCTCGTCGAACACGCCGACGAGCGTGCCGGGCCGGCCGACGCCGCGGGCGCCGCCACCGGCCGGAACCAGGATCGGGAGGGGGTGACCCGCGCTGGCGGCCTCGACGTCGAAGCCGCCGTCGGTGTGGGGGCGGATCTCGAGGTACGCGGCGGTCAGGAAGCCGTCGGTCGAGGCCTCGAGCATGGCCCGGTTGAGCCAGCCGAAGATCGTGGCCGGGTCGTCCCCCCGCCACGCCGACTGGCGGATGTTGTGGCGCGCCATGCTCGTGAGCGCAGCGGCCGTCGGGCCGGTGCCGCAGACGTCGCCCACCACGGCACCCCACGACTCGTCCCCGACCTGGAACAGGTCGTAGAAGTCACCGCCCACCTCGGTGCCCTCCCCCACCGCCCAGTAGCGAACCGATGCCTCCAGGCCGGGGATGGCGGGCAGCCGCTCGGGAAGCAGGCTCTGCTGGAGGGTCGTGGCGATGAGGTGCTGCTGCTCGGCGAGCCGGCGGTTCTCGACCGCCGAGGCCACTCGGGCGGCGACGGCCTCGGCCAGCGCGACGTCGTCCTCGGTGTAGCGGCGCCGGGAGTGGGTCATCACGAACTGCAGGGCGCCGATCACCCGGCCGCGCTTCCGCAGCGCCACACCGACCGCGCTGCGCAAGGCCAAGTGCTCGACGACGGCGCGGCCCTCGTCGTCGACGTCGAGCGCGTCGAGGAGGGCGGCATCGATGTCGGGGTAGAACTCGGTCTCGCCGGTGCGGATGATGGCCGGAACGCCGACCGGGGCGTCGGGGTCGTAGGGGTGGCGCTCGGCCAGCTCGCGGGCGTAGTCGACGAGCTCGGGGTCGACGTGGAAGGTCTCCACCTCGGGGACCCGCGCGCTGGGGTCGGTCAGGACGTGGATCGAGCACCAGTCGGCCAGGCGGGGGACGACGGCCCGCACGACGCCGGCCATGATCTCTTGCACCGTCCCCGCCACCCCGATGGCCTCGTTCACGCCGGCGAGCAGTTCGAGGCGTTCACGGTGGAGACGCTCCTGGTCGGCCGCCCATCGCGCCGCCTCGGCGGCGGCCTCCTGCTCCAGGCGGCGGCGAGCGACCTCGGTGTTGTCCCGGCTGCAGCCGATGGCCCCGTTGGGCACCCCGTCGGCGTCGAGGGTCGGCTTGCCCGCTCCGGAGATCCATCGGATGGTGCCGTCGGCGAGCACGACCCGGTGCTCGACCCGGTAGGCCTCCCCCGTGCGCATCGCCTCCTGGACCGTCGCCACCGTGAGCGGACGGTCCTCGGGATGGATCGCGGACAGATAGGACTCGTAGGTCCCGTCGAACGTGCCGGGCGCGAAGCCGAAGAGCTCCTCCATGCGCTCGTCCCACGTGACCGCGCCGGTGGCCCGGTCCCACCGGAAGGTGCCGAGGCCGGCGGCGTCGAGGGCGAGGCGCAGGTGCTCGGCCAGCTCGCGGGCCGAGCGCGTCTGGCCGAGGTCAGTCACGGCGGCGCGAGGGGAGAACCAGGTTGATGCTCCGCACCCTATCGGCGAGCGTGACGATTGGTCGATGGATGTCCTATTGTTACCACCTGGTTACGGCTCCGGGCACTCGATCGGGTTGCGGGACGAGCCGGGCGCCGGCCCGGCTTCGACCCGCGACGAGGCGCCCGACTCCGGCGCCTCCGGGTTCGCGGCGAGGTAGCACGACACGAGCTGCGCCAACGCCTCCTGGCCGCTGCGGCTGGGGTGGAACGAGCCATCGCCACCGATCGGCTTCACCGCGTTGGTGAACTGGCCGGCATCACCGCAGGGCTCGTGGCCGTCCCAGAGTGCCGTGGGCGAGACGAACTCCAGGCCGGCGGCGATCGCCCGGTCCCGGATCAACCCGTTGAAGCGGTCGGTGTGCGCGCGGATCGCCTGCCGTTCGTCCTGGTCGACCCGGCGCAGGACGCTGGCGCAGTCGCTGGGCCCGGGCGGCGGGGCACCTCCCGGGAACAGGTAGGGGTAGCCGATGACGAGGACCCGAGCGTTCGGGTACTCGCGGTCGAGCCGCGCGAAGAGCTCGCCCTGGCGTTCGACGACACGGTCCATGGTCTCGGTGACCCACTCGTCGAGCGGCAAGGGTCCGGGGTAGTCGACGAAGCGCCCACCCCCCTCGATGCCCTGACCGAACCGCGCCGCCATGCAGTCCGGTTCGATGACGCAGAACGTGACCAGCCGGGAGAACTGCAGGTCGTTGCCCCCGATGGTGATCGTGACCAGCCCGGCCTCGGGGTGCACCCGGCCGTCGGCCTGGGGCGCCACGAAGGTGACGGCGTCCTCCCCCGGTTGGTCGTGCCCCACGTGGACGTCGGCGATGACCGCCCCCGAGCAGGCCGTGAAGACCTGGGGCGGCGGGGGCTCGGCGAACCGCAACAGGCGGGGATAGCCGCGGGACGACCGGTGGCAGCGGTTGGCCCCGGCGGCGCTGACCTTGGCCGTCCACCGGTCGAAGGGCGGCAGCCCCTCCCCCGCCGAGTAGGAGTCGCCGAACGCGTAGTACACGCCGTCGATGCCCTCGATGGGCGGGAGCTGCGCCTCGAAGTCGTCGTCGAGGCGTGCGTTGCGCACCACGGCACCGCCGGCGAAGACGAGCGCCATGGCCACGACGCCGAGGCCGACGCCACCGGTGAGCGGGACCAGCAGGTCCCACCGACCCGGCTCCGCGGCGCCACCCCGATCGACCCGCCGCACCCAGTGGACCAGGTAGGCCGCCTCGAAGGCCGCGCCGGCGAGCACGCCCGCCACGGCCGCGACCCGGTAGCCGACGTCGTAGCCCCCGTCGAGCTCCGCGAGGATCAGGCGGTCGAAGTGCACGACGACCACGGTGGCGATCGCGGCCGCCGCCAGAGCGACGACGGTCAGCGCCCGGCGGCGCGCCGTGACGACGTCCCAGAGGCCCAGCTCGAACCCCCACCGCACGAAGAGCGCGGCCACGGTGGCGTGGACCAGCCCCCCGAGCGCGACCCCGGTCCAGATCACGGGTGGGTTGGCGGCGAACGGCCCCCACGCGAAGGCGATGGCCAGGACCAACAGGGCGCCGACGCCCCACCCGCCGGCGACCACGATCGACCGCCGGGCTGCCGGCGAGAGAGTGAACCGCTCGGTCCCCATGCGCTGTGCCCCCTGGTGCGAGCGGAGCGTACCCGGGCCCGACCGCCGACCGGGGCCGCCGCCGGAGTAGACACGACGGGTGGACCCCGCCGAGAGGCACCCGACCGTCGCCCGGAACCGAGCGCTCTGGGACGACGTCAACACGGTCGTGACCGACCCGGCGGCGGAGGCCATGTGGAGCCGACCCGAGCCGGTGTGGGGACTGTTCGCCGTCCCGGACCAGGACGTCGGGCTCCTCGACCACGTGGCTGGCCGACGAGTGGTCGAGCTCGGCTGCGGCACCGCTTACCTGTCGGCGTGGCTCGCCCGGGCCGGCGCTCATCCGGTCGCCGTCGATCTCAGCCGAGGGCAGCTCGCCACCGCGGCCCGCTGCCAGGAGCGGTTCGGCCTGCGATTCCCGCTCGTCGAGGCCGACGGCGCGGTCGTCCCCCTGCGCACGGGCGCCTTCGACCTGGTGGTGAGCGAGTACGGCGCCGCGCCGTGGTGCGAGCCGGCGGCGTGGATCGCCGAGGCGGCCCGCCTGTTGCGGCCGGGCGGTCGGCTCGTGTTCCTCACCAACAGCGTGCTCGCCGCGCTCTGCGTGCCCGAGGAGGGCGGCTACGCCACCGACCGGCTCCAGCGGCCCCTCGCCGCGCTGTCCCCGGTCGCCTGGCCCGGTGGCGGCGTCGAGCACCACCCCGGCCACGGTGAGTGGATCCGGCTCCTCGTCGGCGCCGGGCTGGTCGTCGACGCCCTGCACGAGCTGCACCCGCCCGTCGACGCGACCACCCACCCCGACTACGAGATCGTCACCGCCGAGTGGGCCCGCGACTGGCCCGCCGAGGACCTCTGGGTGGC
>CAZYPY010000080.1:0-13924 GCA_964649545.1 uncultured Microthrixaceae bacterium | reverse complement strand
CCATGATCACCTCCGACGGGATGCGGGCGTTGCGGGTCAGCGCCACCCTGGCCCATGCCGTGCCGGCCCTGCGGGTGCGCCTGCGCGACGGCGACGACCTGTACGTCGAAGTCGGCTCGTTCCCCGACGGCGAGCTCGGTGCCGTGGCCGGCGGCCCTCACCCACCGCCGCCGGGTGCCCCGCGTCTGCGGCTGTCCCCCTGCCAGTACCGCACGGCGGTGGCCAAGGGATGGTCGATGCAGGACGGGGGTCGTCCGATCCGACTGCTCGACCTGCCCGGCGACCCTGCGGTCGACATCGGGGTGCCGTCCGGTGGCGCGACCCTCGCCACGGGCGTCCACCGCGTGCCGTTCGGGGGCCGGCACCTCTTCGTCGCCGCCACCACCTTGACCGTGGAGGCGGTGGGGGAGTGCGTGGCCGGTGACGACTCGGACGACGATCTCGAGGCGCTCGCCGAGCTGTGGGGCATCGCATTGCGGGCCGACCCGGCCACCGGCGTGACCGTGGTCTGGGCCGAGCTCGACGCCGGTGACCGCGGCCTCCAGCACGCGCTGCTGGAGACCCTCGACCGAGTCGTCGTCCGGCTCGCGGTCGCCGATCTCATCGGCGATGCGGTGGGTACCGCCCGGTCGACCGAGCGCTGACGTGGCGGCTGCGACCGTCTGGCTCCGCGAGTGCGTGGTCTGCGGGCGGGCCGACCACCGCAACACGTGGGGCGCGGCCGCCGTGGCGGCGGCGCCGACGTCGTTCCGGTGCCCGCGGTGCGGCTCGACCGAGGCGGAGATGCGGCCGTGGCCGCCGGTCGCTACTCCGAGTGGATCTGCTGGGCCAGGTAGTTCTGGAGCCCGACCTGGTCGATCAGGGTGAGCTGGGTCTCCAGCCAGTCGGCGTGCGACTCCTCGCCCTTCAGGCGCTGCTCGAGCAGCTCACGGGTGCCGTTGTCGCCCTTGGCCACGGCCAGGGCGATGCCCCGGTTGTAGCGCTCGACCGCGGCCTTCTCCACCGCCAGGTCGAGGGCGAACTGCTCGGCCACGTCCTCACCAACGGTGACGCTGTTCAGCCGCTGGAGGTTCGGCACCCCGTCGAGGTAGAGGATGCGCTCGATGATCTCGTCGGCGTCCTTCATCTCGTCGATCGACTCGTCGCGCACCTTGGCGGCGAGGCGGCCGTAGCCCCAGTTCTCGCACATCTTGGCGTGCACGAAGTACTGGTTGATGGCCGTCAGCTCGGCCGTCAGCACCTCGTTGAGCAGCTCGATGATCTCGGGGTCGCCCTGCATGGGTGGTGGCTCCTGGGGTGGTCCGGACGGGGTCAGGCTAGCTGTCGCTCGGGCTCGAGCCCGAACTGCGCCAAGAGGGCGTCGATGGTCTCCTGGCACCCCCCGCAGTGCCCCCCGGCGCCGCAGCGCTCGGCAAGGGCCTCGGCGTCCAGGGCACCGGCGGCGATCTCCTCGCGGATGCGGCGGTCGTTCACGGCCTCGCAGTGGCAGATGACCACGGGATCAGCCCCCCGCCACCCGGACCACGGTGTGGACGCCTCGGCGGGCGAGTTCGAGCGCCACCGCGAGCGGCACCCGCTGCTCGATCGGGCGGCGGTGGAGCCGGCCGAACACCGTGCACACGGGCTCGTCGGCGCCGAGCACGATGTGCTGCCCGGTGATCTTCTGGAACCCGGGGAAGCCCGGCGCGCGGTCGGGCGGCGCCTGACGAGGCGGCTTCACCAGGGACTGCACCGCGGCTTCTCCCACGACGTTAGGTCTACCTATCACCACAGCGCTTGTCAACGGACGGTTCAGGTGACGAGGCCGTCGCCGAGGAAGCGGTCCTCGTCGGGAACGCCGGGCAGGGCGAAGAAGAACCCGCCGCCTTCGGGGACGATGTACTCCTCGAGGGGCTCGCCGGCGAGGCGCGCCTGCACCGGCAGGAACTGCCGCTCGAGGCTGCGCTGGAACGACACGAAGGCCAGGCCCTGGTCCAGGTGCCCGTTGCCGTCGAAGCCGCGGGAGTAGCTGAAGCCCCGGCGCAGGATCCGCTGGTCCTCGGTGTCGGGGGTGCGGGGGTTGGCCAGGCGGATGTGGGCGTCGAGCGGGGTGATGGCGCCCTCGGGGTCGGCGGCGTAGTCGGGTACGTCGGTCTCACGCTCGCCGTCGAGCGGGGCGCCGTCGGCCTTCCGGCGCCCGATGAGCGCCTCCTGCTCTGCGAGACGGGTGCGATCCCAGAACTCGACGAGCATCCGGATGATCCGGACCACGTGGTAGCTGCCACCGACGGCCCAGGCAGGCTCGGGGTCGTCCTCGGCCACCCAGACCAGGCGGTCCATCAGGGCGTCGTCCGTGCCGTCGAGGTTGGCGGTCCCGTCCACGAAGCCCATGAGGTTGCGCACCCCGGCCTCACCCGGCTGCGCCTCAGTCCGCCGGTTGTAGCCCTCGACCATCCATTCGAGGCCGAGCTCGCCGCGGGTCTGGCGCATCAGCTGGCGAAGGGCGAACAGGTTGAGGTCCTGGCTGGCGCTGGCGATCGACAGGAGCAGGTCGCCGTGGCTGCGGGCGGGATCGAGGCGGTCGTTGGCGAGGAACGGCATGCGCTCGAGCTCGGCGGGCCGGCGGTCGGCCAGCCCGAACCGGTCGTCGAAGAGGCTCGCGCCCACCGAGACGACCACGCTCAGGTCCGCCGGCGGCGGTGGGTTGCCGACGACGCCGGTGTGCTCGGGCGGGAACGCTGGGTCCAGGTCCTCGTAGGTGGCGCCGGACATCACCCGTCGGGTCTCCTCGGTCAGGGCGACGAACGTCTCACGAAGCTCGGACCGGTCCGCGGCGTGCACGGTGAAGGCCGCGAGCAGGCCGTTGGCCTGGTGGGCGGCGAGGACGCCGGTCTGGTGCCGTCCGTGGAACGGCAGGTAGCGGTGCTCGCTCGCCGGTCCCTCCCCGGACGCCGACGACGTCACGGCGGCACAGGCGGGCAGCGCGCCCGCGACGCCGCCCAGCAGGGCGGCGCCGCCGGCACCATGCAGGAAGCGGCGTCGGGTGAGTCCCGTCATCGGCTCGCGTCCACGGGTCGCCGCCTCCGCTACGACTCGAGGCCGAGCACGCCGGCCATCTGGGAGAGGTTCTCCGAGAGCTCGGCCAGGGTCGCGGCCATGGCGTCGCGGTCCTCGTCGGTCAGCTCGGTGTAGTCGAGGTAGCCGCCCTCTCCGTCGGCGTACTCGGCGAGCTGCGCGTCGAGCTCGGCGAAGTTGGCCTCGATGTCGGCGAGCAGCGCAGGATCGGCCTCCTGGAGGGCCGGGGCGAGGAGCTCGATGCCCGCCTCGGAGCCCTCCACGTTGGCGGCGAAGTCCCAGAGGTCGGTGTGCGAGTAGCGGTCCTCCTCGCCCGTGATCTTCCCGGTCGAGACCTCCTCGATGAGCTCCGAGGCGCCGACCACCAGCGCGGCCGGCGGGATGTCCATGGCCTCCACCTCGGACCTCAGCGTCTGGAGGTCCTCGTCGAGCTGGTCGGCGAAGGGGACGGCGGCGTCGGCGTCGCCTTCCTCCCAGAGCAGGTACTCGATGCGGTGCCAGCCGGTGAAGTCGGGGTCGTCTACCCCCTCGAAGTCGTCGACCCGGGCGTCGACGGCGCCGTCGATCTCCTCGACGAGACCGGCCACGGGCTCGATCCGCTCCCACCCCTGACGGGACGGCGCGTACGCGCCCTGGGCCGCTTCGACGTCGCCCGCCCGCACGGCGTCGGTGAACACGGTGGTGGCGGCGATGGTCTCGTCGATCTGCTCGAGGACGTAGACCTTGTACTCCTCGAGGGCGGCGGCGACGAGCTCGTTGTCCGTGGTCTGGGCGACCTCGTCCTCGGAGATGCCGGAGCCGGAGCCGGAGCCCGAGCCCGAGCCCGAGCCCGACGCCGAGCCGGTGGAGCGGACGTCGCCGCCGTCGTCGGTGCAGGCGGCGCCGACGACGAGGACGAGGGCGGCCACCAGGAGGGGGAGCAGGCGGCGGACGGAACGGGTCACGGGGTTCTCCGGACGGGTCGGGATCGGAACGCCCGACAATTAAGCCTACCTAACGATATAGGTCAAGCGGTGTTCAGTTCGGCGTAGACCGCCGGCACGACGTTGCGCAGGTAGCGGCCGAGGCGGATGAACGACCGGCCGTGGGTGCGGAACGCATAGGTGATGGGCACCTCGCGGTAGCGGTAGCCCTTGGCCAGGAGGTCGAGGGTGAGCACCTGGGCGTAGTTGAAGTCGTGGATGATCTCCGCGGCGGCGGTGGCGTCGGCGGACAGGGCCCGGTAGCCGCTCTGGCCGTCGGTGATCCGGCGCCGGCAGATCACGCTCACCGCCACGGTCAGGACCCGGTTGCCGAACGAGCGGTGGGGGAGCATCCGCCGTGGGCCGCCCGCGAAGCGGGACCCGACCACGTAGTCGGCCTCGCCGGCGAGGATGGGGGCGACGAGCCGCTCGAGCTCGGCGGGGTCGTACTCGCCGTCGGCGTCGCAGAAGGCGCTCGCGACGGCGTTTCGCCGGGTCGCCTCGGCGAACCCCCGCCGGACCGCGGCGCCGAGGCCCTCGTTGCGGCCGACCGACAGCACGGTCGCACCGGCGTCGCGTGCGCGGGTCGCGGTGGCGTCGGACGAGCCGTCGTCGACCACCACGACCTCCACCGGGTGGCCGGCCACGGTGGCCGGTGCGCGCCGCACGACCCGGGCCACGGTGGCCTCCTCGTCGTGTGCGGGCAGGAACAGCACGACGGGCCGGGGAACCCTCGGGCCCGGAGCGTCGGGCGGGACCGAGCGGACCGCGGCGGCGGAGTCGTCGGGCGGCGGGCCGGCGTCCGGTGGTAGGCGGAAGCGCCCGAGGAGCCCGGGTGCGGGCGCGAACACCGCGACGGCCCCGACCACCAGCGAGTAGGCCGTGGTGAGGGCGTGGACCATGAGGGCGGCGGCGAGGCCGGTGCCGGCGTCGAAGCCGAGTGCCACGTAGGCGGCCACCGCCGCGGCCTCGTAGGTGCCGAAGCCGCTCGGCGCGATCGCGGCGACCTGGGCGCCGACGGCCACCGCGGTGACCACGACCGCCTGGGCGTAGGTGAGATCGAGCCCGGCCCAGTGGGAGGCCTGCCACGTCAGGACGCTCTCGGCGAGCCAGGCGCCCACCGTGAGCAGGGCCACGGCCGGTCCGGGAAGGCGGACGTCCGTGGTGGCGCCCCGGGCGGTGCGGGCCAGCCAGAACACGCCGGCGCCGCCGACCGCGAGCACCGCGGCGAGGACCGCCCAGGCCCACGCGCCGAGCAGGTCGGCCACCACGGTGGGGCCGACGACGATCCCGAGCAGGACGATGGCGGCGATGTCGGCCGCGCGCAGGGCCACGGTGGAGGAGGTCGCCGCGGCGAGCGGGACCCCGGCCCGTCGCACCACGCTGACGATCCGCAGGGGCTCGCCGAGGCGCAACGGGAGGACGTGGTTCGCGCCGAAGGCGAGGTGGATGCCGGCGAGGGACTGCCCGAAGGGCAGGTCGGGCAGCACCCGTTGCCAGGCCATCGCCCGCAGCCCGAAGGCCAGCCCGAAGACCGCCAACGCGCCGACCGCCACGAGGGGCCGGTCGGCCATGGCCGCGGCGCTCTCGCGCAGCGAGCCCACGTCCACGGTGCGGACGATCACCACGGCGGCGACCGCGGAGACCGCGGTGCCGAGCGCCCAGGCCCACCGCGTGGACCGCACCCGCCGAGGGGAAGCCGGTGCGTCGGGGCCCGGGTGGGCACGGGTCTCGGTTCGGGTCGAGGAGCGGGTGGCCGTCATGAGTTAGGGACACCTTACATACTCCGTGCGGGCAGGCGATAGTCTGCGCCGGTGCCCGGCTCCGCCACGACCCGCCTCGGTGGGCTGCTCGTCGCCCTGGCGATCGGGGTCACGGCGTGGGTGGCCCTGGCCGTGCCCGCCCGGGCGACCTACGGCGGGCGCACGACCGCGGACGAGCCGCAGTACCTGCTCTCGGCGCTGAGCCTGGCCGAGGACCGCGACCTCGACATCGCCGACGAGCTCGCCGACGAGCGGTGGCGCGACTTCCACGCGGCCGAGCTGCCCCGCCAGACCGAGCCGCTCGACGACGGTCGCGAGATCAGCCCCCACGACCCGCTCCTCCCGCTGCTGCTCGCGCTGCCCATGGGGCTCGGCGGATGGTTCGTCGCCAAGCTCGCCCTCGCCGTGCTGGCCGGTGCCCTCGCCGCCGCCACCGCCTGGGTGGCGGTGCGCCGGTTCGGGGTGCCGCCGCCGGTCGCGGTCG
This sequence comes from uncultured Microthrixaceae bacterium, assembly GCA_964649545.1. GTDB lineage: Bacteria > Actinomycetota > Acidimicrobiia > Acidimicrobiales > DATDAH01 > JAEUJM01. The sequence continues at coordinate 7,661 of CAZYPY010000080.1, read as the reverse complement.
GCGTGACCGCGGCCTTCTCGCTCGCCGCGCCGCTCACGGCCTACGGCGTGCAGGTCTACCCCGAGCTGCCCGCGGCGCTCGTCGTCATCGTCGCGGTCGCGGCGCTGACCGGGCCGTTCGACCGCCGGGCCCAGGTCGTGTTCGCGCTCGCCGTGGTGGCGCTGCCGTGGTTGGCGGTCAAGTACGCGCCGGTGGGCGTCGCCCTGGTCGCCCTCGCTGCCGCGCGCCTCTGGCGCGAGCGCCGCCGGCGGCCGATCGTGGCCCTCGGCACGGTCTTCCTCCTGGCCGGCGTCGTCTTCCTCGCCGTGCACCGGCTCGTCTACGGCGGGTGGACGGTCTACGCCGCCGGCGACCACTTCACCGAGACCGGCGAGGTGAGCGTCATGGGGGTGCAGCCGAACTACCTCGGGCGCACCCAGCGACTCCTGGGCCTGCTGGTCGACCGCTCGTTCGGGCTCGCGGTGTGGGCGCCGGTCTTCCTGGTCGCCGTGGTGGCCCTCGGCGCGCTGGTGCGTCGGCGCCCCTCGGGCTGGCTCGTGCTCGTGGCCCCGCTGGCCGCCGGATGGGCCACGGCCACGTGGGTCGCGCTGACGATGCACGGTTGGTGGTGGCCGGGTCGCCAGGTCGTCGTGGTCGTCCCGTTGCTGGTGGTGGCCACCGCCTGGTGGCTCGACCGGCACCGCCGGGCCGTCGGGCCGTTCGCGGCCGCGGCCGTGCTCGGCCTGGTCACCTGGGCCTGGCTGCTGGTGGAGGAGCGCACCGACCGCCTGCGTCTCGTCATCGACTTCGACGCCACGACCGGCCCGTGGGTTCGTGCGGTCCGCCTGGTGCTGCCCGACTTCCGTCAGCCCGGCGCACGGACGTGGTCGCTCGCCGTGGTGTGGGGCGCGGCCCTCGTCGGTCTGCTGGCCCTCGGCTGGTGGAGCGAGCGGCGCTCAGCCGGCGGCGGCGGTGGCGGCGCTGAGCACCAGGATGCGGGCGCTGGCGAAGCTGCCGAGACCGACGTGACGCCCCTCGATCTCGACCGTGAGGGTGCCGTCGGGTGACACCGCGGTCACCGTGCCCGAGCGCCCCGGCAGGACGTCGGAGGTCTCGAGGAACTCGAGCAGCCCGGGGGTGAACTCGAGCTCTTCGGGGATGCGCGAGACGGTGAAGCCGTCACCGGGGCCGAGCCGGTCGAGGGTGACGGTGGTCGGCTCGGTGTAGTCGGTGCCCGGGATGGGGTTGCCGTGGGGGCAGGTGGTGGGGTCGCCGAGCACCCGGATCATGGCCTTCTCGACGGGCTCGGAGATGACGTGCTCCCACTTGCCCGCCTCCTGGTGGGCGTCGGCCCACGAGAGGTCGAGGATGTCGGTGAGGAAGCGCTCGGCCAGGCGGTGGCGGCGCACGACCCGCTCGGCGAGGCGGCTGCCGTCGGCGGTGAGCCGGATGGTGCCGTCCACGTGGACGAGGCCCTCCGCCTCCATGCGGCGGATCATCTCCGACACGGCCGGCCGCGACACCTCGAGTCGATCGGCGATGCGGGCCTGGATGACGTCGACGGCGTCCTCGTGGAGCTCGAAGATGGCCTCGCAGTACTCCTCGAAGGCCGGGTGGAACTCGCGGCTTCGATGCTCGGCCATGGTTGGAGTGTACGCGGCCTCTCCCGTTAGCGTTGGGGTCGTGACCGCCACCCGTGAACCGTCCCGAACCACGCGCCGCGCCCTCGGCCTGGCGCTCTCGGCCGCTCTGCTCCTCGGCCTGTCGGCCTGCGGCAGCGACGGCGACGAGGGCTCGGGCGGCCCCGGGGGCTCACTGCCGCCCGGCGACGTGGTGATCGTCGCCGACAACATCGCCTGGAACACCGACGAGCTCCAGGCGCCGGCCGACACCGACTTCACCATCGTGATCGACAACCAGGACGAGGGCGTCCAGCACAACCTGAACATCAAGGAGACCGAGTTCCGGACCGAGCTCGAGACCGGCGTCAGCGCCCAGGTCCTGCAGATCAACCTGCCCGCCGGCGAGTACGACTACATCTGCGACCTGCACCCGAACATGACCGGGGTCCTCACCGTCTCGTAGCGGCGGGTTCGCCGGGCGACCACCACGCGGCCCGGGCGACCGTCACACCCCACCCGTAGCCTGGAGGGGTGACCACCGCCGACGGCCTCGACCCGCTGGCGGGCTTCTCCCCGCCCGTGCGGGCGTGGTTCTCGGCGTCGTTCCCCGAGCCCACCGCCGCCCAGGCGTCGGGCTGGCCGGCGATCGCGTCCGGCGAGCACACCTTGATCCTGGCCCCCACGGGGTCGGGCAAGACCCTCGCCGCGTTCCTCGCCGGCCTCGACCGGCTCATGCGCGAGCCCGTCCCCGAGCGGGAGCGCCGCACTCGCCTCCTCTACCTCTCGCCGCTGCGCGCGCTCGCGGTCGACGTCGAGAAGAACCTGCGCGCCCCGCTCCAGGGCATCGCCCTGGCCGCCGAGCGCCTCGGGGAGTCGATCCACGTGCCCACGGTGGGCATGCGCACCGGCGACACCGCACCCGACGAGCGGCGCTCGCTCGTGCGCCACCCGCCCGACGTGCTCATCACCACCCCCGAGTCGCTCTACCTGATGCTGACGAGCCAGGCCCGGGAGACCCTGCGCTCGGTCGAGGCGGTGATCATCGACGAGATCCACGCGCTGGCCCCCACCAAGCGGGGTGCTCACCTGGCACTGTCCCTCGAACGGCTCGAGGCCCTCGCCGACGCGCCGTTCCAGCGCATCGGCCTGTCCGCCACCCAGCGTCCCCTCGACGAGATCGCCCGCTTCCTGGGAGGGCAGGTCGAGCCGGCGCCGGGGGCGCCGGCCTCACCCCGTCCCGTCACCATCGTGGACGCCGGCGTGCGCAAGGAGCTCGACGTCGAGGTCGTCGTCCCGGTGGAGGACATGGGTGCCCTCGGCGAGATCATCGAGGAGCCCATCAGCGGGCCCGTGGCCGCCGGCCCGGTCCGGCGCTCGATCTGGCCGGCCATGCACCCCCGGCTGCTCGAGCTGATCCAGCAGCACCGCTCGACCATCGTGTTCGTCAACAGCCGGCGCCTGGCCGAGCGCCTCGCCACCCGCCTCAACGAGCTCGCCGTCGACGGCGAGAACCGAGCGGCCGAGGCGGAAGGCAAGCCTCCGGTTGCCGACACGCACGAGCTGGTCCTCGCGCACCACGGGTCGCTGAGCCGGGAGCGGCGCCTGCAGATCGAGGACCGCCTCAAGGCCGGCGACCTGAAGGGCCTCGTCGCCACCAGCTCCCTCGAGCTGGGGATCGACATGGGTGCGGTCGACCTGGTCGTGCAGGTCGAGTCGCCGGGCGCGGTCAGCCGGGGCCTCCAGCGCATCGGTCGGGCCGGCCACCAGGTGGGCGAGCCCAGCCGCGGCCGGGTGTTCCCGAAGCACCGCAGTGACCTCCTCGAGGCCGCCGTCGTGGTCGAGCGCATGCACGACGGCCTCATCGAGCACACCCACTACGTGCGCAACGCGCTCGACGTCCTCGCCCAGCAGATCGTGGCCATGTGCGCGCTCGACGACTGGCCCGTCGACGAGCTCGCCGCGCTCGTGCGCAGGGCCGCCGGCTACGCCGAGCTGTCCGACGAGGTGCTGGCCAACGTCCTCGACCTGCTCTCGGGCCGCTACCCGGCCGAGGAGTTCGCCGAGCTGCGCCCCCGCGTCGTGTGGGACCGGGTCGCCGGCGTGCTCCGGGCCCGGGCCGGGGCCCAGCGCCTGGCGGTCACCTCGGGCGGCACCATCCCCGACCGGGGTCTCTACGGCGTCTTCCTGCCCGACGGCACCCGCGTCGGCGAGCTCGACGAGGAGATGGTCTACGAGAGCCGCCCTGGCGAGACCTTCCTGCTCGGCGCCTCCACGTGGCGCATCGAGGACATCACCCACGAGCGGGTGGTCGTCACGCCTGCGCCCGGCCAGCCGGGGAAGATGCCCTTCTGGCACGGCGACGGTCCCGGTCGACCGCTCGAGCTGGGCCGGGCGGTCGGCGCCTTTGTCCGCGAGGTGCGGGCCGACGCCGATCCCATCGCCCGCCTGCGCGAGCGCAACGGGCTCGACGAGTGGGCTGCGGTCAACCTCGTCGGCTATCTCGACGAGCAGGCCGAGGCCACCGGCTCGGTCCCCGACGACCGCACCATCGTGGTCGAGCGCTTCCGTGACGAGATCGGCGACTGGCGGGTCTGCGTGCTGTCGCCGTTCGGGGCGCAGGTGCACGCGCCGTGGGCCATGGCCCTCCAGCACCGCCTGGGCGAGCAGTGGGGGGTCGATCCCGAGCTGATGTGGAGCGACGACGGCATCGTGCTGCGGCTGCCCGAGGCGGTCGACGAGCTCCCCGTCGAGGCGCTGACGGTCGAGCCGGAGGAGATCGACGACCTCATCGTCTCCCAGCTGCCCAACACCGCCATGTTCGCCTCACGGTTCCGGGAGTGCGCCGGCCGGGCGCTGCTGCTGCCGCGGCGCCGGCCCGACCAGCGCACGCCCCTGTGGCAGCAGCGCCAGCGCTCGGCCGACCTGCTGAAGGTCGCCTCGCACCACCCGTCGTTCCCGATCCTGCTCGAGGCCACCCGTGAGTGCGTGAACGACGTGTTCGACGTGCCCGCGCTGCGCGAGGTGCTCTCGGACATCCGCTCGCGCAAGGTGCGCCTCGTCCCCGTCGAGACCCGTCAGGCCTCGCCGTTTGCGCAGTCGCTGCTCTTCGGCTGGATCGCGGTCTACATGTACGAGGGCGACGCGCCGGCGGCCGAGCGCCGGGCCGCCGCGCTGGCCCTCGACCGTGACCTGCTGCGCGACCTGCTGGGTGCCGAGGAGCTGCGCGACCTCATCGACCCCGGGGTGCTCACCGACCTCGAGCTCGAGTTGCAGCGCCTGGTCGACGGTCGGCGGGCGCGCGATGCCGACGAGGTGCACGACCTCCTGCGCCTGCTCGGTCCGTTGAGCCGGGCCGACGTCGAGCTGCGCACCGACGGCGACGCCGCGGCGTTCGTCGACGAGCTCGTCGAGGCCCGGCGGGCCTACCCGGCCACCATCGGCGGTGAGGAGCGCGTCGCCGCCGCCGAGGACGCCGGTCGTCTCCGCGACGCGCTCGGGGTCTCGTTGCCGATGGGCCTGCCCCGGGCCTTCACCGACCCCGTCGAGGCGCCGCTGGCCGACCTCGTCCAGCGCTACGCCCGCACCCACGGCCCGTTCCTCGCCGGCCAGGTGGCGGCGTGGCTCGGCGTGGCGGTCGATCCCGTGCGGGTCGTCCTCGAGGGGCTCGAGCACGACGGCAAGGTCACCCGGGGTGAGTTCCGCCCCGACGGTGCCGAGCGGGAGTGGTGCGACACCGACGTCTTGCGCCAGCTGCGTCGTCGCTGCCTCGCCGTGCTCCGCAAGGAGATCGAGCCCGTCGAGGGCGCCGCCCTCGCCCGCTTCCTGCCCGAGTGGCAGGGCGTCGGCCGCCCTCGGCGCGGCGTCGACGCCCTCGCCGAGGTGGTCGGCCTGCTCCAGGGGGCGCCGCTGCCGGCCTCGGTGCTCGAGGCCGACGTGCTGCCCGCCCGCATGGCCGCCTACTCGCCGGCCGACCTCGACGCCCTCGCCACCGCCGGCGAGGTGGTGTGGGTCGGCGCCGGCTCCCTCGGCACCAGCGACGGCCGGGTACGCCTGCTGTTCCGCGACCAGGTCGGCCTGCTCGTGCCGGCGCCCACCGACGAGCCGCCCGCCGGCCCGCACCACGAGGCCCTGCGCGCCCACCTCGACCAGCGGGGCGCGTCGTTCTGGCCCGAGCTCGTGGCCGCGGCCCAGGCCGCCGGCCTGGAGTACGACGACGCCACCGTCCTCGACGCGCTGTGGGACCTCGTCTGGGCCGGCGAGGTCACCAACGACTCGTTCGCGCCACTGCGGGCGCTCGTCGGCGGCCGCAAGGGCCGCTCCGGGTCCGGTGCGTCGGGGTCGCGGTCCTCGGCCCGCCGCCGTCCCCGCCCCGGGCGCCTCACCCGCCTGGGCCCGCCCGAGGCCGCCGGCCGCTGGTCCCTCGTGGCGCCCCTGCTGCTGCCGCCGGCGACCCCGACCGAGGCCGCCCACGCCCGGGCCAAGCAGCTGCTCGACCGCTACGGCGTGCTCACCCGGGAGGCCGCGCTGGGCGAGGGCGCCGAGGGCGGGTTCGCCGGCGTCTACCCGGTGCTCAAGGCCCTGGAGGAGCGCGGTCAGGTGCGGCGGGGCTACTTCGTCGCGGGCCTCGGTGCCGCCCAGTTCGCCCTGCCCGGCGCGGTCGACCGCCTCCGCTCGGTGCGGGAGGCCGCGGTCGAGCGGGGCTTCGGCGAGCACGATCGTGGGCCCGCCGAGGTCGTGGTGCTGGCCGCCACCGACCCGGCCCAGCCTTACGGCGCGGCCCTCCCGTGGCCCGCCCGCGACGTTCTGGCACCGGATTTCGGTGCCCCAGCACCGAAATCCGGTGCCGGTTCGGGGGGACCCCGGCCGTCGCGATCGGCCGGCGCGTTCGTCGTGCTGGTCGACGGCGAGGTCGCCGTGTTCGTGGAGCGGGGCGGCCGCAGCCTGGTCCTGTTCCCGGCGGCGACCGCCGACGGCGCCGACGAGGGCTGGGCCGACGGGCTGACCCGCCTGGTCAAGGACGGCCGGCTGCGCTCGCTCGAGGTCGCCAAGGTCGACGGCGGGCCCGTGGCGGAGTCGCCCGCGGCCGACGCGCTGCGGCGCGCCGGCTTCGTGGACGGCTACCGCGGCCTGGTGTTCCGTGCCTGAGGGCGACACCCTCCACCGCAGCGCGAACCGGCTGCGCCCCGCGCTCGAGGGCCGGCGCCTGGCCCGCTTCGAAGCGCCCCGGCTGACGGGCCCGGTCCGGCCATCGGTCGGTTCGACCATCGTGTCGGTGGAGGCGGTGGGCAAGCACCTGCTGGTCGGGTTCGACGACGGCGTCGTGCTGCGCACCCACCTCCGCATGTCGGGCAGCTGGCACCTCTATCGGGTGGGGGAGCGCTGGCGGAAGGGGGCTCACCTGGCCCGCGTGGTCGTCGGCACCGACGAGTGGGTGGCGGTCTGCTTCTCCGCGCCGGTGGTCGAGGCCTTCCGGGCCCCGCCGCCCGACGAGCCCCTCCCGGCCGACCACCCGCTGGCGCACCTCGGCCCCGACCTGTGCCGGCCCGACGTCGACTTCGATGCTGCGGTCGAGCGCTTCGCCCTCGTGGCCGAGCCCGACGAGGAGATCAAGGTCGCCCTGCTCGACCAGCGCATCGCCGCCGGCATCGGCAACGTGTATGCCAGCGAGGTCTGCTGGGCCTGCGGCGTCGACCCGTTCACCACGGTCGCTGCCCTCGACGTGGCCACCCGGCGACGCCTGCTCGCCACCGCCTCGGCCCAGCTGCGGGCGAACCTGGGCGGCGGGCCGCGGACGACGGTGGCCGGCGCTCCCGGGAGCCTGGCCGTGTACGGGCGCCGTGGTCAGCCCTGCCGGCGGTGCGGTACACCGGTGCGCATGACCCGGCAGGGCGACCAGGCCCGCAGCACCTACTGGTGCCCCACCTGCCAACCCGCGTCCGCGGCCCGGCGTGCGGGTGCCCCGGCCGGCGACCCGACCGGAGCCGAGCGGTGAGCACGGAGCGCCGTCCGCTCGTCGTCGTCGTGGGCGCAGGCTTCGGCGGCCTGGCGGTGGCCAAGGAG
>CAZYPY010000079.1:0-13998 GCA_964649545.1 uncultured Microthrixaceae bacterium | reverse complement strand
CGGGGAATCGGGGACGCTCGCGCCGGTCGGGGTCGCGCCGCGACTGCGGCGCCGGCTCAGCCGAGCGGTGCGGCGCCGCCGGGGCCTTCTCTACTAGCGGCGGTGGCGCCCGGGGCGAGTGCCGCCGTGGAGATTGCGGTGGAGGCGGTCGCCGGTCAGCGATTCGGGCGCCGTGTCAGCCGAGCGGCGCGGCCGGCTCTGGCCCGCCCGTGAGCGGCCGGCGGCCCGATCAGTACGACGACGCGGGGTTCAGCGGCCGGCGTTGGGCTTGCGGCCGTGGTTGGCCTTCTTGCGCCGGGCGTTGGTCTTGCGCTTGGCCGTCTTCTTCGACATAGGGGTGACACGCTACCGGCTCCCGGCCGTCCCCCGACAGTCGACACCACCGGGGGGCGACGGGGCGGACCGGTTCCCACAGGGCTGGTTCCCACCGGATCGGTCCCCCTGGCGGCGGCCCGGGGTTTGGTGGGTCGAGTGCGTGGTCCAGCGGTCGAATCTCCCGAGGCCACGGGCCGATTGGGGTAGACCGGTCGGATGCCGGCCGTCCTCGTCCACGGAGTCCCCGACACGCCCAACGTCTGGGATCGGGTGCGGGCCCACCTGTCTCGGACCGACGTGGTGACGCCGGCGCTGCCCGGCTTCGGCTGCCCGGTGCCCGAGGGGTTCGACGGCTCGAAGGAGTCGTACGCGGCCTGGCTGGCCGACGAGCTCGAGGCGATCGTCGCCGAGTCCGGCTCGGCGGTCGACCTCGTCGGCCACGACTGGGGCTCGCTGCTCGTCCAGTACGTGGGCTCGACCCGGCCCGACCTCGTCCGCACGTGGGCGGCGGGCAACGGCCCGGTCGACGAGGCGTACGTCTGGCACGACGCCGCCCAGCTGTTCCAGACGCCCGAGTTGGGTGAGCAGGTCGTCGCGGCCATGACCGCCGAGGCCATGGTGCCGGTGCTCCAGGAGCAGGGCGTGCCCTACGACGACGCCGCCGCCGCCGCCGGCCGCATCGACGACACCATGCGATCGTCCATCCTGGCCCTGTACCGCTCGGCGGTGACCGTCGGGGCCGAGTGGCAACCGGCGGTCGAGCAGAACCAGCGCCCGTGCCTCGCGCTGTGGGCCACCGACGACCCCTACGTCGCGGCCCGGTTCGGCGAGCGCCTGGCCGACCGCGCCGGCGGCCGACTCGTCCTGCTCGAGGGCTGCGGCCACTGGTGGCCCGCCCAGCGCCCCGAGGAGGTCGCCGCCATCCTCGCCAGCTTCTGGGCCACCGCCGGCGAAGCGCTGTAGCGCATGTCCACGACGGTGCCTGAGCCTCGACGGCGGCGGGCACCGGTCGCGGCCGTCCGTCCGCCTGCAGCTCGGCCAGGGCCCGTGGCGACGGGGGCAGCGATGGCCGAGGCGACCGCCGTGGGTTCCGCCGAGGGCGCGTCCACTCGACGGAGAAGCGTGGAGGTGCCACGATGCCGGAACCGCTGAGCGGGCTGGTGCGGGTGGCCGAGTACGGCACCCTCTTCGAGGCCGATGCCGCGGTGGCGCTCCTGCAGTCGTGCGGCATCCCGGCGACCACGTCGGCCGACCCGGCCCTGCGCACCGTGGCGCCCTACTTCGCCTCGGACCGCACCTGCGAGGTCCTCGTCCGCTACTACGACGGCGTCCGCGCCGCCGAGGTGCTCGCCTCCGGCGACGCCGACCTCCCCGACGACTTCCAGGTGGAGTGGACCCCCGCGACAGGGGCGGCGCAGGCCCGGTCCCGGATGCGCACCTGCCTGATCGCCGCCATGGTCGCAACCCTCGCCTCCATCGTCGTCCTCGCAGTGGCCGCGGCGCTCACCTGAAGTTCGGCGGCGCCGCGCCGAGCTCGCGGTGGCGACCTGCTTCCCCTGCTCGAATCGGGCGGCTCGCTCCGACCGCTCACTTGGTCGGTACCTTGTCGACGGTCTGCTGTGCCGGCGCAGGTTTCAAGGTGTTCGTCGCCGGCGGCCTCGGCGCCACCCCCCCACCCCGCCCTGGCACTCGAGGACGCACGACCTCGGTCGGAGGTGGTGGTCGTTCTCCGCAGGCAGGCGCGGCACTGGTGAGCCCGGGCCGCTCCTCGTGATCCCGCGGGGCGGCCCTTCGTGGTGCCGGTCCGAGCCCTGCCGAGGAGGCGCGACGCCCGTCGCGGTTGACCGACGGCGTTCCGGGGTGCGGTCGACCGCGGCCGCTGCTCGGCCTGCCGGGCCGCAGCTGGCGAACCCCTCGCAGCTCGATGGCGCCCTCGCCGAGCTGCTCCTCCACGTTTGGCGACGGCGTGCCGCGGCGTGCGCCCTGCACCGGCCGGCATGGCCACTCGTCCGTTGCCACTGCGTCACGCCGCTCCGAGCTCGCGGTGGCGGAGGGCGAGGGTGTCGCGGACGTGGCCGGCGAGCTTAGCGGGGCGGCGCGTCAGGGTCGTCTTGGAGGTGCGGAGGACCCGCCAGCCCGCGGCGGTGAGGGCGGCGTTGCGGTCGAGGTCGTCCTCCCAGCGGACGTCGTCGCCGCCGTGGTGCTCGTAGCCGTCGACCTCCACGTTGACCAGCTCGTCGAGGTAGGCGAAGTCGAGGCGCCGCCACATGCCGTCGACGAGGACCCAGACTTGGAACGGCGGCATGGGTAGCCCGAACCGCGGGCAGAGGCGGGCCATGGTCGGCTCGAGCACGCTGTCGGGCGACTGGTCGCCGAGGGCCCGGCCGGTGAGCACGCGGTCGAGCACGCCGACGCCGCGGTGGCCCTGGCCGGCGAGCTTCTCCCGGTAGGCCCGGGCGCCGGCGACGGTGATCAGCTTCCGGGACGTGAACGAGTCGAGCGCCAGCTCCACCTGCTCGGGCGTGGCCACCGCGCCCAGGTCGACCAGGGTCCGCAGCGGGTTGGTGACCGGGATCCCGTGCCGGCGCACGACGTCCCTGGGGTCGAGCGTCGACGTCCGGTGGACGATCACCCCTGGCGGCCGCGGGTGCCGTCCGTCGCCGACGAGCATCTCGCGTGGTGTGGTTGGACCGAGGTCGGCGCCCCAGATCGACGTGGCCGCCCGGTGCGATGCCGGAGCGGCGGCGGCGAGCGAGCCCGCGAGGAGGGTCTGCAGCGACGTCACCGGGGCCCCGACGATCCGGTACACGCCGGCGTGGACGGCGATCAGGCGCCCCGAGCGGACGGCCCGGTCGATCTGGCTGCCCGCCCAGCTGGCGGCCCGGAGCTGGCGGCGGGTGACCAGGGCGTGCTGGGCGGCGGCGAGCCGCTGGAGGTCTCGTAGGGGTGGCATGCGGCGCAGTCCACCAGCGGGGTGTGACAACCCGCCGGCTAACACCCGGCGGCCGCGTTCTTTGTCCGGGACATTGAATCGGCACGGCACTCCTTCGGCGGCGACGGATGCGACCCGACCCGGCCCGTGGTGCCGACGCGGCGCCGTCGTCGCTCGCCGGTGCCCGTGTCGGCGGTACCGCCACGTCAGCGCCCGCGGTCTCAGCTCCGTCAAGCGCCCACCGCCTCAGCGGTCTTCCTCGTCGCCGCACCGCCGCATCGGCGCCGCCCGCCTCAGCGCCGGGCTACCCGCCGGCGTGGGAGGCGCACCAGGCCAGGAGGTCGTCGGCGGGCCAGGTGTTGACGATCTGGTCGGGTTCGATGCCGTGGGCGGCGGCCTTGTCGCAGCCGTAGTTCTGCCACTCCATCTGGCCGGGGCTGTGGGCGTCGGTGTCGATCGACACCTTGCAGCCCCATTCGAGCGCGAGGTCGAGCAGGTCGTCGGGGGGATCCTGGCGCTCGGGGCGGCAGTTGATCTCGACCGCCTTGTCGAAGCGGGCGCAGGCCGCGAACACCATCTCGGCGTCGAAGGTGGACGGCGGCCGGCCTCGCCCTCGGACCATCCGCCCCGTGCAGTGCCCGAGGACGTCGGTGTGGGGGCTGGCCATGGCGAGCACCATGCGCTGGGTCATGGCCTTGGCGTCCATGCGGAGCTTGGAGTGGACGCTCGCCACCACCAGGTCGAGCCGGGCGAGGAGGTCCTCGTCCTGGTCGAGGGCGCCGTCCTCGAGGATATCGACCTCGATGCCCGTGAGGGTGCGGAACGGCGCCAGCGCCTCGTTGAGCGCGGCGATCTCGTCGAGCTGGGCGAGCAGGCGGTCCCGATTGAGCCCGTGCGCCACCGTCAGCCGCGGCGAGTGGTCGGTCATCACCACGTAGTCGTGGCCCAGCGCCATCGCGTTGCGGGCCATGGCCTCGATGGGGGCGCCGCCGTCGGACCAGTGCGAGTGCATGTGGCAATCGCCCCGCAGCGCGGCACGGATCGCCCGGCCCTCCTCCCGTTCGATCGGGATGACCGTCGACTCCTCGAGCCGCTGCTGGTACGCCGGCACCTGGCCCCGGACCGCCTCGGCGATGGCCCGCCCGGTCGAGTCGCCGATGCCTTCGAGCTCGGTGAGGGTGTCGGTGTCGACCCGCCGCCGCACCTCGTCGTCGCCGAGCTCGCGGACCAGCGCCGCCGCGCGCTGGAAGGCCCGCACCTTGGGTGAGGGCTCGAGGCCCCGGTCGAGCAGGTAGACGATCCGGTCGAGGGCCTCGGCCGGGGGCAGCGGCTCGGGCGGGGAGACGTCACCAGCGGGCGATGCGGCCATTGGCGGGGAGGCTACCCACGACCGGTACGGTCCCAGGATGGAGAAGTTCGGGTTCGTGGGCCTGCCCAACGCCGGCAAGTCCTCGCTGTACAACGCGCTCGCGGGTGGCGGCGCCCTCGCGGCGCCCTACGCCTTCGCCACCACCGACCCCAACGTGGGCGTCGCCAAGGTGACCGACGAGCGCCTCGACCGCCTGGCGGCGATGAGCGCGTCGAAGAACGTGGTGCCCGCCGCCGTGCAGTTCACCGACATCGGCGGCCTCGTCGAGGGCGCCAGCAAGGGCGAGGGCCTGGGCAACCGCTTCCTCGGCGGCATCCGCGAGGTCGACGCCATCGTGTACGTGCTGCGGGCCTTCGAGGACGCCGACGTCCCCGGCCCCACCGACCCCCTCGAGCACCTGCGCATCGTCGAGCTCGAGCTCACCCTCGCCGACCTCGAGACCGTTGAGTCCCAGATCGAGCGCAAGCGCAAGCAGTCGAAGCTCGACAAGTCGCTCGCCGAGGAGGTCAAGGCCCTCGACGCCGTCCACGAGGCCCTCGCGGACGGCACCCCCGTCTACCGCAGCGGCGTGAAGCTGGCCGACCGGGAGACGGTCAAGCCCTACTTCCTGCTCACCAACAAGCCCGTCCTCGCCGTGGTCAACGTCGACGAGGACCAGCTGGAGCGGGTCGACGAGGTCGTCGCCCCCGTGGAGAAGGAGCTCGGCGAGCTCGCCCCCGTCTTCGGCGCCTGCGTACAGCTCGAGGCCGAAGCCGCGCTGCTCGACCCCGAGGAGCGCACGGAGATGCTCGACGCCTTCGGCCTCGGTGAGGGCGCCCTGCCCCGCTTCGTGCGGGCGGCGTACCACGCCCTCGGGCTGCGCACGTTCTTCACGACGGGGGAGAAGGAGTCCCGGGCGTGGACGTTCCGGGCCGGCGCCAAGGCCCCCGAGTGCGCCGGCGTGATCCACACCGATTTCCAGCGGGGCTTCATCCGGGCCGAGGTAATCCACTGGGACGACCTGCTCGACCTGGGCGGCTGGCACCAGGCCAAGGAGGCCGGGAAGCTCCGGGTCGAGGGCAAGGACTACGTCGTCGAGGACGGCGACGTCATGGAGTTCCGCTTCAACGTGTGACCGGGAGGCCGTGTCGCGCAGCGGACCCACGCTCCCGGGTGCGGGATCAGCGCCGGGCGCGGGCAAGATGCAGCCGTGCCGTGGCTGCTCCACGACGACCAGGTGCTGGCGAGCCTCGACGTGGCCGACTCGTCGCGGCTGCGGGCCCGAGGACTGCTCGGCCGCGACGGCATCGAGGGCGCCCTGCTGCTCACGCCGGCGCGTGCGGTCCACACCTTCGGCATGCGGTTCGCCATCGACGTCGCCTACTGCGACACCGACCTCGTCGTGCTGCGCACCGTCCGCATGGCCCCCCACCGCCTCGGCCGGCCGTGCTGGCACGCCCGATCGGTGATCGAGGCCGAGGCGGGGGCGTTCGACCAGTGGGGCATCGAGCCCGGCGTCCAGCTCGAGGTGCGCCAGTGACCTCAGGTCGGGGGCAGAGGTGGGTGCTCGTGCAGCGGTGGCTGTCCCCGTCGGCGGCGCACGATCCCGACCGCCAGGCCCACCGCCGCCACGGTCGCCCACGTCGCGTTCAGCAGCACGAAGCCCCACTGTGCGTTCGCGAGCGCGCTGCCGGCGAGCACGCCGGCGCCGACCAGGTTCGTCACCAGGTACGGCGTGCTCTCGGTCGACCAGCGCCCGAGCTGCGCGGCTGCGAAGGCGGCCAGTACGAGGAGCGCTCCGACGACCTGGACGGTGGTGGCCATGTCGGCCGCTGACGTTAGCGGTCGCCCCGGCGGGGCCCTGGTCCTGGTCGCGACCCCGATCGGCAACCTGGGCGACCTCTCGCCCCGGGCCGTCGAGGCGCTGGCCGCCGCCGACGTCGTGGCCTGCGAGGACACCCGACGCACCGGTCGTCTCTTCCAGCGCGCCGGCGTGACGGCGCCTCGTCTGCTCGTGGTCAACGACCACACCGAGCCCGCGCAGGTGCGGACCGTCCTCGACCTGCTCGACGAGGGCAAGCGGGTGGCGGTGGTCAGCGACGCCGGCACGCCGGGCATCTCCGACCCGGGCGAACGCCTGGTGGCGGCGGCGACCAACGCCGGCCACGTCGTCGAGGTCGTCCCCGGTCCGTCTGCGGCCATCGCCGCGCTGGTCGCCAGCGGGCTGGCCACGGGACGCTTCTGCTTCGAGGGCTTCCTGCCCCGCAAGGGCGCGGGCCGTTCCGAGCGCCTCGACGCCCTGGCCGGCGAGCCTCGGACGATGGTCCTCTACGAGGCACCTCACCGCCTCGCCCGCACCCTCGCGGACCTGGCCGCCGCGCTGGGCCCGAGCCGGCGGGTGACGCTGGCCCGCGAGCTCACCAAGCTCCACGAGGAGCTCTGGCGGGGCTCCTTGGCGGTGGCGGTCGAGTGGGCCGAGGCCGCGCCGCCGCGCGGCGAGTTCGTGATCGTGGTCGCGGGTGCCCCCGCCCCCGAGCCGGCGGACGACGACGCGGTGGTCGACGCGCTCCGAGCCGAGCTGGCCGCCGGCGCGTCCAAGCGCGATGCCGCCGCCACTGTGGCCGCCGCCCTCGGCGTCCCGAAGCGCCGGGCGTACACGTTGGCCGTGGAGATGGCGACGTGAGACCGGATGCCGGTGAGCTGACGGTCGCCGCGAGGCCCGTTGCCGTCCAGCCATCGCTCGCGGCGAGCGCCCTCCCACCCGTGGGGCCCCCTCCGCCGGCCCCGACCCGTTCCGTCCTCCCCGCCGGTTCGCCCCGGGGTGCCCACCCGATGAGCCCGTGGAGGGCCATGCCGCCGGACGCACCGCCGGCGCTCGAAGACGTCTACGACGAGGCGACCATCGCCGCACTCGACGCGGGCGTCGAGCCCGAGCGGAGTGAGCCGGGCGCCGCCGACGAGGGCACGCCCGTGGCCGCCGCCGGGTGGCGGGGCTCGCTCGCGGGCGGCGCCGTCCTCGCCGGCATCGCCCTCGGCCTGAGGGAGGTCCTCGACCACGAGCCCGACGCCGGCGCGATGATCGAGGTCGTGCGCGACACGGGGGCCCAGCCCGTCGACGGCGTGACCCTCTGCTTCGTCCCAGACGACCCGCAGGCGACCGTCGCAATCGTCCCGCGCACCGGCTGGACGCCGGACGCCGCGACGGTCTGAACTCCGCCATGGATTCAGGGTTCGGCACCTTCGGCTCCACCGCGATCGACGTCGGGCGAGGCGAGGACCCCGTCTGGCGCGTCGCCATCCATGCCGACGGTCCACCGTCACCGTCGGCCGGGCAGCGGGGCGGCCGGGCGGCGGGGCGGTCGCATCGCGGTCGCACACGGCTCACGTCCACCGGCGGCCCGGCGTCGCCCGTCGGCGCATCCCCGATTCCTGTCACACCCCCTGGGCACACTGCGGGCATGGTGCTCGCTCTCGTCGCCGCCCTGGTGCTCGTCGCCGTCACCGCCGCCGTCGTGGGGTTCGTGGTCCGGGCGGTCCTCGACCGCCAGGCCGTGGCGTCCCGCGACGCCACCGTGCGGGCGGCGGTGGACACGGTCTACGCCCTCGCCGGCGACAAGCTGGGCGACCAGCTCGCCGCCGGCTCGCGGGAGCTCGACCACACCGGCCAGGTGATCAGCCGTCAGGTCGAGGGCATGTCGAGCGAACTGGCCCAGGTTCGCGAGCTGGTCGCCGCCCTGCGGCGCGAGCGGGCCGACCAGCAGGGCCGGCTCGAGGCCCAGCTGGAGGAGGCGGCCCGCCGCAGCGCCGACCTGGCCGACGTCACCGGCTCGCTCCGGCAGGCCCTGGCCAGCCCGCAGTCCCGGGGCCAGTGGGGCGAGCGCATGGCCGACGACGTGCTGCGCCGGGCCGGCTTCCTCGAGGGCGTCAACTACACGAAGCGGCGGGCCAACGAGGCGGGCACCATTCCCGACTTCACCTTCCTGCTGCCCGATGGCGACAGGCTCCACATGGACGTGAAGTTCCCTGCGTCGGCCTACCTGCGCTACCTCGAGGCCGAGGCCGACACCGACCGCGAGCAGCACCGCCGCCAATTCCTGCGCGACGTGCGCGATCGGGTGAAGGAGCTCACGGTCCGCGACTACGCGGACCCCCGGAGCACCCCCGGCTACCTGTTGCTGTTCATTCCGAACGAGGCCGTGTACTCGTTCGTGCACGAGCAGGATCCGGAGATCCTCGACCACGCGTTGTCGCAGCGGGTCGTGCTGTGCTCGCCGTCCACCCTCTTCGCGGTCCTCGCCGTGGTCCGCCAGGCCATCGATCACTTCCGCCTCGAGCAGGCGTCCAACGAGATCCTCGACTGCCTCGGCACCTTCACCCGCCAGTGGGAGAAGTTCTCCGACCAGCTCGACAAGGTGGGTCGCCAGCTCGACGGCAGCCAGCGGGCCTTCGCCGACCTGGCCGGCACCCGGCGCAACCAGCTGCAGCGGGCGGTTGACGCCGTGGTCGACCTGCGCGAGCGCCAAGGCCTCGACGAGCTCGGCGGCGGGACCGGGGGTGGTGCCGGTCCCGCCGCCGGCGTCCCGCACCTGCACGAAGTGCGCGGCGCCTGACGCACCGTCGGCCGGGCCTCGATTCGGGCCGATGTCGTTGGGTCGGGGTTGTCGGCGCCCCGTAGCCTTGCCCCGTGCCCGATCGCTTCTACGTCACGACGCCGATCTACTACGTCAACGACGTCCCCCACATCGGCCACGCCTATACGACCGTCATCGCCGACGCCGTGGCCCGCTGGCACCGCCTGCGTGGCGAGGAGGTGTTCTTCCTGACCGGCACCGACGAGCACGGCCTGAAGGTCCAGCGGTCGGCCGAGGAACGCTGGCTCACGCCGATCGAGCACGCGGACGCCACCAGCGCGCGCTTCCGCGAGGCGTGGGAGCTGCTCGACATCAGCAACGACGACTTCATCCGCACCACCGAGGCCCGCCACGCCAACGCGGTCACCAGGCTCATGCAGGCGGCGTACGACAACGGCTACATCCACAAGGACACCTACGAGGGGCTCTACTGCGTGTCCTGCGAGGCCTATTACGCCCCGGAGGACCTCGTCGACGGGCTCTGCCCGATCCACAAGCGGCCGGTCGAGCACCTCCAGGAGGAGAACTGGTTCTTCGCCCTCTCGAAGTTCGAGGACCGCCTGCTCGAGTGGTATGCGAGCGGCGACGTGGTCCTGCCCGAGGGCAAGCGCAACGAGGCCGTCGGCATCGTCCGCCAGGGCCTCCGCGACATCTCCATCAGCCGCACCTCGATCTCGTGGGGCATCCCGGTGCCCTGGGACGACGAGCACGTCTTCTACGTCTGGTATGACGCGCTCATCAACTACGCCACCGCGGTGGGCTACGGCGCCGACCGGGAGCGCTTCGACACGTGGTGGCCCGAGGTGCACCACGTCATCGGTAAGGACATCCTGCGCTTCCACACCGTCTATTGGCCCGCGCTGCTGATGGCCGCCGGCGAGGCGCCGCCGAAGCAGGTGCAGGTGCACGGGTTCCTGCTCATCGGCGGCGAGAAGATGTCCAAGACCGCGCTCAACCAGATCTTCCCCGCCGACCTGGTCGAGGACTTCGGGGTCGACGGCTTCCGCTACCACTTCCTGCGGGAGAACCCTTTCGGCCCTGACGGCGACTTCTCCTACGAGGCCATGGTCGCCCGCTACAACGGCGACCTGGCCAACAACCTGGGCAACCTGCTCTCGCGGGTGGCCACGGTGGTGGGCAAGAAGTGCGGCGGCGTCGCGCCGGCGCCGCGGCCCGACAGCCCGCTCGCGCCCGTGGTCGAGGCGGCCTACGCGGCCACCGCGGAGGCGTGGGACCGCTTCGCCCCCTCGGTCGCGCTGGACGCCACCTGGCGCATCATCCGCGAGGCGAACGCGCTCCTCGAGGACGCCGAGCCCTGGAAGGCCGAGCCCGGCCCCGAGGTGGACGCGGTGCTCGGCGACGCCCTCGAGGCGCTGCGCATCGTCGCCGTGCTCGCCAGCCCCGCCGTCCCGCACGCCACCGCGGTGATCTGGCGGCGCCTCGGCCTGCCCGGCACGCCGGCCGACCAGCGCGTTCCCGAGGCCGTCGCGTGGGGCCAGTACCCCGGAGGCGCCGCCATCGAGACGGGCGCCCCGCTATTCCCGCGCATCAAGGCCTGAGGGGCCGACGGTCATGCCCCGCTGGACCGACAACCACTGCCACCTGCGCGGCGACGCCGAGCAGGCCCGGGCCACGGTGGAGGAGGCCCGCGACGCGGGCGTGGAGCGCCTCGTCGACGTCGGCACCGACCTCGCGTCGTCGCACGCCGCCGTCGAGCGGGCCGCGGTGCTCGACGGGGTCTGGGCCACCGCCGGCGTGCACCCCCACGACGCCGCCGGCGGCATCAAGGGACTCGCCGACCTGCTCACCCGTCCCGAGGTGGTGGCCGTGGGGGAGTGCGGCCTCGACTACCACTACGACCACTCGCCGCGGGACACCCAGCGAGCCGTCTTCGCGGCCCAGATCGCCCTCGCCCACGAGCACGGGCTGCCCCTCGTCATCCACACGCGCGAGGCGTGGGAGGACACCTTCACGATCCTCGACCGCGAGGGCGTGCCCGAGCACACGGTGATGCACTGCTTCACGGGTGGCCCCGACGAGGCGCAGGCGTCGCTCGAGCGGGGCGCCCTGCTCTCGTTCTCCGGCATCGTCACCTTCAAGACCGCGGACGACCTGCGGGCCGCCGTGGCGCGCTGCCCCCTCGACCGAATGATGGTGGAGACCGACTCGCCCTACCTGGCCCCGGAGCCCCACCGTGGTCGGAAGAACCGCCCAGCCCTCGTCGGCCTCGTGGGGGAGGCGGTGGCCGCGGCCGCGGGGGCGGGCGTCGACGAGGTCGCCGCCGCCACGTGGGACAACGCCGAGCGCTTCTACGGACTCGACCGACCGCGCTGAGCAACCGGGCGGCCACGGCCCGCCACGGCCGACTCGACCCCTCGCGTTGCGGTTGTGTTACGGTTCGCGCACCGATATGCGACGAACGAATGGAGAGCGGGACGACGCGCCGGACGGAGGCGGCCGGACGGGCCATCGGGCCCGGCTCCTGGCGTGCTCCACCGGTCTGATCGCCCTGCCGCTGGCGGCGCTCGCGCTGGCCGGCCATCTGCCCACCGACACGGTCGCCGGCGAGCTCTCCGCCACCGAGTTGGCCACCGCCGCGCCCGTCACCGCCCCGACGGTCTCGCTCGGCCGCGAAGCCGTGCCCGAACCGCTGCGCGGCGACGACCCCAAAGGGGTGGCCGTCGTCGCGGTGCCCACCACCACGACTACCGCGACCCCGCCCACCACCGAGCCCGAGGCCGAGCCCGAGCGGGCGCCCGCCGACGACCCGGACCCAGTCCGCACCCCGGCGCCATCACCGCCGACCACCGCCGCGCCTGCGCCCTCGCCATCGCCGCCGCCGTCGTCGTCGCCGCCGCCGGGCAGTGTCAGCTCGAACCTCGACGCGATCGCGCAGTGCGAGTCCGGTGGCAACCCCGACGCCTACAACCCGGCGGGGTACTACGGCGCGTTCCAGTTCGCCCTCAGCACCTGGGGTGGGCTCGGCTTCACCGGTGACCCTCGCGACTACACCTACGCGGAGCAGAAGTACGCCGCTTTGCACCTCGTGGCCCGCACCGGCGGCTACTCGTCGTGGCCCCACTGCGCGGCCAGCCTCGGCCTGCTCTGACGCTGGTCTCGTCGCCTCGGTCGCGACCCCGAGTCGAGTCCAGGCGATCTGCGGAGCAACGCTCCTCGAGGCCGGGTCGGGTCGGGCCGTCCGAGCCGCGCAGCCCCGACCGGGTCGTTGCCGGCCGTCGGTTCGGCCGAGTGGGGGATGAGGACCCTCCTACACTCACGCCGTGCTGACCCGGCGCGACGTCCTCGGCTTGCTGGAGACCCACGATCTCGCTCCCAGTCGGGCCCTCGGCCAGAACTTCGTGGTCGACCAGAACACCATCCGCCGGGTGGTGGAGCTGGCCGGCGTCGGACCCGGTGACGCGGTGGTCGAGATCGGCGCGGGCCTGGGGTCGTTGACGATCGCGCTCGTCGAGGCCGGCGCCGTCGTCACTGCGGTGGAGGTCGACCGCCACCTGGTCCCCGTGCTGCGCGAGGTGGTGGCCGGCACCAGCGCAAGGATCGTCCAGGGGGACGCCCGTGAGGTCGCCTGGGACGAGCTGCTCGGCGGGCACCCCCGCTGGTCGCTCGTCGCGAACCTCCCGTACAACATCGCCACCCCCCTGGTGGCCGACCTGCTCGACCAGGTGCCTGCGATCGACCGCATGCTCGTGATGGTCCAGCGCGAAGCCGCCGAGCGCATCGCGGCCGGTCCGGGCACGAAGGCCTACGGCATCCCGTCGGTGAAGGTCGCCTACTGGGCGCACGCCCGGGTCGTCGCCCGGGTCAGCGCCAACGTGTTCCTGCCGCGCCCCAAGGTCGAGTCGGCCCTCGTGCGCATCGTGCGGCGACCCGAACCGGCGACACCGGCCGACCCCGACCGGCTGTTCGCCCTCGTGCGTGCCGGCTTCGGCCAGCGCCGCAAGATGCTGCGCCGCTCGCTGGCCGGATTGATCGAGCCCGGCGCCTTCGCGGCCGCCGGCGTGGCGCCCGAGAGCCGGGCCGAGGACCTCGACGTCGAGGCGTGGGGCCGGCTGGCCCTCGCCGCGCCCTGAGCATGCCCGAGGTGGAGGAGGTGCCCGACCCGGCGGAGGGCGCGCTTGCGGTGCTCGAGGCCCCGGCCAAGCTCACCGTGTCGCTCCGCGTCACCGGGGTGCGCGCCGACGGCCTGCACCTCATCGACGCCGAGATGGTCACCCTCGACGTGCACGACACCCTGGTCTTCTCGCCGGGCGACGGGCTCGAGGTGGTCGGGGAGCCGGCCGCGCCGCCCGACGACGACAACCTCGTCCGTCGAGCGCTACGCGCGGTCGGGCGCACTGCCCGCATCCTCCTCGTCAAGCGCATCCCCGCGGGTGCGGGGCTCGGGGGTGGGTCGGCCGACGCCGCCGCGGTGTTCCGTTGGGCGGGATGTGACGACCTCGATCTGGCGGCGAGCGTGGGCGCCGACGTGGCCTTCTGCGTGGTCGGCGGGCGGGCGCGGGTGACTGGCATCGGCGAGGTCGTCACGCCGATGCCGTTCGAGGCCAGGATCTACACCCTGCTCACGCCGCCGCTGTTCTGCTCGACGCCAGCGGTGTACCGGGCGTGGGACGACCTCGGCGGACCGACTGGCGACCACGGCAACGACCTCGAGCCCGCCGCGTTGGTGGTCGAACCCCGCCTGGCCGAGTGGCGGGATCGGCTCGCGGACGCGACGGGGCAGCGCCCCCGCCTCGCAGGCAGCGGTTCGACCT
>CAZYPY010000078.1:0-14036 GCA_964649545.1 uncultured Microthrixaceae bacterium | reverse complement strand
GGGAGACGTGAGCCGCCACGCCGCCGGCGACCGCCTGCGTCAGCTGCTGTCGATCGTCCCGTGGCTGGTCGACCACCCCGGTGCGCCGGTGGCGGAGATCTGCACCCGCTTCGCGATCGGCGAGGCCGAGCTCCTCCAGGCCCTCGAGACCCTTCAGTTCGTGGGCGTCCACCCCTTCACCCCGGATGCCCTCGTCGACGTCGTGGTCGAGGATGGTCGGGTGTGGCTGTACCTCGCCGAACCCTTCGGTCGTCCGTTGCGGCTCACCGCCGAGGAGGGCCTGGCCCTCGTGGCCGCCGCCCGCAGCGTGGTGGGCACCCCGGGGTTCGACCCCGACGGATCGCTCGCTCGGGGTCTGGCGAAGCTGGCGGCCTCGCTCGGGATCACCGACGAGGGCGCGGTGGACGTCCGCCTCGGTGACGAGGTCGAGCCCGAGCTGCTCGACCGACTCCGGAGCGCGGCCGCCGACCGCCGTCGCGTGGTCATCGACTACTACTCGTTCGCCCGGGACGAGCACACCCGGAGGGAGATCGACCCCCACCGGGTCTTCGCGGACCAGGGCCGTTGGTACGTGGCCGCCCACTGCCACGCGGCCGGCGGTGACCGGGTCTTCCGCGTCGATCGCATCGGCGCGGCCGAGGTGCTCGACGCCACCTTCGAGCCACCGTCCGGCGCCGGCGAGGGCACCACCCTCGAGTTCGCCCCGGGGCCGGACGCCCCCCGGGTGGTCCTCGACCTCGAGCCGGGGGCGCGGTGGGTGGTCGACCACCACCCGTGCGAGGCGGTGGAGGACCTGGGTGAGGGCCGCGTGCGGGCGACGATGGCGGTGACGGCGCGGCCGTGGCTCGAGCGCCTGCTGCTGGGCCTCGGGCCCGAGGCCCACCTGGTGGAGGTCGACGACCGGCTCGGGGGCGGAGAGGTCCGTCGGCAGGCGGCGACGCGACTGCTGCGGCGCTACGGGATCGACGCCGACCCGCGTTAGCCTGCCCCTGCCGTGTCCACGCCCGACCCCAGCCCCGTCGGCCTCGGCGCCTCCGTGACCGGCGGCGCCGACGCCCCTGACCTCCCGGCTGAAGACGAGCGTGGGACGGCCTCCGGGCTGCGGAGCCTCGTCGAGTGGATTGTCGTGGTGGGCGGTGCGCTCGTCATCGCCCTCGTCATCAAGACCTTCCTCCTCCAGGCCTTCTACATCCCGTCGTCGTCGATGGTGTCGACCCTCAACATCGGTGACCGGGTGCTCGTCAACAAGTTGAGCTACGACCTGCACGACGTGCACCGCGGCGACATCATCGTGTTCGAGCGGCCGGAGGCGGAAGCCGACTCCTCGACCATCACCGACCTGATCAAGCGGGTCGTCGGGCTACCGGGCGACACGGTCGAGGCCCAGAACGGCCAGGTGCTGGTCAACGGTGAGCCCCTCGACGAGCCCTACCTCGACGAGGGCGTCACCACGGGGGACTTCGACCCCGTCACCGTGCCCGAGGGTCACTTCTTCATGATGGGCGACAACCGCGGGGATTCGCGCGACAGCCGCTTCTTCGGTCCCATCGCCGAGGAGACGATCGTGGGCCGGGCCTTCTTCCGGGTCTGGCCGCTGGGCGACATCTCCACCCTGTAGCTGGTCGGCCGACTCCGTTCGCGTCGGCGGGCGGCGGCGGTGACCCTCAGGCCCGGGCGGCGCGCAGGGCGTCGACCATGCGGTCGACGTGGTCGGAGAACACGCCGTCGATCCCGGAGTCGAGCAGCTGCTCGAGGGCGCGCGGGTACTGCGCGTCCCATCCGAGGCAGTAGCGCTCGAAGCGGTGGAACAAGGTGGTCAGCCCGCCGGTCCAGTCGGTGTGGTGCAGGTTGATGGCGTCGATGCCCGCGTCGGCCAGCGCCGCGGCCCGCCGCTCCGGCCCCTCCTTGATGCGGCGCAGGCGGGTCGAGTCCACGAGGCGCACCTCGGGGGCCAGCGAGCGCCAGGTGGCGACCAGCCTCCAGTCGGGGTGGCACAGCCACAGCCGTCCGAGGGCGCCGCCCCCCGCCGCTCGTGCCGCGTCCACGATCGCGGGCGCGGCCTCGGGGTCCTTGACGTCGATCGAGAGCTCGAACTCGGTCCCGCACGTGGCGTAGAGCTCGTCGAGGGTCGGGACGTGCTCGGGCAGGTGGTGGCGTTCGAGGATCCCCATGGCCCGGCGCCGGAAGCGGCCCACGATCCCGTCGTGGTCGAGGGCCACGTGGCCGTCGGCGGTGATCCAGGCGTCGGTCTCGATGCCGGTCGCCCCGAGGCGCAGCGCCAGCGCGAAGGCGTCGAGGGTGTTCTCGGGGGCGTGGGCCCGCCCACCGCGGTGGGCGAAGCCGATGGGCTCGGGGCGCAGGGAGGGCAGCCGCGTGGGCACGCAGGGATTCTTCCACGTCCTCCGCCGGGGCCTCCGACCGCCAACGGGATGGGCCGTCCGGCCCTGCGTCGCGATCTCGCTCAAGGCGCCCCGAGGGCGTGCCGATGGCTCAGGGGAGTTGAGAGAGGAGGGGCGAACCGATGGCGACCATCCGTGCCAGCTGCCCCGATTGTGGCGATGTGGAGTTCACGACGGCCGACGTCCAGGTGCGCATCAGCGCGCCGGACGGATCCGGGACGTACTCGTTCCGGTGCCCGAGCTGCGTGGTGACCGTCGTGAAGTCGGCCGAGCCCCGCACCATCGACCTGCTCCTCGCCTCGGGCGTCGAGCAGGCCAGCGCCCCGCTGCCCGCCGAGCTCGATGAGCGGCGGGACGGCGACCCCATCACCCACGACGACCTCCTCGACTTCCACGACCTGTTGCGCGGTGACAGCTGGTTCGAGGCCCTCACCTCGGACTCCACCACCGACTCCGAGCGCTGAACCGCGCCGACGACCGTCGGGGCGCCCCCGGCGGTAGCCTCGGGACGTGCTCTGGTTGGCCGTCCCGTTGGTGCTGATCCTCGGCGCCGCCGCCACGCTCGCCGCGATCTCGTCGCTGGAGGCCCAGCGACGTGAGCTGCAGGCCCGGGTCGCGGCGTTGGTCGAGGCGCGTCACGCGATCGAGCCCGTCCGTGCCCGCATCGAGCGGGCCCGGGCCGCCGCGGATCGACCGCCCCGATAGGGTCGTCGCGTGTTCAACGTCGGCGGCGCGGAGCTCCTCGTCATCCTGCTCGTCGCCCTGCTCGTGCTGGGGCCGAACAAGCTGCCGCAGGCCGCGCGCCAGGTGGGCCACTTCCTCGGTGAGTTTCGACGCATCGCCGACGGCTTCCAGTCCGAGTTGAAGTCGGCCATGGACGATCCGGTGGCCATGGCCGCCAAGAAGCCGGGCGGCACGAAGCCGGTGTCGCCGGGCGGGCCGACCGACCAAGTGATCGACGCCGACAGCACCGAGGCCGACGCGGACGGCGCCGGCCCGACCGAGGCCGAGGAGTCCCCGGGCTCCGTCGACGCCGCGGACGCCCGTGACGCCGACGGGACCGACACGGCACCTGCCGACGAGCGCTGAGCGCCCGCCGTGGCCGACGTGACCGACGCGACGACGGGGGAGGAGGAGCACGAGCGCATGACGCTCGTGGAGCACCTCGCCGAACTGCGCTCCCGGCTGTTCAAGGTGATCATCGCCGTGGTCGTCGGGGGCGTGGTCTGCTGGGCCTTCTACAACCAGATCCTCGAGTTCCTGCTGCAGCCCTACTGCGAGATCGCCGGCGGCGACTGCTCGCTCTACGTCACCGACCCGCTCGAGGGCTTCGCCGTGCGCCTGAAGGTGGCGGGCTACGGGGGCATCGCCCTGGCGATGCCGGTGATCCTGTGGCAGCTCTGGCGCTTCATCACCCCGGGCCTCTACAAGCACGAGAAGCGCATGGCCGTCCCGTTCGTGGTCTCGGCCGTGATCCTGTTCACCCTGGGGGCCACCCTCGCCTACCTCACCCTGCCCAAGGCGCTCGGCTTCCTGCGGGACATCGGCGGCAGCGAGCTGACCGAGATCTACTCGCCGGCGAAGTACATCACCCTGATCCTCTACATGATGCTGGCCTTCGGCGTGGGCTTCGAGTTCCCGATCGTGTTGATCTTCGCCCAGATGGCCGGCCTGGTGACGCCCGAGCAGCTCGCCTCGGCCCGGCGCTGGGCCATCGTCATCATCTTCGTCGCCGTCGCCGTGCTCACCCCGTCCGGTGACCCCTACAGCCAGATCCTGTTGTCGGTCCCGATGGTGGCGTTCTACGAGGCGTCCATCGTCGTCGGGCGCCTCCTCCGCCGGCGCAAGAACCGGGCGGCCGAGGCGGCTGCCTGAGGTGGCGGGCGAGTCGGGCCCGGTCGGCCCCGACTTCGAGCTCGACCCGTTCCAGCGAGAGGCGATCGCCGCGCTCGATGCGGGTGAGTCGGTGCTCGTCGCCGCGCCCACCGGGTCGGGGAAGACGGTGGTCGCCGAGCACGCCGTCGCCCTCACCCTCGCCCGGGGCGGGGGGGCCCGCGTCTTCTACACGACGCCGATCAAGGCCCTCTCCAACCAGAAGTACGCGGACCTGGCCCGGCGTCACGGGACGGACGGGGTCGGTCTGCTCACGGGGGACAACGCGGTCAACGGGGACGCACCCGTCGTGGTCATGACCACCGAGGTGCTGCGCAACATGATCTACGGCGGGTCGGCCGCGCTGGACCGCCTCCAGTTCGTGATCCTCGACGAGGTGCACTACCTCCAGGACGCCTACCGGGGCCCCGTGTGGGAGGAGGTCATGATCCACCTGGACCCCGCCGTGCGCCTCGTCTGCCTCTCGGCCACCGTGTCGAACGCCCACGAGCTGGCGGACTGGATCTCGACGATCCGCGGCCCGACCGCGACGGTGATCGAGCACGAGCGCCCGGTCGAGCTGGCCAACCTCTACCTCGTGGGTGACCGCGAGTCGTCGGACGTGGTCCTGGTGCCGACCCTCGTGGACGGCCGGCCGAACCCGGAGGGCGAGCGCTTCGACGTCGGGAGCCGCCCCGGTCCGCGTCGGGGCCGACCCCGCCGTCGCTGGTTCACCCCTCGTCGGCTCGAGGTGGTCGACGAGCTCGCGGGCCGAGACCTGCTGCCGGCGATCTACTTCATCTTCAGCCGCAACGCCTGCGACGACGCCGCCGCCAACCTGCTCGACGCCGGGCTGCGGCTGACCACCGCGGAGGAGCGGGCCCGCATCGGTGCCATCGTCGACCAACGGGTGGCGCCGCTCGGCGACGACGATCTCGCGGTCCTCGGATACGCCCGGTTCCGGGCCGGGCTCGAAGCGGGCGTCGCCGCCCACCACGCCGGGATGGTCCCGCCGTTCAAGGAGGCGGTCGAGGCGTGCTTCGCCGAGGGCCTCGTCAAGGTGGTGTTCGCCACCGAGACCCTCGCGCTCGGCATCAACATGCCGGCACGGACCGTGGTGATCGAGAAGCTGTCGAAGTTCACCGGGGACCACCACGAGCTGCTCACGCCGGGCCAGTACACCCAGATCACCGGACGGGCGGGGCGGCGGGGCATCGACCCCATCGGGCACGCGATCGTGCTCTGGTCGCCGTTCACCACCTTCGGCCAGGTGGCCGGGTTGGCCGCGAGCCGGACCTTCGAGCTCTCGTCGGCCTTCCGGCCGACCTACAACATGGCCGCCAACCTCGTGCACCGCTACCCGCCGGATCAGGCGCACCACCTGCTCAACCTGTCGTTCGCCCAGTATCGAGCGGACCGCGAGGTCGTCCGCCTCGAACGACGGCTCGACTCGCGCCGGTCGCAGCTGGCCGAGCTCCGTGCCGCCGCCTCCTGCGAGCTCGGCGACGTGGAGGAGTACCGCGCCCTCGTCGCCGACGCCTCGCCCCGCGCACGGAGCGTCCCGCGCGGCGTGGTCGAGTCCGCGCTCGCCGGGCTCCATCCCGGCGACGTGCTGGTGGTGCCGGGCCAGGACCGGGCCGTCGTCCTGTCGGTCGCCCACCGCCAGCGGGGCGCGGTGCGCGTCCGGGCCCTCACCCTCGGTCGCAAGGTCCTCACCCTCGGTGCCCCGGACTTCACCGAGGCGCCGGCGGTGACGGGCCGGGTCGAGCTGCCCGAGCCCTACGCGCCCAACAACGACAAGTTCCGCCGTGCGGCGGCCGACGCACTGCGCAAGGTCTCGACCGGCCCGTTGCCGGGCTCGCCCAAGGGCCGGAGGCGGGGTCACGCCGCCGGGGTGGCGGTCGACCATCCGGTCGCGTGCTGCCCCGATGCCGACGCCCACCTGGCGGCGGCTCGACGGGCCGCCCGGGTGGGCCGCGAGGTCGACGACCTCGAGCGGCGCGTCCGCGGTCGTACGGACTCGTTGGCCCGCCAGTTCGACCGGGTGCTCACCCTGCTGGAGGAGTGGGGGCACCTGCGGGGGTGGTCGCTCACCTGGCGGGGCGAGGTCCTGGGGAGGATCTACCACGAGTGCGATCTGCTGCTCGCCGAGAGCCTCACGGAGGGTCTGCTCGACGGCCTCGACCCGGCGTCGATGGCGGGGCTCGTGTCGTGCTTCACCTACGAGCACCGCAGTCCGAACCCGGCGCCGGCCCCCTGGTTCCCCTCGGGGCGCCTGCGGGAGCGCTACGCCGGCATCGAGCGGCTGGCCTCCGAGCTGAACGACGCGGAGCAACGAGCGGGCCTGCCCCTGACCCGGCCACCCGACCCGGGGTTCTTCGCGCTGGCCCACGCCTGGGCGGCGGGCGAGCGGCTCGACGACGTGCTCGACGACGAGGAGCTGTCCGGCGGCGACTTCGTCCGCAACGCGAAGCAGCTCATCGACCTGCTCCGCCAGGTGGGCGACATCGCCCCCGATCCGGCGACCGCCCGCACCGCTCGGACGGCGGCGGACGAGCTGTTCCGCGGGGTGGTCGCGGCCAGTTCGGTGGTGGGGGAGCCCGGCGGGCCCGACGGCGTCACCGGCGGGGCCGCCGAGGCGACGGCCCCGTGACGGTGCGGCGGGGGGAGGCCTGGGGCGACACCGGTCCACTGCCCGACGACGGGATCGTGGTGCGCTCGGACACCGAGGCTCGGGCCGTGGTCGAGGCGGCCCGCCGGGCGGGGGAGGAGCCGCCGCCGCTCGGGCTCCTCGGCGGCGACCTGTGCCGCACCCTCGGCGGCCGCGGGGACGAGCGGCGGCTCCGCTCGGACGAGGCCACCCGGGCGGTCGTCGACCTCGGCTCCGTGCTGGTCGACGGTCGCCAGTTCTGGTTCGTGGCCCAGCTCGTGGCGCGAAGGTCGTGGTGGCACGGGCCCGTGATCGTGGCCGCCAACGCCCAGTGGCTGGGCGAGTGGGACGTCGCGCCCCGCTCGCACCCCGGCGACGGCAAGCTCGACGTCGTGATCGCCGACCTGTCCCTCCGCGACCGCACCAAGGCCTGGCGGCGTCTGCCCCAGGGGAGGCACGTCCCTCACCCCGGCATCACCGAGCGCCAGGTCACCGCCACCCAGCTCGACCTCCAGCCCGCGTGCCCCGTGTGGCTCGACGGTGCGCGGGTCGCGGATCGCGCCCGGGCGCTGTCGCTGCGCGTCGAGCCAGACGCCCTCGCCGTGGTCGTCTGAGTAGGGTGCCGCCATGGACCTGGCGACCGCGAAGGAACGCATCGTGGCCGAGGTCGACCGCCGGGCCGACCTGCTGATCGACGCCTCACATCAACTGCACGCCCACCCCGAGCTGGCCTTCGAGGAGCACTTCGCCCACGACCTGCTGAGCGGGATCATCGAGGGGGACGGCCTGAGCGTCGAGCGCCACGCGTACGGCCTGGAGACCGCCTTCGCCTCGGTCGCGGGACGCGACGGCCCGACGATCGCCGTGCTGTGCGAGTACGACGCGCTGCCCGGCGTCGGCCACGCGTGCGGGCACAACATCATCGGGACGGCGGGCCTCGGTGCCGGCCTGGCCGCGGCCGCGCTGGCCGACGAGCTCGGCGGGCGGGTCGTGATCCTCGGGACCCCCGCCGAGGAGGGTGGCGGCGGCAAGGTCCTGATGGCCGACCAGGGTGCCTTCGACGGGGTCGACGCGGCGATGATGGTGCACCCGGCCGGCGGCGACCTGATCGCGATGAACGCCATCGCCATCCAGCAGGTGTTCGTGGAGTACGAGGGCGTGGCCGCCCACGCCGCCGCGTACCCGCACCGGGGTCGCAACGCCCTCGACGCCGCCGTCCTCGGCTACGTGAACGTGGCCGCGCTGCGCCAGCACATCCGCCCGACCGAGCGCGTGCACGGGGTGTTCCTCAAGGCGGGCGACAAGCCCAACATCGTCCCCAAGGAGGCCTCGGCCCACTGGTACGTCCGCTCCGCCACCATGCGCACCCTCGAGCCGCTGAAGGCACGCGTCCTCGCCTGCCTGCAGGCGGGCGCCGACGCTGCGGGCTGCACCATGTCCTACACCTGGGAGGAGCCGGCCTACGCGGACATGGCCGACAACCCGACGCTGGTCGAGCTGTACACCGCCAACGCCGAGGCGACCGGTCGCACCCTGCTCGATCCGGCCGACGTGCCCGGGGTCGTGGGCAGCACCGACATGGGCAACGTCAGCCACCTCGTCCCCTCGATCCACCCGATGATCGCGGTCTCGCCCCCGAACGTGTCCATCCACTCGCCCGAGTTCACCGCCTACGCAGCGTCGGAGGCAGGGGACCGGGCGGTCCTGGACGGTGCGAAGGCGCTCGCGATGACGGTCGCGGACCTGTGGCTCCGACCCGACAAG
This sequence comes from uncultured Microthrixaceae bacterium, assembly GCA_964649545.1. Lineage (GTDB taxonomy): Bacteria > Actinomycetota > Acidimicrobiia > Acidimicrobiales > DATDAH01 > JAEUJM01. The sequence continues at coordinate 5,351 of CAZYPY010000078.1, read as the reverse complement.
CTGGCGGCGGCCAAGGCCGAGTTCGCCGCGGCTCACGCCGACTGAGCGTCGAGCGGCGGCAGGTCCCCGACCGGACCCGTCGCGCGCCGTAACCTCGGCCGTCGTGGAGCGAGCCGGGGAACGCGCGTGAGCGTCTACGTCGCGGAGGAGTACGAGCCGGAGGAGGCCGACATCCTCCGCCGCTACTTCACGAACCTCGACGGTCCGGTCTTCGCGCTGGTCAACCTGCCCGAGGTGGTGAAGGGGGCGCTGTTCGCCCGCTACTCCCGGTCGTCCAAGAGCCTGCGCCGGCTGTTCCTCGACGAGTTCGTGGGCGACCTCGACATCACCGGCGACGTCACCATCGACGCCACCGTGGGCCTGCGCCGCGCCGAGGACCTCTACGACCGGGTGTTCTTCGACTACGGCGACGATTCGGTCGCGCAGCTCGGTGGGGTCCACCTCGCCTGCGAGCAGGCGTCGAACCTGCTCACCAAGGTGCTCGAGTGGGGTCGGCTCATGGCCTACCTCGAGCAGTCCACCCGCTACATCGCCTACGACGCCCGCATCGGCGGCCGCTACCGGTTCTACCGGGACCCCGAGGTCCTGGGCTCCTCGCTCGGCACCCGCTACGTCGGCGACATGGACCGGCTCTTCGACACCTACGGAGAGCTGTTGCCCCTGCTCCAGGACCACTTCCGGGCCGAGTACCCCAAGGATCCCGACGACTCGGACTTCGTGTACCGCCAGGCCGTGCGGGCCAAGGCCTTCGACGCGCTGCGCGGGATCCTGCCGGCGGCATCGCTGTCGAACGTCGGCATCTACGGCACCGGCCAGGCCTACGAGCAACTGCTGCTGCGCATGCGCGCCCACCCGCTGCCCGAGGCCCGCACCTACGCCGACCTCATGCTCACCGAGTTGCGCAAGGTGATCCCGTCGTTCCTGAAGCGCGTCGACCTCGAGGACCGGGGGGTCGCCTGGAGCCGCTACCTGTCGTCGACCCACGACGCCATGGAGGACGTCGCCGGTCGGCTCTTCCCCGAAGGCACCGTCACCGACGCCGCCCCCGTGGTGACCCTCACCGACTTCGACCCGGACGCCGAGGTCAAGCTCGTGGCGGCCATGCTCTACTCCCACGTCGATCTGCCCGAGCAGCAGATCGAGGCGAGGGTCCGCGCGCTCGGCGCCGAGGACCGGATGGCCGTCGTGCGGGCCTACGTGGGGGAGCGCGCCAACCGTCGCCACAAGCCGGGCCGGGCCCTCGAGCGGCCCTTCTACCGGTTCGACGTCCTCGCCGACTACGGCGCCTTCCGCGATCTCCAACGCCACCGCATGCTGACCATCGAGTGGCAGCGCCTGACCCCCAACCACGGCTACACCCGGCCCGGGGCGGTGGATGCCGCGGGCGCCGCCGACCGCTTCGACGAGGCCATGGAGCGCTCCTCGGCGCTCTACCACGACCTGTCCGGGCCGTTCCCCGACCAGGCCTCGTACGCGGTCTCGCTCGCCTACAAGGTGCGCTTCTCGCTCAACCTCAACGCCCGATCGGCGATGCACCTGATCGAGTTGCGCACGACGCCGCAGGGTCACCCGGCCTACCGGCTCGTGGGCCAGGAGATGCACCGGCTCATCGCCGAGGAGGCGGGCCACCACGCGATCGCCGAGATGATGCGCTTCGTGGACCACTCGGAGGAGGCCGAGCTCGAACGCCTCCAGTCCGAGCGCCGCGCCGAGGTGCGTCGCCTCGGGCGGGCGTGACCACTCCGACGGGGTGACGCCGGGCCGGTCACCCCGCCCGGACGCGCGCGAGTCGCGTGACCTGTGCCTATCATCCCCGCCGCGGCACCTACCGGTGGTGCGGCGCCGACCTCTCCCTAGGACGACATGGCTGACGAAGCAGACGACCTGATCGAAGACGACGAGGAGTTCGCGGTCGACGACCTCGACGAGGATCTCGACGACGACGGCCTCGTGGAGGACGACCTCGACGACGAGGGCGGTCTCGGTGACGACCTCGACGACGACGACGTGGTGGACGACGACGACGAGGACGACGACGTCCTCGACAAGCCGGCGCCGGCCAAGGGGGAGTCCGAGGACGAGGACGAGGACGAGCCCGACCCCGATGACGTCGAGGCGGACCTCGACGCCATCTTGAAGGACCGCATCGCCGCGTCCGACGACGAGGACGAGGACGAGGAGGAGGAGCAGGGCATCGTCGAGCCCGACGGCGCCGACGGGGGTGGGCGCATCCTGCCCAAGCGCCCCGGTGAGTTCGTCTGCCAGTCCTGCTTCCTGGTCAAGCACCCCAGCCAGTTGGCCGACGAGGCCAACCAGCTCTGCCTGGACTGCGTCTGAGCCATGGCCGACGAGCGACCGGTCGTGTCCAAGGTCGCCGACGCGGTGGTCTACGCCCCGCTCGGCCTCGCCCTGGAGGGCCGCCGTCTGTTCCCGGACCTCGTCGACCGGGGTCGACGTCAGGTGCAGTTCACCCGGGTGGTGGGCAAGTACACGGTCCGCCGGGGTGAGGAGCGCGCCCGCCAGACCTGGCAGGAGGCCCACGGCCTGGTGCTCGGCCTGCTGAACGTGGCGGGGTTTCGGCCCGAGGACGACGACCCCGAGGCCGCGGACCCGATCCCGGTGACCGATGTCGACCTCGTGGAGGGCACCGACCTGCGGGTGGTCCCCGACCTCGCGGACGACGCCGACGACGCGACGACCGGCCGGCCCGGCGCCGACGACCTCGCCATCCCCGGCTACGACAGCCTCTCGGCGTTCCAGGTGATGCCCCGGCTCGAAGGTCTCGGTCCCGAGGAGCTCGAGGCGGTGCGCGCCTACGAGCGCGAGACCCGCGGCCGTCAGACCATCCTGAACAAGATCGCCCAGCTCCAGGCGTCGTAGTGGAAGCCGCACGCGCCGCCAACGCCACCGACCTCGATCGTCTCGTGGTGCTGGCCCGGGACGTCATCGAGGAGCTGCGCCCGATGCGGGGCGGCGACGTGTGGGCGCGCACCGCCAGCCACGCCGAGCCGGTGGACGAGGTGCTGCGCCAGTCCATCGCGGACCACGACCACCACGTCGTGGTCGGAACGGTGGACGACGCGATCGTCGGCTACGGCATCGCCCGGTTCAACGTGCTGCGTGACGGTGGGCGTCTCGGTGTGATCGGTGACCTCTACGTCGAGCCCGACTTCCGAGGCGTGGGCGTGGGCGAGGCCATGATGGGCCTCCTGGTGGACTGGTGCGAGGACCAGGGGTGCTTCGGGGTCGACTCGGTCGCCCTCCCGGGCAATCGTGAGACCAAGAACTTCTTCGAGACCTTCGGCCTGGTGACCCGGGCCCTGGTCGTCCACCGCTCGTTCGACCGTGACGCCGACGCCGAGGGCACCGAGGACGATGGGCCGGAGGAGGGCACCGGGGGCGCCGATGGCGCGGCCTGAAGCCTGCGTGGCCGCCATCGTCGTCGACGACGAGCGCCTGCTGCTCGTGCGCCGCGGCCGCGGCGCCGCGGCGGGCACGTGGTCGGTGCCCGGCGGGCGCATCGAACCCGGCGAGATGGTGCAGGAGGCGGTGCTGCGCGAGCTCCGGGAGGAGACCGGCATCGAGGGGGTGTGCGGCGAGCTCATCGGCTGGGCCGAGCGCATCGACGACGAGCACCATGCGGTGATCCTCGACTTCGCGGTGAGCGTGCTCGACGCGGTCGAGCCCGTGGCCGGGGACGACGCCACCGAGGCCCGCTGGGTGCCGCTGTGGGACGTGGCCGAGCTGAACCTGGCCCCCGGCCTCGCCGAGTTCCTCCACGACCACGAGATCCTGTCCACCATCGTCTGAGCGGCCCGCCGGGCGCCCGGAGACCCGGTAGGGCCGCCCCCGGTCGCTACGCCCCCTGCCAGTTGGGCGGGCGCTTCTCGATGAAGGCCATGAGGCCCTCGGAGAAGTCCGCGGTCTGGGTGAGTCCCATGAGGGCCTTGTTCGACTCGTGGATGCCCTCGTCGACGGAGAGCTCCTCGTAGCGCAGGACGAGCTTGCGGGTCTCGCGCACCGCGAGGGGGGCGTTGGCCTCGATGCGCTCGGCGAGGGCCAGCGCCCGGTCGAGGGCGGTGCCGGGCTCGCACAGCTCGTTGACGAGCCCGAAGTGGTGGGCGCGGTCGGCGGTGATCGGGTCGCCGGTCAGGGCCAGCTCCATGGCCACGTTGGCGGGGATCTTCTTGGGCAGCCGGAACAGGCCGCCGGCGGCGGCGACGAGGGAGCGCTTCACCTCGGGGATGCCGAAGGTGGCGTTCGTGGTGGCGATGACCATGTCGCAGGCCAACACGATCTCGGTGCCGCCGGCCAGGGCGGGCCCGTCCACCGCGGCGATGACCGGCTTGGTGCGGTCCCGCTGCACGAACCCGGCGAAGCCGCCCCGCTCGGTCTGCAGCTCACCGCCCCGCCCTTCGTTGATGGCCTTGAGGTCGGCGCCCGCGCAGAACACGGTGCCGGCGCCCGTCAGCACGCCCAGCCACACGGCGTCGTCGGCCTCCATGCGGTCGACGGCGGCCTCGATGCCGTTGGCGACCTCGCCGTTGACCGCGTTGCGGGCCTCCGGGCGGTTGATGGTGATGACGGCCACGTGGCCACGGGTCTCGTACTCGATCATGGGCGGCACCCTAGCGGCGGCTCGCGACCCGGCTGACCCGGCTGGCCCGACCCGTGGGGGAGCGGGGAGAATCGCCCGATGGCCCCCCTCGTCGCCGTGTTCGACCTCGACGGCACCCTCCTCGACTCCGACGACGCCCTCGTGGCCCCGTTCGTCCGGCTCGGCGTGCCGCGGGAGTCGGTGACCTTCGGTCACACGCTGGCCGACGAGTGCGCTCGGCTCGGCCTGGCCATCGACGACTACCTGGACGCCTACGACCCGGACGAGGCGATGGCGTTCGCCGGTGCCCACGAGCTGGTCACCCGGCTCGAGCGGTGGGCAGTCTGCTCCAACAAGCACGCCCGCTCGGGGCCCTACGAGCTGTCCCGTCTGGGATGGGAGCCCGAGGTCGCGCTCTTCGCCGATGCCTTCGGGGGCCGGGGCAAGACCCTGGGACCGGTGCTCGACCGATTGGGCCTCCGTGCGGACGACATCGTGTTCGTGGGCGACACCGAGCACGACCGCCGGTGCGCCATCGACGTGGGGTGCGCCTTCGCATGGGCAGGATGGAACCCCCGCGCGGAGCCGACGCCGGGTGACGAGGTGCTGACACACCCGCTGGAGGTGCTCGACCTGCTGGACCGCCCCGCCGCCTGAACGGCCGGCGCGGCCCCGGGCTCAGCCCGCGGGCTCGTCCTCCGACGGCCCCTCGCCGGCCGCGTCCGCGTCCTCCGCACGGGCCTCGCTCGCGGCC